>CAYOIT010000179.1:0-8628 GCA_964404035.1 uncultured Verrucomicrobiota bacterium | reverse complement strand
TGCCCAGGTTGGGCTGGCCTTCGACCGGATGGCCGGTCTCGTAGGGGATGTAGCTTCCCACGCAGGCCCCGACACAGGTGCGCCGGGCCTTCCCCACCGGGAGATGGCCTTTCCTTTCGGTGTAGCCCCAGAGGTGCAGGGCCCGCTTGAACATCACCTCGGCGTTGAGGAACTGAGGCATGCCCAGGCCGGTGCCGATGACATCGAAGCATTTCTCGATCAGCTTGCCCGGTGTGGACGGGGTGACAGCAACAGACAGCGGAGGCTGGGGCAACGCCAGGTAGCCGCAGGCGTCGAGGATCACGTAGTCCATTTCCGCGGTCGCATCTCCACCGTCCTCGGAATAGCCACCGAGGGTGATGCTCTGCCCCAGGTCGGCCGAGTTCTGCTTGGCCACCTCCTCGCCGTAGTAGTAGCTGATCTCGTTCAGCTTGATCGCGAGGTTCTCGAACATGAAGACCGCGTCGTCATAGGTGACGAGCCCGGCGGCCTTGTCGCGCTGGTAGAAGGGTTCCATGTTCTGGCCCAGGAAGGCTTCGGAGTAACCGCAGCCGATCTGCTCGATTTCAGCGCACAGGTGGCAGAGGAAGTGGCACTGCATGGCCTCGCGCAGATTGCGCGCCGGGTGCTCGGGCACCCACTCGCAGGTTTCGGCAATCGCGATCAGTTCGGCCTTGCGGGTGGCGTCGCTCTCTTTTGCCGCCATGTCCCGGGCCAACTCGGCATAGCGGTGAGACAGGCGGATGATGGCCTTCATGACGATTTGGCAGGCCTCGTAGAAGTAGAGCTTGGAGACGTTCGGCAACCGCATCTCAAGCTCCATCTGCCGCTCTTTGACGTCCTTGATTATGCTCGCAAGACCCTCTTTATAGATCTTGGGGTAGTTCAGGTTGCCGCCGCCACCCGGCCAACTGAAGAACTCAGCGATGAGGCCGGCCTGATAGACCGGTTTCGGATCAAAACCATATCGCTTCTCGAAGATCTCCAGCACCCGGGGCCTCATCGCGCGCTTTTCCCAGTAATTGAGCGCCCACTCGTTCGCCTTCCGGTCCTCCAAGGTCTTCGACTTCTCAACGGTCTTCTCTTCCTTCATCCAATCAATGTTCCACTCCGGGAACGTGTAGATGCCGTTGACGGTGCTCGCCATGCTGCCCACAAAAAGATTGTCATCGATATACAACGCTTTCCGCTCCAGCAGGGTGGCGAAGAATTTGGCGCGACGGAGGATCTGCTGATCACCGGCGGTGTTCTCGTAAACCTCGGCCATGATCCTGACCCGCTCGAAATCGACATCCTTGGGCGTGCTCCTGAGTTGTTCTTTCAGCCGATCGATCCGGGCCTTGTCGGACTTTACCGTTGCCGTGGACTGGTTCACATTTGCCGCCTTCATTCTGCTTTCTCCTTTGCTACTTGCCTTTGCCTGTGTTCCAGAATTCTTTACGCTTTCGTTCTTCATCTTGCTTTCGCCTTCGTGACACTCCTATGACTCGATCGCAACAGGACCAATTTGGAACTCAGGAAACCAGGAAGCGGCATCCAGTTCTTGGGTTCGGCTGAGTTCCAGATCCAAATCCCCAGTGTTTCTCTTGAGCAGTCACTTCCCTTTTTCGGTTACTTCGTTACGATCATCGACCGCGACAACATGCCGCCGGAAATGTTCCGCGCCTTGAACCCGTTCTGCAGCAGAATCCGCGTTGCGTAGTAGGCGCGCTGGGCCGAGCGGCAGATGACGTGAATCTCGCGGTCTTTCGGCAACTCGCCCAGGCGCGCACGCAGCTCCGGCAGCGGGATGTTGACCGCGCCCGGAACCGCCTCCACGGCCAGTTCGGGCGGGTTGCGCACATCGAGAAGGAATTCCGCCTCGGCGGAATCCCAGTGACAGATCGGCATGTCGCCGCGCAGAACATCGGCCGCAACCATCCCGGCAAAGTTGACGGGATCCTTCGCGCTGCCGTAAGGCGGCGCGTAGCAGAGTTCGGATTCTTCCAGATCGTAAACGGTGCAGCCCATCTGGATCGCCATGGCGAAGGAATCGATGCGCTTGGTCACGCCCTTATCCCCGAGCACTTGCGCGCCGAGGAGTTTGCCGTTGGATTTCCGGAACAGGACCTTGATCGCCAGCATCTTGGCGCCTGGGTAATAGCCTGCATGTGAATTGGGGAAGAGGTAGATCTTCTCGTAATCCTTGTCGCCCTTCCTGACGAGGGCCTTCTCGCTGGCGCCGGTCGAAGCCACCGCAGCCCCGAAGACGAGGCAGATCGAGGTGCCCTGCGTTCCGCGGTAGCGGGAGTCCCGCCCGCAGATTACATCGGCCGCGATCCGGCCCTGCCGGTTCGCCGGCCCGGCCAGAGCAATCACCGCCCATTCCCCGGTGACGAAATCCCTGACCTCGACGGCATCGCCCACGGCGAAGATGTCCGGAACGTTGGTGCGCATGTGTTCATCCACGCGCATCCCTCCGCGCTGGCCGATCTCGATCCCGGCCATCTTCGCCAGCGCGGTCTCGGGCTTCACGCCGATGGCGAGGATCACGATGTCGGCCGGATGGACTTTGCCGGACTCCGTCTGCACTTCGAGCGAACCGCTGGCGGCCTGCTTGAAGCCGGACACGCCATCGCCGAGTTCCACCCGGACGCCATTCTTTTCGAGACGGCGCTTGACCAGCAGGGCAATCTCCGGATCGAGCGGGGGCATGACCTGGTTCATCTTCTCGATCAGCGTGACTTCGACGCCCAGGTGGACCAGGTTCTCGACCATCTCCAAGCCGATGAACCCGCCGCCGATCACCACCGCACGCCTGGCTTTGATCTCCGTTTGGCAGCCGGTGTAGTGGTCCATCCCGGGCAGATCGTTCCGGGCCAGCCACGCGCGTATGTCCCGGGCATCGGGCACGGTCCTCACCGAAAAGATTCCGGGCAGATCAATACCGGGCAGGGGGGTGCGGATCGGGGCCGCGCCGGGCGAGAGCACGAGCTTGTCGTATTTCTCGGTCGTGACTTTGCCGGTCTTGTGGTCTTTCAGGTCCACGGTCTTCTTCGCGGCCGAGATGCCGACTACTTCGCAGTGGGTCCGCACATCGATGGCAAACTGCGTGCGGAACGTCGCTTCCGTGGCCACGAGAAGGCTCGACTCCTTCTCGATCACGCCGCCGACATGATAGGGAAGTCCGCAGTTCGCGTACGAAACGTACGGCCCGCGTTCGACCATCAGGATCTCAGCCTTTTCGTCCAGCCTGCGCAAGCGCGCCGCACAGGACGCCCCACCCGCCACGCCGCCAACGATGATGACTTTCATAGTGTTTTCCTTTCCAAAGTGGGCTGCGCCCACAACCCAAAATCAACCACGGATTACACTGATGGCACGGATGGGGAAGCCAACATGACAAAGCGCAACCCATTTCATATCAGTGCTATCCGTGGTATCCGTGGTAATTATCTCGTCTTTTATCAGCGATCCAATAGAGGATCATCCCAAGGGCCCAGCCCTGAGAATAATGCTCACGAACATGGCCAGCCCAAGACACGCGATCATGGCGGCAACGACCAAACCCAGATCCCAGGGCCGATACGGCTGATCCGACTTCAACTTCCCGACATACCGCCAGTGCTGAATGCAGGCGACGACCAGCGCGAACACACCGATGCCGATCAGCGTAAGGCCTGCGGCTCGCGGGGAGTGTGGCCTCATCGTCTGTGCCACCGATTCTCTGGACTGCATCGATTCCAGGAACTTGAAGATGGTGAAACCGAACCCGATCATGGAAAGAGAGGTCCGGGTCCACGCCATGAGGGTCCGGTCCGCCGCCATTCGGGTGCGCTCTGTGGCCATCACATCAGCTGGCTTTTGCGGGGTTTCATTCATGTCGCATCCGGCTTGCATCGCTCAGCTCCCTATTCATGGGGTGGACTGGGTCTGCCCCTCGCAGTTCCTCCAGGTAGGCGATGCCGCTCCGCCCCCTGAGGTCACCGACCGTCACCTTGGGCTCTTCACTGCACATGTCCATCGCCAGAAGCACGCGATGGAACGCTTCGGAATGCAGGTGCCGTTGAAAGGCAGCGTCCGAGTCCCACGCCTCGTTGTAGTGAACGACTCCGTCATCGGCCGCATCGCGGGCCACTGAGCACTTCTTGCATCCCGGAGTCGCTTCAGTGGGTTCGACGGCCGAAACCAGGAGCTGGACGCCTTGAGCCAGCTCGCTACGCAGGAAGCGCATGTCAATCGAACACGTCACGAACACTGATCGTTCGTTCCCGGACATGCGGCATCTAGTCGCACTACGCGTGCCACGTGGTTAGATCGCCAGATAAGTACGCACAACCATCCAATCCATAGCGACTTACAGTCACATCATTAAGATGCCAGCGCAGCGCCCACACACAACCAGTAGACGATATATCGCCACTTGTACGATATATCGTCATTTAAGGACGGAGTTTTGGCGAGGCTCGGAGGGGTAAAGCGCGGGCCTATGTCCTCAGTAGCGCTCAGCTCGTAGGAGGAACTAACGCGCTGACAGAGGCGTGAACCAGCAGGCTCGTAGCGCCTGCTGTACCGGTACAACGCGGGCTCAGGCAGGCGGGCATGGGAACACCCCCAGCCGCCATTGGCGACGAAGCGTAGATGCGCCCATTGCGGTGGTTTTCCTTGAAACTCCTCTACCGGGTGGTCTAACTACTGGGTTTGGTGTAGCCCCGTCGGACACCTTCTTGCTGCGCGCATCCTGCATCGGCCCGACGGACTCATCGCCGGAGCGTTCTCTTGAGCAATACAGTTGACACCCTCGATGGCCACCGCTCCGCGGCGCGGCAGACGCCCTGCCTCTCTCCGCTTGCTCGCTCGCTTCAGCGGCGCCTGGCTCGCCACGGGCTCGCCGCTGCCCTGCTGGTGCTGTTCACCGCACGGCCCGTCGCCGGTCAGGACCTTGAACCGCGCCGCTGGAGTCATCTGCCCGTGGACGTCAACTTCGCCGGGGTCGGCTATGCCGTGACCGAGGCCGACGTCCACCTCGATCCCGTGCTGCAACTCGATGACGTTACACTCGACCTGCAAACCACCGCCGCCAAGTACATCCGGACCTTCGGACTGCTTGATCATTCCGCGCGCATGGAGGTCGGAGTTCCCTATCAGCACGCAGAGTGGAACGGGCTGTTGCAGGGGGAGCCCGCCTCCGCAACACGGGAGGGGTTCGCGGACCCGGTGGCCCGCTTCGCCGTGAACCTGGTCGGCGCGCCGCCACTGAAAGGCGCCGCATATTCCGAGTACCGGGATGCGCACCAGGACGCGACCATCGTGGGCGCAGCGCTGAACATGCAGGCGCCGCTGGGGGAATACTACGATGACAAGTTGCTAAACCTGGGCGAGAACCGCTACACGCTTCGCCCGGAACTCGGCGTGGAGCGCACCCACGGAAAGTGGCTGTCCGAGATCACGGGATCGGTGGCGTTCTTCACCGACAACAATGACTTCTGGAACGGGAATCGCCGCGAACAGGATCCGCTGTATATGCTGCAGGGGCATCTGGCGTACACGTTCCGCCCCGGGTTGTGGGTGAGTGGCGGCACGGGGTACGGGTTCGGGGGCAAATCGACGATCAACGGCACGCCCAAGGACGACACGAAGGGAAACCTGCTGACGGGTGCCAGCGTCGGGTTTCCTGTCAGCCGCGCCGTAGGAATCAAACTCGGCTATCTCAACAGCCAAACTCAGGAAGACACCGGGTCCGATTCGGACACGTTCGTCATGGCCGCGTCGGTGCTCTGGTAACCCCTCGTTATCTTGATCGTGATCCCTACCCCCTCGGGAATGGATTGCGATTGGGGTCGGAAGCAGCGCCTGACTACGCGCCGTTCCGATCAGGCCGCGATATCCCGAGCTTCTTCATCCGGGAGTGAAGCGTTGTGGGCACAAGCGCGAGGACTTCAGCTGCGCCGCCCTTGCCGCTGATCCGCCAATGGGTGTGTGCCAGCACGGCGAGGATGTGCTGGCGCTCGACGGCCTCGAGCGTCGACGGCTGGGACGCCGAGGAAGATGATCCCTGCGGCAGGTCTATTCTCAGAGAACGGCCTTCGCTCACGATCATGGCCCGTTCAATCACATTCCTGAGCTCCCGCACGTTCCCCGGCCAAGGGCACTCCTTGAGTCGCTCCATGCTCAACTTGGGGACGGACTCGATCGACCGCCCCATCTTCGTATTGAATTCCTGGACGAACGTCCACGCCAGCAGCGGAATATCGGTGATTCGCGAGCGCAGCGGAGGAACCTCGATCGGGAAGACGTTCAGGCGGTGGAACAGGTCTTCCCGGAAACGCCCCTCCCGCACCATGGTGGCCAGATCACGATTCGTCGCGGCAATCACCCGGGCATCGGCCTTGAAGGAGCGATTGCTGCCCAGTCGCTCATATTGGCCATCCTGCAGGACGCGCAGCAACTTGACTTGGAGATCCAGGGGGAGGTCCCCAATCTCGTCGAGGAAGATGGTCGAGCCGTTTGCGATCTCGAACCGGCCCACCTGTTGGGTCATGGCGCCCGTGTAGGCGCCCTTCTCGCGACCGAACAGTTCGCTCTCGATCAGGGGGGCAGGCAGCGCAGCGCAGTTGACCTTGACCATCGTCTTTGCCTTCCGGGAACTCAGGTCGTGAATGGCCTGGGCGAGCAACTCCTTGCCGGTGCCCGTCTCCCCAGTGATCAGCACCGCGGAATCCGTGGGGGCGACCTTCTCTATCAAGGCCAGCATCCTGTGGACCGGCTCGCTTTCGCCGACTATGGCGCCGTGGCCGGACTCGACGCGCATCTGGTCGCGCAGGTAGACGTTCTCCTTCTGAAGCCGGTCGCGCAGACGCTGGACCTCATCCAATGTCTCCTTCAGCTTCTGCGCCACCACCTTTTGCCCGGTGATGTCTTCGATAACCGAAAAGAAGTGTATCGGCTCGCCCGAGGCCCTGCGAATCAGGGAGACGGTCAGGTTGATCCAGACGATGGAGCGGTCCTTGCGAAAGTACCGCTTCTCCATCGCGTAGTTGCTGACCTCGCCGGACAGAACCCGGTGCACCTGGCTGAGATCCTTATCCAGGTCTTCCGGGTGGGTGATGTCCTGGAACGTCAGTTTGAGCAGTTCTTCACGCGAGTAGCCAACGATGGCACAAAGCCTGTCATTCACGCGCAGAAAGTGGCCGTCGAACCCGACATGGGCGAGACCCATTGCCGCTTGCTCGAACGAGGCGCGGCTGAGTTCCTCGCTCTCCCGCAGCACCTGCTCAAAGCGCCGGCGGGCAAGCGCGTTGGCAAACACCTCGGTGACCAGTTCGAGCCGTTGGATCACCGGCTCCGACCAGGTGCGCGCGGTTACCAGGTCGTGGAAGGAAAGAGCTCCGAAGGGAACGCCACCCCCTGCGGACAGCGGGAAGCACAATGCGTCTCTAAGGCCAAACTGCTGCCACGCCGCCAGATCGGGCTCGATGCCCTTCGGTGCCTCGTCGAGCGAAGATATGACGACACGCCGGCCTGCAAGCAGTTCGCCGAGAGCCCACGGGAAGTGCTCGTCTCCCCGCATACCCGTGGGAATCGAAGGACCGTCCAGACGCCGGTAGTGATGGGTCAGGACCAGGGACCCGGGCGATTCGGACTCCCGCTGCCACAGCGAGCAGAGATCCAGCCCGAGGCAATCGCAGATACGACGCTGGGCATTCTCGATCTCGGCGTCCACCTGATCCGCGGGCACATTGACGAACCTCGCCGACAGTTCGCCCAGAAGCGTCTCAAACTGCAGACGCTCAACGCACTCGCGGCTATCAGGCTCGTCGTTTCTCGCGGACACGCTCTCCACCTCTCGCGGGGGCGCCGGCCTACGGCTTCTCATCCACCCGGATGGCCACCGCTTCGGTCATGCGGATGGTCACCGTGTCGCCGACCTGCACCTGGGTCAAATCCACGTCCTTGCGGACGTCAACGGCCTGCGAGGCCCCGTTGGGAAACTCCAGCGTGGCCTTGTGCCCCTCCACGTCCAGGGCCTTCACCGTGGTCTTCACCTCCACGGTACCCTCCACCACGAGGCCCGGCTTTTCGCCCTCGGGGGCTGCGACGGCGGCCCCGGAGACAGCGACCGTCGCCTGTTCACTGCCCTTGGTGAGGAACACCACGAGCGACTCGGCCACCGTGAGGCTGACTTCGTCGCCGACCTTGATCTGCCCGAAATTGACAACCTCCGGCCCGCACTTGATGGTTCTCTTCACCCCGTCCTGTCGCTCGATGCTGACCAGGCGATTGGTGGCGTCGACGGCCGTCACCTTGGCTGTGACCGTGACCGTATCGACCCTGACCCCTCCCGGCACGCCTTCCTTCACAACGACTACCGAGGATGATTCACCCTTCGAGGCGATCGCCCCCAACGCCAGTGCCGCTGCAACACCCACCGCCACCACGTTCGCGCATTTCGTCGTCGTCATGTATGTACTCCTTTTTGCTCAGCCATAGCCGCCAGACCCACACACTGGCATCTACTACACCCAGGCAGGAACGCACCTCTACCGCGGCATCCCTACCGTTTCACATCCTGCTCCCGCTTCATCGTGTAGAGCATCCGGACCAGCTCGTACTCGAACGGCGAGCCGGTCTGCTGGTAGCGGAAGGGAA
>CAYOIT010000178.1:7382-8659 GCA_964404035.1 uncultured Verrucomicrobiota bacterium | reverse complement strand
CATAGCCGGACGGGCTCGGGGTGTTGAGCATGGCGCGGAGAAAATCGAGCGATTCCTTCTTCATCCTATTCCCTTTCGTCTGCTGGACTCATGCTCGCACAAGCAACTGGCCAAAACAAGGAGGTTCCTGAAAAGAAGTGATCAGCGGGTGCCTCTGCTGAAGGGGGAAGGCAAGCGCAAGTGTAGGGGCGCTGCTTGCGGCGCCCGCAAGTCCGGCGCCTCCACTCGGCGGGCTTCGCAAGCGAAGCCCCTACACCATTCGAGTTTACGGTTGTCTTATTCAGCAGGCTATCAGGCACTGCATGGGCCAGTTACCTGCCGGCGGCCTTGTAGATATCGGCGACCTTCTCGTTCACCTTCGCGCCGAACCAGCCATAAGTCATCAGGATGTCGCCGCGAGCCACCGACCGCACCAGCTCCTCGCGCCGCTCGTCAATCTTGCCTTCGGGCACATTCAGCACCGCGAACGCGTCGGGGTAGGCCAGCAGCGCGCGCTCGGGAATCGCCGCATAGCCGCCAAAGGCATGCTCGCGCAACTCCTTGTACCCGCTGCCATACGCCCAATAGGCCAGGTTCTGGAACTCCGGAATGATCAGCACGTCCGGATGCGCCTCATGCAGCTTGCGGATCACCTCCGCGCGCAGCATCCAGCTCACCGGCTTCTTGTCCCACGTCCAGCCCCAGGCGTAATTCGTGTCGATATAGAACAGCGTGCAACCCCATCGCTTCTTCGCGTAGGTAATCTTGTCGATCATCTCCGCCGCCACGTCGAACCCCATGTTCCGGTGGCGCCAGACCGCCTTCTTCTCCCAGTCGGGCACGATTTTGGACGGCCGGATGCACACGCCCGTCTTCAGCCCCGCGTCCCTGAACTTCTGGAAATAGGCGTCGGCCACCTCGTCCATCTCCGGCGCCAGCTCGGGCAGCATCCGGGGGTCGCCCACGAACGTGATGTTCCCATATTGTTCTCCCTCCACATCCCAGACAATCCCGCCCTGCGCGTCCATCGCCTTCATCGTCTTCACGCACCGGTCGGCCTGGGCCAGCATCTGCGTCCGGAACGCCGCGCGCCCCGCCTCGTTCGTCACCACCAGCTTGGGCTCGTTCAGCCAGCCGCGCGGGTTGCCGGGCGACTTGTGCATCTCCCCCGCGCTGGCCACCATGATCATGGCGATCACGCGATGGTCGTCCCACTTCAGCGTGCGGGGATAAAGGGCGGCAAACTTTTCATAAAGGTCGCCAGCCAGCGTTTTCAGGTCGCTCCCCGCCTGGCCGAA
>CAYOIT010000178.1:0-7282 GCA_964404035.1 uncultured Verrucomicrobiota bacterium | reverse complement strand
TTCGCCTGGCCCGGCAGGCGCAGCTCCATCAGGGTGCCCGCCAGCCCGGTCAGGGGCGCGTTAGTCATGCTACGGAAGGTCACTTCCATCGCCAGCCGGTTGCCCTCGCTGCGATAGGTGCAGACAGCCTTTCCCCAGGGATAGCGGATGTCTACCCGCTTGCCGGCCTTGTCGAAAACGGGCTCCCCGTACTGGTCAACGGGAACGGGCGGCTGGTCCTCGGACACCACCACGGCCGAGCGCTCCACCTTGAACAAACCGCCAGCCAGCACCTCCGTGCCGCCCCATTTGACGGACGCGATGCCGTCCTGGGAATATTGAACGTCCAGGCCCGCCGCCTGGACCCGACACGCAGACAGAAAAAGAGCACCGCACACAACCGACAGAACCGTTTTCATGGGCCATTCACTCCGATTAGGGGAAACACAGACGCATTCACGGCCCGGTCGCCAGGCCACTTGTTTTTCAAATCGATGATCGACATGCTATTGGCGAATTGATCCCGCGCCCGCTCGACCGGATACCCCTCATGCATGACGACCTGAGCCTTCCCGCCGGCATCCGGATCCGCGTCCGTGACCGCCAGCGCCAGCCCCAGGAAGTCGCGCTTGTCCAGGGCAAACGGCTCCTGCAGGTTCAGGCGGTTTGACAGCCGCAGGCGGATCCGGTAACCGGCCGCCGTCTTCTCCCCGCCGCAAACGGCCGCGTTGTCGAGCCCCGCCCCCAGCCAGGGGCGGAAGACGGCGGAGACAAAAGGTTGCTCATAATAATTAACCATCACCTGGTGGACGTCGTCATCCAGATTGATGTCGCCGAACCGGTCGGCCGGCCGCAGATCCAGGAACAGGGTCAGCCCGTCCCGCCCGTAGGCCCATTCCGACGAGCACTCGTTCTGGCTGTCCACCACCTCCGCCACAAGATCCAGCGCCGCCCCATTCGCCTCCAGCCGCCAGTCGGCCACCCGTTTCCCTTCGGGCCGCTCCACGGCGCTTTCCACCGTCCCGGAAAGCATATTGCTGACGACATGCAGGACCGGCACCGTCGCCAGGTCCACCACGCACAAGGCCGACTGTCCCCCCGCCCGCATATCGATCAGGAGATTCGTGGATTGGCCCAGCCCCGGGAACGGCAGCCCCGCGGGCGGCGAAAGGCTCCAACTCGTCTTCCCCGTCACCGCCACCGTGTCGCCCCCGCGCAGCTCGCCCAGGCTCCACGCCAGCTTCACATCGCCCGTGAAAGCGGCCGCGGGCGTGAGCGTAAACGACAGTCCGGACGCTGAAGGCGGCAGGCGGCGGTCAACCACGGACAAGGTTACGGGCAGCCGTTTCGCGGGAGCGGCCAGGGCGCGGGCGTCGCCGGCCAGCGGGCCGTCCAGGTTCAGCCACTCGCACAGGGAGCGGCCGATCCGGTATTCGCCCAGGCTGGCGGGATGCACGCCATCCGGGCGCAGGCGCTGCCTCGGTCCGAGCGACTCCTGGAACGCCTCGAACTCCTCCTGGACGGGCACGTAAAAGGCCCCCTCCGCAGCCGCCACCTCATTTGCGATGTCGCGGCAGTCCCGCAGGTATTCCGTGCCGCCGGCGATCCGGAAGAACGTGCGGCGACAGGTCTCGTCGGTCAGCGTGGGGCTCATCAGGATCACCGCCGCACCCGCCTCCTTATTCTTTCGCACGAAAGCGGTCAGATCCTTGCGATAGGCGTCGAGGGGTTTCTCGCGCGGCATGCCCTTGGTCCACTGGCTGTTGATGGCGTTGTTCATGCCGGTCATCAGCGACACCACCGTGGGCTTCCTGCCCTCCGCCTTCATCCGGGCCACAGCGTCAGAAGAGGAACTGCCCCACACACCGGCCTGGACGAACGCCACCTTGGCATCGGGATGGTAATGGCGGAACACCTGCTCGACCAGCCGGCGGTAGGTGTCTGCGTGGGTGATGCTGTCGCCGTGGAACACCCAGACGTCGCCTTCCTTCAGAAAGCAGGCGGGATCCGCCGCGGAAGCCGATCCGGTCACGGCCGCCAGCAAAACCGCCATGATGATCCGCTTCATATTCACCTTCTCCCATTGTGCAAATTCATTCGCGAAGCGGGTAGGGCGAAGCCTCCGGCTGAGCCGCCCGCCGTGCCATTCCCATCACGGCTCGGCGGGACGCCTCGCCCTACCCGCTTCGCGCAAATACAGGTGCGAGATTCAGGTGGGGCGAACCGTCCCGGTGAGCCGCCCGCCGCGCCATTCCCATCGCGGCTCGGCGGGACGCCTCGCCCTACCCGCTTCGCACAAATACAGGTGCGAAATTCAGGTAGGGCGAACCGTCCCGGTGAGCCGCCCGCCGTGCCATTCCCATCACGGCTCGGCCGGAGTCCTCGCCCTACCCGCTTCGCGAGCATAACGCCCTATTCCATGTTCTTAAGCGCCACATCCACCATCTCCCCGGCCATTTGACTGATCTTCACATCGTAGTAGCCGGCCACGCCGGTGCTTAACCGGTCGCGCAGCGGGCGGGTCCAGCTTGCCGGGATGGCGTTGACCCCGTTTTTGACGCCCCACAGGCTGCCGCAGGTGGCGCCATTGCAGTCGGTATCGAAGCCGGGCATGACGGCGCAGGCCAGGGTATTCCCGAAATCGTCTCCGCCGTAGAGCAGACCCAGCGCCACGATCTGGGCGTTGGAATTGGTGTGGCACCAATGATGGCCCACGCTTTCCTTCCATTGCGCGTGCACCCGGTCAACGGCATCGTCATACGCCACCCCCGCGGCATGCCAGGCCAGGACCTTCTTGACATCCTCGCTCAGCCGGCAGCGCTTCGGCACCTGGGCCAGCCCGGCGCGGATGATCGCCGTCCAATCGCTCTCCACATAAGCCGCGGCCAGCATCGCGGCCACCCACATTTCGCCATAGATGCCGTTCTTGACGTGACTGATCGACGCATCGCGCCACGCCCACTCGGCGGCGCGCTGCGGCTGGCCCGGATTCGCGTAGCCGAAATAATCCGCCCGGATCTGGGCTCCGATCCACTCCCGGTAGGGATTGCGGAACGTGGCGCTCCGAGGGGGCACGATGCCCATCACAAAATTGCGGTACGCCACGCGCTCCGCGGTGCAGGTGTGGAAAATCGGGATGTTCATCCCCCAGAACGACGCCACATCCTGCGGCGTGAAAGCCGCCCCGTACTGCTTCACGATGGCAAAACCGGTGGCGGTGTAGTTGGTGTCATCATCCTCCACCATCCGGCGGATGCCGCCGGCGAGCATCGGCTTGCGCCAGGAGGCGACCTTCCATTTGCACCCCTTCGCCTCCATCGCCTCCCCCTGGGCTGACGTGGGCATGGCCCAATACCCGTGCAGGGGCCAGTTGCGCGTCGCCTCGCCCCAGGTCCGGATGTCGGCGCGCCGGGCGCCTTCGACCGGCTTGCCCAGCAGGCAACCGCAGATGCGGCCCAGCCAACCGCCGTGCAGGCGGCGGAGGAACTGTTCGCGATTCCCCTTCCAGGCTTTCAGTTTCGGTCGTGAGAGCCGGGCCGAGCGGATGCCGGCCAGGTCGCTGGGCTCACTGTAGGGGTAATCCTTCCGGAAGGGCAAGGCCTGGACGCGGTCGATCAGGGAAAAGGCCGCATCCAGCCATTTCTCATCGCGCTTGCCGCCCGCCGCCTTGCCGCCGCCGTCAACGGCCAGCAGGCAGTCAAATTCCGTCTCCACGGTCCGCAGGTCGCGTCCCTCGTCCCGCGCCTGCTCGCGTTCCGTCACAAGATCGCAGCCCGCCAGCCAGACGTGGCGATTAACCCAATCCAGTCGCGCCTGATCAACGCCCATGAAAGTCTCCGTTTCCCGGCTTCCCTGCCATCGCTTACACAAAACCCCATCCTATGCCGGCCGCCCCCCCGCGCCAAGCCTATTTGTAGGAGCCTAAAAGTCCCCTCATACCCGCCTCGAATCGAGTACGCGTACGAGTACGAAGTGCGAGTACGAGGGGTAGTTTCACAGTCCTACAGACTTCCCGCCGGATAGAGCAGCCGGCTCACGAGGTTGGCAAACGCCAGCACGCTCAAGCCCTGTTGGAGCATGCAGCGCATCCCGATTCCCTCCGCCTCGGAAAGCAGGATATACCCCTTGAAGGCTTCCTTCCCGTCGGCCTTGCTCTTCCGCGAGATATCCAGCGAATATCCCGCCGGGTCGGCGTTCTTCCGGAACCCGATGATCGTGGTGGACTCCCCGGAATCGTGGTACAGCCCCTTCCCGCCCCGGATCTGCTCGGCCTTGCCTTCCAGCACGGTCAGCATTTCCCCGGCGTCGAGGAAGTCGATCTTCACCACCGCCCGGTTCTGCCAGTCGAACGTGGCGGCGGTGCGGGCGCCATCGGCGCTGCGCGAGGGGGCGGTCTTCTGCTTGGCCATCTCGAGGAAGAAGCAGCTGTCGCGCTCCTCCTCGGGCCGGCGCAGGCGGAACGCGAGCCGCACGGCAGCGCCGCTTCCGGCCTGGGTGGGATGATAAAACGTCAGCCGGTCGTTGTAGGTGAGCTTGCGCGTTTCGGGCGCGGAGGGAGAAACAGGCGATTCGGAATCAGTCATAATCGGTCCTTCTGCTTTGGAGCAGGGACCGTCCGGCAATGTCTGGGGAATATATTGCACCCATTCCGGATCATCCATCAAGCGAAAAAATGCCGGTTGTTACAAAATTCAGAGGGAAGGCCTGCGCAGCCCGGCGCCTCCACATGCCCGGTGTAGGGGCGCTGCTTGCGGCGCCCGCCAGTCCGGCGCCTCCACTCGGCGGGCTTCGCAAGCGAAGCTACACCATTTGTTATCGCAAATGCGCCCGGCGCCCCAAGCCGGGCCCCCGCTCCTTTCTTGACAAAAACAGCGCTTCACGGCAGTATAAACCCGTTCTGTTCATCCCCGCGGGTGTTGCTTAGTGGTAAAGCTCCAGCCTTCCAAGCTGGTCACACGGGTTCGATTCCCGTCACCCGCTCCAATTACCATTCAAAAAGCCCAATAAATCAGCCCTTTTCAGCAACCTGCAATTCCTGTTCCCCTGATTTTCCCCTATCCTCGGTCAGTTTCCTGAACTCCGTCTGGGTATCGTCATGCAGGATTGCCCGTGCGTAATGTAATACCATTGCCGCAGAATCATGCCCTGTCCATTGCATGATTGCGTTGACCGCAACCCCTTTCCTTAGACAGTAAATGACAAAGTAGTTCCGGAACGAATGCCAGTGAAGCCGCCTGTCATCGCCGATGCCGACCTTGGGGAAAAGCTTCTGAAGTCGCTCTCTTGCCCTGTTGACGTGGATTTTTCGGCCAACTGTGTTCTTGAAGATAAACTCGCCAGTTGACTTACACTCTGAACATCGGCGACGTAACACCGACTCAACCTCCGGCAGCATCGGGATCAGTTTGACCTCGAAGGTGTCTTTCGGTGACCAGTCTTTCTGTGCCCTTACCTCGATCATCGGGATAGCGGAATTCCAGATAATGGACGAAGGTTTGAGATGTGCCAACTCTTCAAACCTCATTCCCGTCCCAGCAAAAACAACGATCAGGTCACGGGTCAGCAAATCCCCCGTAGCCTCGGCAAGTGCAATCATCGCGACGACCTCGCCATCCGAGTAGACAGCGGGTTCAAACCGGGGCACTTTGAAACGATCAATGTTACCCTTCTTGGAGTAGTCTGCGGGACTTTTCGCAAGAAGACATTCACGCACCGCCCATCGAAAGGCTGTGTGCAAGTTCATAATGTCATTGTTGACGCTCCGAAGGCTCAAACCAGCGTCCTTACGGTCAGCCTGAAAATGTCGAATGATCTCTGAAGTTACATTGCGAGCGAAGCGGATGTCTGGGTGATACTCTGCGAGCCATTGACTGAAACTGGAGATGGTTGTCTTGAGACGGCTCAAAGTCTTGTCTTTGACCCGTCCCGTCTTGGCTTTGATGAACTTCTCAATCAAAATTGACACCGGAATTGATCCGTCTGCCACGCCATATTTTTGGTTGACCAGTTGATCCGCCAGCAGATCGGCCTCGTGGATTGCGTCTCGTTTAACAACCGTGCTGGCAGATCGTTCCCTGATTTGACCCGTGGACGGCACCTTGTACTTCAGATACCAGACGCCCGTATCAATCCGTTTCCCGAGCCAGATTCGTCCTCGGCGAAACGTCTCGGAATACTTGGTATTCCCGTTCACCATGCCGATATACCCTTCGTAGGCCGCACCCGTGGCTTCCTTGACAGCCATGAATCCAGTTCATCCCGCTTAAAACGCCACCGACCCCGCCGAGAGTTCAAGGGGTACTTATGCCCCGGCAACGTGCCCTTTACGGCCCCCTCACGGACGGTCTTGGGGGTCAGGTTCAGGTATACCGCCGCCTGTTCGGTCTCCAGCCAATCATCCGCCATGGGCCGCTGCGGATCGATACTCACGCCGCCTTTGAGCAGCGATTCAGATACGGTCAGAATCCGCAGAAGGACTTGATCACGCCAGTCCCGTACCGCTTGTTCCTGCACGTCCACCCGATCATTCAACGCCAGTTCCGCCTCGACTTGGTGTTCTACCCCAATGGATGCCAAGATCGCGTCACGATCCTCGGCCAAAAGCAGTGCAGGCCGCTCGAAAGCCTGCCGTTTGATCTCGGCATGCACCGAATCCGAAAGTTGTTCTGTAACCTTGCTCATTATTTGTTCTCCACCCATACATTGCCGAAACCTCGTCCGGATATGGAAGAGGCCTCACTTTTTCTGGCCACGGGGCCTTTCGTATCCAAGGCCATTCTACTCTCCGCCCCCGTCATGTTTGAAAAAACAGACAAAGATTTATATCCTGATGAGCTTTTCACTCATGCCGTTGACCCGCGAAAACTTCAAAAATAACTTCAGAAAATTACGTTGCCGAAAATTAATCGCATTTTTTCTTTGAGTTTCTTCATGCTGAAATCTGCTTCCATTCGAGCCATTTACTCGGTCTTAACTGGCTATATTCCTTGATATTTAACCCAATTACAGAGGCCCAAAATGAGGAGGTGTCGCGATGGACGTGGAAAGATTACTCGCCCTGTTGCCCAGTGAACGGTGTCTCGTGCGGTTGAAACCATGCCACCGAGGCCCATACCGTAGCCGAAAACGGTCAAAACTGTCGCCTCAAGCCCTTCTGGACTACCTTGTAACCCACAGGATCAGGACAACACGAGAACTGCGAAAGCTCCGGCCCCATAACGAGGCTTGTCCGTTCGTCCACGACTACTTCGCCGCCTTCGGGTGCTGGTCAACCGCTGTGGAACTGGCTTACGGGAAACAGGTC
>CAYOIT010000177.1:0-8667 GCA_964404035.1 uncultured Verrucomicrobiota bacterium | reverse complement strand
GGCGTCAACGATCTGCTGGTCAACGGTATCGGGCAGGCCGTTGAGGTTGATGTCATTTGGACTGGCGCTGAAGACGCCCAGTCCGGCCTCGTCTTCCGCCGTGAGCACCACACCTCCCTGGGCGCGGACACGCAGACCGAGCGTCAGGTTGGAGAGACTCAGGCCGGCGACGGGCGTGAGAGGCGCCGAAACATTCAGAACAGCCCCCTGATGGCGCGCGTCCACCATATAGACCAACGGCCCCGCCGAAGCGATGCCAAAGCCTTGTCCTGAAGAAGCCTGAACGATGGTCGGAGCCGAAGGATTCGTGATGTTCAAGGTGCGGAAGGTGGCGCGGCCGTCACCGATATAGGCATACGGGCCATTGACGCTAACGGTGGCCACAGGAGCCGGCGCTGTTGAGAAGGCACCAACCGTGCCCAGATCGTTATTGTTCAGGATGCGGAGACCGGACCCTCCGCACGCCGCGAAGACATTGGTGCCATTGGCGGCCAGATCGAAAATGTAACCGGACAGGACATTGGTCGCCAACAGCACGGGAACCGCCGGGTTGGAGACATCGAGCAGGCTGATCTGGCGTCCATCGGTCATGGCCAGGCGTGTCCCGGAAAGGGCCAGACGGCGAATGGTAACCAGACCGCTGCCCGGATCGGCGCCAACCAGGGTCGGAGCCGCAGGGTCCGTGACGTTGTAGATCTTCAATCCGCCCAGCGCCTCGGCCACATAGGCCAACGAACCCGACACCATCAGGCACCGCGGGTTGGTGGAGGTGGCCACCGTGGTGAGCCAAGTCGGCATGGCCAGATTGGTCAGACTATGCACCTGGAAACCGCCCTCATCGGCCGCCACGAACAGGGCGGGACCAGACATGTCGGCATCGACCGCACGAGCGCCGGTCGCATACGTGGCGAGGGGCTGCGGCGAGAGCGGTGAGGCGATGTCAAGCGAGCGGCATCCGGCGAACCCGGCGGCAACATAGAGGGTATTGCCCGACACCGCGACATCGCTCGCCTCGCCGCCCACGGCGGTTGTGGCGTTCAGCGCAAGGGTGGTGGCGTCGAGCGTCAACAAACCCGTCGCTCCCGCCGCCACGTAGAGCGTCGAACCTGATATCGCCACCCCCCGCCCGGAGGAGGGCAACAACGTATTGGTGACGGCGACCGGCGCGGAAGGCGCCGTGAGGTCGATGCGGAACACTCCCGCATTGGCCTCGGTGACCAGCACCGCATTGCCGGCCATCGCCGCGGCAAGGCCGGCCGTCACGCGACTGAGGAAACCGGTCGCGACCAGCGCCGCAGGGGTGGAGACGTCAAGCACCTGCAAGCCCCGATAGCTGTCCAGCACGATCAGAGTCGAGCCTGCGAGCGTGACCGTTTGCGCGGGCCCTTCCGTCTGATACGCACCCGTCAGCACCGGTGCGGCCGGATTGGCCACATTCAGTATGCGCACGCCGCCAAGCACATCGGCCACATAAAGGAGGTCGCCGGTCAGCGCCAACTGCCGGGCATGACCGGTGCTATCGAAGGTGGCGCGGTGCATGGGTTGGCTCGCCGTCGCCACGTCCACGACTTGCACGCCGGCCGCCCCGGCAGCGACGTACACCCAGTTGGACCGCGCCACCACGTCCTCGATGAGGCCGGGCAGGCGGACCGCGCCGAGGCGAACCGGGGAGGCGGGAAGGATCGCATCCCATATTTCAAGCGTGGCGCCACAACCCAGATACACGTGGCGACCGTCAACAGCGACCGCATTGCAGCGCCCTCCAATCGATCCGATGGCATTGACGGCGCGGGCGGCAAACTCCGGAGCCAAAACCGTTACCGGCGCCAGAGCAACGCCGGCCAGGTTGGTGACGCCGTTGATGACGGTTACCGCCTGCAAGGTGCGGGTGCCCGTTGTCGCACCGAACGTGGGCCAGGTCAACTGGACGGTCGTGCGTTCACCCGACGCCAGCGTCGCCACGGTCTGCGAGGCAAGCACCTCTCCTGTTGTCGCATCCTTGAGCAACACGAGACAGGACGTGGCCGTGTTGCCATTGTTGACGAGCGCGATGGATACCGCGAGACGGTCTCCGGATTGCACGGGACCGGCGGGCGCGATGGCCGTCGCGGCAACCAAGGGGGTGAGCGGAATGGTCGGGTTCACCGAGGTGAGCTCGAGCGCGAATCCAGCAGTCGTGTTCGTGACCGCCGCCAGATGCAACTCGGCGGTGATCAGGTTCCGTCCCACGACCAGCGCGGAGGGCGGCACGGCAAATTCGAAATAGTTGGTCGCCGCCGCGCCAGAAACGGTATTGCTCGCCAAGGTGTCATACCCCACGGCTCCCGGTGGCAGGTTCTGACGGGCGATCTCGATACCATTCAGGTAGAGGACCACGCTGTGAGTGCGCATGACGCGGCCCGCAAGCGTCGCCGGAGGAAAGTCCATCGTGAACTCGCGACGGAAATAGGTGGTCACCTGGCGATTGCTGGAGACGCCGCCGTACCCGATGGTGGTGGCCATTCCGGGAAGTTCATACCCCAGCGGCGCGGCCCCCGTGTCCCAGAACCCATCGTAATAGTCGGATCCCTGCCACGGCGCCGCCGCCAGGTCGAGCCCCTGGTCGAGGAACCTCCAGACAGAGTTCTTCGCCACGAGAGTGTTCGTGGTCATGCCACTGGCCACGATCACCTGTAACTGCCTGGAATTGTCCGCCAGGCTCGTTTCGCCGGGCACCGCCGCCAGAGTCGCCTGAAGAGTGTGGTATCCCAAGGCGAACACGGCGTTCGTCGTCGTGTTCCATGTGCACACCAGGTTCGTGCGGGCGCCGGCAGGCAGGGCGTTGACGAAGCGCGTCGCGTTGGTGATCGGTGTGGCGGTAATATCCCGCAACACCAAGGCGGCGCTTTCGGCCACGTCGCCCAGGTTCGTGACGGTGACGATGACGTTGGTGATCACATTCGGGGGCACGACGGGGGTGATGGAGACCGAGTGCACGGCCAGATCGTGGATCGCGTTGCGGAGCGTGATGCTCCGGGCCAGGGTGTTGTCCGAGGTATGAACTTCCGTCACCAGCGGCCCCGCCATGGCGCTCGCCTGATAAACTCCCGCGGTCAGACCGATGGTGTTCCAGGTAAAGACGACATTAGTCTCTGCCTGTCCGGCCAGGTTGGCGACCTGTATACTGGTGATGGAGGGAACGCCAGTATTCCATTGAACCAACAGTTGCGGTGCGGCGCTCGCTCTGCCGTTGTACGACCACGCCCTCCGGCCGCCCGACCCTGTGATCTTGAAGACCAGCGCATTACTCGCAGCCCAGCCGGCACGGCCCACGATCTCCTGCACCACATTCTTCAGGTCCGGAGTCCGAGCGTTGTTCCCGCTCTCGCCGTTGCCCCAGTTCGCAGGCGACCAGGCCACAGAGGCGGCGGTGTCAGGACGGGACGAAATACCCGATGCGGTCGCGGTGAAGACTGCGGCATTGTCAGCCGCCTGCCCCTTGATGGTCAGCGCGATGGGATTGAGGTTGAGGGTGTCGTTCGTTCGACCGGCGAACTGAATGCTGGCGGCGACAATGGTGGCGTTGGTCGGTATGCCCACGTTTCGGAACCGGATTCCGACGATCTGCTGCTTGTCGCCATCGAACGCCAGCTCAAGGTCAGAGCTGGAAATCGACACCGCTTGTTCTGCGACGTCCTCCTCGGCATCGTCGGCGCTGGCCGCAACCCGCCAGGTATTCGAGTATTCCGTCAGGCTTGCGGCTGGCAACCCAGTCAGCAGAATCGTGAACGGCCCCGTCGCGTCGGACATGACATTCGTTACCGTGACGGTAACTGGGACGAAGGCGTTCCGGACTCCGACGGACGGTGAAAGCTCGGTGATCGCCAGGTCGCCTGCCGTCGCCGAAGTCAGGAAAATCGTGCCGGTCAGGCTGTTGTTCGCCGTGACGCTTTCGTTCACGAGCGTGGACGCCACGGCGCGGAGGGAGTATTCGCCTATCACCAATCCGGCCGCGCTCCAGTTGAAGATCAGGTTGGTGACCGCGCGGCCCGACAGGGCGGTCACCGTCTGCGTACCGATGAGGGTGGCGGCGGTCACGTTGCTGACAACCACGGTAAACGTGGCGGGATTCATCGTCAGGTTGGTAACCGTCACCCGTGTGGCGACATTGGAGTCGACGACTCCGAGACTGGGCGACAGGGCGGTGATGCCAATGTCGGCGGCGGGCACGTAAGTCAGGGTCAGGCCGGTGAACTGCCCCACAGCATCCGTGAAATCCGGGTAATTGGTCGACACAGCGGTTGTCCCCTTAACAAAGCCGCACGTGTTCGACATGTAGGCCCCCTGCCCATTGCTGCTGGTGTACTCGGCGCGAAAGTAGTACGTGCCGTCCGCCACGACCTGCCCGTTCGTCCCGCGGCAGTCCCATGTCACCGTATGGGTCTGAGGCTGCGAACTGAGCGTGGCCGACGTAACGCCATCCACATTCGTATACGAACCGCGGCTGGCAACCCATTGGGCGAGATAATTGATCCGGACGTTGGCATGACGGCACAGGGTCTTGACGAAGTTCCCGTTACCATCGACCACCCAGACGACCGAGACGTTGCTCGGGTCGTAACCGCCGTTGTAATTCTGAGTCGTCTCGGAGAACGTCACCGTGCCATCGGTGCTGACGGCGTGGGCTCTGTCCAGAGACCCGATCAGAGCAGCGGCGACAAGAAGCGGAAGATATAGGCGCGTGTTTTTCATGGGAACCTGCTGGGTTGGCTGTGGGACGTTTCCTTCCTCCAAGACTCAACAATCTCCCGACTGAGTCGGACGATCTCCGGCAAAGCGTCGGCGACGGCAGGTGTAAGCTCCAAGCCATACGTCATTGAGGCGGGCTCAACCCCCAGGATCAGGAATTCAGGCCAGGCGGCCTCGGGAGGCATGAGGCGGCGGCTCGCGAGCAGACTGACGGCATGCGCGGTGCTGACTCCTTGCGGCACCGACAGGTCGTGTTCGGTGAAACGGCGGATGGCGCCCGGCTCACCGCCTCCCCGCACGGCATCAATCAGGAGCACGTGCGTGGCCCCCTCCAGAAAGGAGAGCGCCGACAGGGCGTCCGTCCCGGCATCCACCACCAGCGCGCCGGGCGGCGGGTCCAGCGCCAACGACTGCGCGGCATGCACGCCCACGCCGTCGTCGGACCTCAGCCAGTTTCCGATTCCCATGATGACGATGTGCTGGATCATGACCGGCGTCCTAGCTCCTTTGGGCATCGCGGGCGTGCATCACGTGTGTGGCGCAGTCGAGACAGGGATCCACCGAGTGAATCACGCGCAACGCTTCAACGGGATGGCTTACGTTGGCGACCGGCGTACCCAACAGCGCCTGTTCGAGCGGCCCCAGTTGGTTCGCGCCGTCGCGCGGCGAGATGGTCCAGCACGTCGGCGTGATGACCTGGTACCGGGCGATCCTCCCGTTGGCGATCTGCAGCCAATGGCCCAATGCACCGCGCGGAGCCTCCGTTAGCCCCATCCCCGTGGCGTTCTGCGGCGCCGTCCAGTCCTGGGAGACCGCCACGTCGCCGGCCAGGAGTTCACCCAGCCACGCCTTCATCGCGTTGGCAATCTTCAGCGCCTCATAGGAACGCGCCCGGATGCGATCCATAACGGAGATGCCATTGGTGTAGTCGCCGTTGACCCACATGCGCGCCAGAGGGCCGCATTCATACGGGGCGCCGTTGTAGCGGGGGGCTTTGAGCCAGGAATAGGCGTCAGGTTTGGGATACACCGCGTTGCTCTCTCCGACCGCCGGGTTGAGGCCGCTATCGTCGTTTCTATACCAGGAGTGGGTCACGTCCTCCGTGATCGAGGCGGCGTTCATCGCCTGCACCGGGCCCGCGCCGTCGATGATGCGGCCCGGCCTGAAGAGTTTATTCGTGTGGGCGTTGTCCTGTTCGAAGGCCCCGTAGGCCAGCAGGTTCCCATAGCCCCTCCCGATGAAGAAATAATCACTGTAGAGTGAGGCCAGCCGCTCAACATCCGGCAGGTAGCGGGTGTTGATGAAATCCAGGATCTCATTCAGGCTGGCTCCAAACGTGTCCATATTGGGCTGCGACGGCACGGCGGTAAACCCTCCGGCAATGTAGGCGGGCGTGTGCGGCAGTTTCCCGCCGAAGAGTGCTCCGATCTCGTGACACCGCCGCCGCATCGTGATGGCCTCAAGATAGTGCGCGGTGAAGAGATCCGAGGTGGCTTTATCCACACGCCGGTCCATCTCGAAGCCCGGCATCCACGGCGGCATGCCGAGCCCGTGGATGTAATCGGGCAGGGAAAGCAGGTAGAAGTGCAGGATATGCGACTCCAGGTAACAGGCGCCATGCACCAGGTTGCGCAGGAGCCGCGCGGGGTTCGGCACGGTCATGCCCGACGCCTCTTCGAGCGCCAACACGGCGGACTGGGCGTGCGAGGTCGGGCAGACCCCGCAAATTCTCGAAGTGATAATCGCGGCGTCACGCGGATCGCGTCCTTCCAGTATCTTTTCGAATCCGCGGAAGAGCGTGCCGATGGTTCGTACGCCGGTCACCTGCTGGACGCCGCCGACCGTATCCACCTCGACGTCGACCTTCAGGTGACCCTCGATGCGCGTGACGGGGTCAATGGCGGCTACAATGATAGGCATAGCTTGCTCCCTTTTGTTCGATATCAAACCACATAGGGCTCATAGAACGACTGCGGCCCTGGGAAGGTCTTCTCCACGCAGCCGTGACAGTTGGCATTGACGCCGATACACCAGTTGTTACGCCAGCGCTCGTTGGGCGGGTTATTGGGATCGGTGGCCTTGATATTCCAGGCGCCATCGCACCGCGCCTTGGTGAACGGGCCGCGGCATCCCAGTTGGATTGTGCAGCGTCCATCACAGTTGGTGAAACTGGTCGCCTCCCCCGGGGCGCCAGAATTAACCAGATTGTTGCGGGGACATTTGTCGTGAATCAGCGCCGGGGCGGCCGCACCCGACAGTCGTTTGGAGTACAGCGCCGTGGGACGACCGTCGGCATCGAGATCGACCGGCGTTCCGGTAAGCAACTGCACAATGGCCCAGGCCACCCAGTCCGGGTTCGCCGGGCAGCCCGATATGTTGATGGTCTGTCGTCCGGTCAACGCCTGAATGCTCTTGACGCCGGTGGGATTGCTGCCCGAGGCGGGAATGCCTCCAAACGACGAACAGGTCCCCGCGCATACAATCGCCAACGCCCGCGCCGACATCTCCTGGACCGCCTGCATATAAGTGGTCTCATGTCCGTTCAGGCTGTAGACGACGCACGCCCCGCCATGGAAGGCGGTGGGTACGCCTCCCTCCAGCACCAGAACGTAGTTTCCACTTTCGTACACGCGTTTCAATTCCGACACCGCCGCGTCTCCCGCAGGCGTCATCAACGTGGCATGAAAAACCAGGTTCACCGCCCCGGTAAGCACGTCAGCTACCGTCGTGGGAAACGCATCAGAGATCCGGTTGAGAAACGAGACGGAATCCCCCGTGCAGGAACTCCCGTGAAGCCAGATCACCGATGGAGCCTTCGGATTGGCCAAGGCCTCGCTGAGCAACCCCAGTTTCGTCGAGGTAAGCGCCATCGCCGCCGCTGAATATCCGCAATAGCGCAAGAAATCCCTACGGGTCATGGTCTGCATCAAACACCCCCTGTGGCACGAATGTCTAGCCAACTGATAGTCTTTAAGCGTGAGATAGCAATACGCGTGCCAAAGCAGTGAATTCGGTTAACGCCTTAACAAATGGGCATGCCGAGAATCCGGTATGGCTCGTGGCGATACGTGATTTCTAAACCAAAAACGCGGACTTGGTCAGCAGTGGTGCCGAGTGGAACAAATTGACACGAACGTCAACGACAGGTCTCGCGGCTCAATCATAATTGCGAGGACGGCCGGTTCATCACCAGCCTTGAAACACCCCGGCGACACTGAGACGACCACGTGAGACAGCATTCGACGGTCGAGGCCTTGCGTTAACACTGACTCCACGCCGTAAGCACGGATCACTGGCTGGAAACTTTTTCAACGGTCCGTCACAACCCCAATGAACCGAACGGGTTGCTGTTGAAGGACGGCCGCGGCGCGGGCCGGGAACCCCCTCCTCCACCGGGCGTATTGCGCCGTTCCAGCGGACGGGCCGCGCCTGGTTTCGCCCCTCCGGTGCCGGGCCGGCTGTTGCTCTTGGCGCTCAAGGCGATGCGCTTGCGCTGCACATCGACATCCAGCACACGCACCTTGATCCGGTCGCCCGTCTGCACGACTTCGGCGGGATCGGTGATGTAACGATCGGCCAGTTCCGAGACGTGAATCAAGCCATCCTGATGCACCCCGATATCCACGAAGGCTCCGAAAGCCGTCACGTTCGTTACGATTCCGGTCAGCTCCATGCCAAGCTTCAGGTCCTCCATCTTGGTCACATCGTCCCGGAAGCACGTGGCCTCGAACGTCTCGCGCGGATCGCGACCGGGCTTCTTGAGCTCGGCGACGATATCCTTGAGCGTTGGCTCGCCCACCTCGGCGCTGACATACTTCCGGATATCGATCTTATCGACCAACTCGGCGTTGCCCACCAGGGTCTTGAGTTCGACATTCAGATCCTTGGCCATCTGTTCGACCAGGGCATACCGTTCCGGATGCACGGCGGAGGCATCCA
>CAYOIT010000176.1:0-8722 GCA_964404035.1 uncultured Verrucomicrobiota bacterium | reverse complement strand
AGTGGAACGGTCCAAGCAGTTCAAGGCCGCGAATGCGCAGGCGGTTGCGAGGGCCGAGGCCGAGCGCCAGGCGATCCTGAAACAGGCGGACGTGAAAGAGGTCGGCAAACTCTCGGAGGCTGACCGGCTCAAAGTCAAAGAAAGTCACAGGCGCATGACCAACGAGCTGGCCATCGCTCGGGCGGACTACGCGCGCGTGTCGGCGACGAACGCCGTCCAGGCCGCGCGTGAGGCGGACGGTTCCGCCGCGCAATTTGAGGAAATCAATGCCCGGCACGCGGAAATCGAGCGTGAAAATTCCGATCTCCAGGCGGAGATGATGCGGCTGCGGAAGACCTTGCGCGCGGACGACCCGGAAATCGCGAAGCTGCAGCAGGCGGCGCGCGAGGCCAGCCAGGCACACGTGGCCACCCAGGACGCCAGACCGGACGTCGCGGCCGCGCGCGCGTTCATTACCGGCGTCAACGCAAAGCGCGAGGCGATCGACACGCGGGCGCGCGTTCTGAGGCGGGCGATCCTGGCGAAGGAACCGGAGTGCAAGGCCGATCTGGACAAGCAGTCCGCCGCAGCCGGGCTGGCCTTGGTGGGCGAGGATTTCTGGGAAATCAAATAACGTGTTATGTGGAATAGCAGTGCGAGGATAACTTTTTTAGAAGTCAAGAGAGGGGGATTCGCTATGAAATCAGTCACGACATGCGGGCGACAGGGGTTGATCTGGGCCGGACTGGCCGTCCTGGCGGCGGGGGTTGCCACGGCACAATCGGGGGCTTGGCCGGAGATGCCCAACCACATGACCTACGTCACCCCGGAGTACTTCCCGAAGAACGGCCAGAGCGGCTTCGCGTCGTCCAACTCGACGCCGGGCTCCATCCGGACGCAGATGGAGAACTTCTACGAGGGCTACTGGCGGGAGACCAGTTACTACCACGCCAATCCGACGAACGGCCTCAACATCCGCGGTTATTTCATGGATACCAAGACTGCGGGCGAGGTGGCGATGCCGTGGGCGTGGAATCCTCCGACCAACGCGGAGGCGCCCTCCGCATGGGCCAACTTCAGCGCAGCCGCCGGCGACCTCGCGAACGACCGTTTTCCTGACTCGCGGGGCGAACATTTCGATGAACTGGCCGACCGGTATTCGCCGGCCTCGCTCTACCCGCGCGCCATTGCGGGCACGACCAATTTGATCGACGCCCCCCTGATTGACGGATTCTGGACGCCCGGCGAACGGTTTACCGACCGGGGCGGCGCTGCGCTTCCGAACGGCCGATGGGATGACTACGTTCACGCCGAAGACCGGTGGACGCCCGTTCACACCAATGGCGGCATTGCGCAAGCCATCTTCTCCGCAGACCTGCGCGGCTTTATCAACAACAGCAACGCGATCATCGACGGCATTGCTTACTCAAGAGGCGACTTTTTCTACGACTATGATTCCTCCATTCGTTCCGTCAGCACGAACACTCCGGCGCGCGTGCTCTCCTACAATGGCTTGGCATCCATAAACGACTTGATCTGGGTGGCTGATATTTCCCGCTCCGTCAACTTGCCGGTGCGCATCAGTGAGTTCGATCTGACCCCCATCCGGTATTACGAAAGCAGTTCCATCTCGGAGGTAATCACCCAATATGCGGAGGACCGGTGGACGCCTGTGCGCGTGCTGGGCGGCATTGCAGACACCGTCCTCTCATCCTCGTTGCGCAATTTTCTCGGCTCGAACACGGTCGGAGACGTGTTCGCCGACTACGATCTGTCGACATCTCTCCCGTCCAGCCCGTCGGCGCCCGTTACGGCGTTGTCCGTCTCCACGAATTTGACGATCTGGATCGCCAATATGGCGGGCGGCACCAACATCCCTTGGAACATCAGTGAATTGGATCTGACGCCGCCGATCTATTTCACATCGAATACGGTCGGGGGAACCGTGGCACACTATGAAAGGATTGGCCTTCCAGTAATCAATGACCCGACGCGGAATTGGGAGGGCGATGCGGGCCATACCTATGTATCGGGCAATCCCCCCCCCGTCTATACCAACGTTCCGCGCTTAGGACGGTTTGAATATGAGCAGTTCAGTAGTGGCGTCCCGGCTGTTTATCAAGTGCCGAGCACGAACATGCTGGAAGTCAGGACGTTTCTGCCCCAGGAGGTGATTGACATGTTGATGGCTTCCCCCGGGCAGGTGATTGGCGGGTTCATGTACGCGACCAACGTTACACCCCGCAGAATCGTCGTTTTCGATCCCGACGCCGCCAAGGGGTTGCTGAACAATGATGCGCTCGGATTCACGGATCCCGTGTCTCCAACGACTCGAGTTCCGACTTATGTTTCCATTCCGCTGTATTACGCGACCTCCCTCTGGGGCAGACCCGTGTCCGCGCTTGGGTATACCAATGTGGCCCCGCCCGAGGCGGTCTTGAATCCGTTTGTGGACGCCGTCGGCGCGGATGATCAGTGGACGGCGCAATCTAGCTTGATCACCAACACCGTGGGGGCATTTTTACCCAGCTACGACCTGAATGGAAATGTGCGTGCAGATCCCACACCGATCATGGAGGGTGACGCCGCGTGGACCTATGTCCGTGACAACAACAGCCCGCCGCCCAATCTGAATCCATTGTATGGAGATGTCGGTTTTCTCAATAGGTTGGAATACAACGTGGGTGCAGACGGTCTGCCGTATGTGTATCAAAGTCCGAGGCAGTATGACGTGGAAATCTTCACCTACGTGAACCTGCCGACGGCGACCTATACCGCTCTTCTCGCCAATCCAAATGTGGACAATGGCGGGTACGTTTTCACGAACGGCCGGGTGCGCGTCCTGAAGCCGTCGCCCAATTTCCTTTCGTTTGCATCACGAAACGATATGGGCGTGGCCAACGATCAAGCGCTGACCGAGGTTGTCACCATGAAACGTGTCCGTGTCTCCGTCCAGGTGCCGCTCTACTATTCGATCACGCTGTGGGGCGAGCCCCTGAATGCCGTCAACTTTACCAATCCGCCAAGCGCCACGATCGGCATTGACAACCCCTTCCTGGATGCGATCGGCGGCGATGACAAGCCGACGGCGGCCGTGGCTGCCGAGGAGTTCTCCGATTTCATTTCCTGGTGGGATCCGGAGGGCGGATGTCTGACGGGATATACCGGCTGCTGGGTTCCCGGTTTGATCGGCGTGCCGACCAACGGCACGGCCAGCACCGGGGTGCTGCCGAAGGGATCGGAGCCGACGCCGGACTACTGGTCGTATGGTCGGTACATCAACTACATCGCCAACAACTATCCGGGCGATGTCGCAGGCCTGATCAAACGGTGCGGTGACCTCAATTACGACGGCCCCGAAGGCTGGGCCGAGGCCGGAAACAATCAGATGATGCAGCATGCATTCCTGACCGACACGATATCGTCGTTCGAATCTTGGGACTTCACCGTCGGACCGCCCCATATCAGGTCGTACAACGACTGGTGGCTGGATCAATATGGCCGTTACGGCTCGACCAGCGCAGTATTCGAGAGCCGTATTCCGAACATGAGCGCGTGGGCCCCCGTGGCCGACGCCAATCAGGTATGCACGATAACGACGCAGACCGTGATCACCGCATCAGGCCCGACAAATGTCCTTACTTACGGGTCCATCACGCATCCGCCGATCAACTCCACCTGGACCTACGACTCGCCCCGCGAGTTTGACGATCTGGCGTCGTCCATGTACCACAATCCCGATTTGGGGTCTCGCTCCGGCCAGATGATGCGGAACCTGAGCTATCGCCACCCGGTGCCGCGATCCAATCCCCAGGCCGTCTGGGATGGCGGCGACATGCGCCTGGGCGAGGAGACCAGTCCGTGGGGCGGATTGATTTACGGCATGGATCGCGGCGACAATTACACGAGTTCCGGCGACAATGTGGCGGACGGGTACATTCCCGCGTGCGGCCCGTATGCCTACAACACGCATGCCAATTATGGCTACGACGCCGCCAACCAGTTGAACATCGAGTTTTCGACTTGGCGCACCGATGGCCAGTCGCCGACGGGACCCCGCGGCGGCCACCGCAAGACGCCTGGTTACGATTACCACACGAGAATTTATAGCGGCTATCCTTCATCCATCTATTACGCGGGGGATCACCGTGACGTGAACCTGAACGGGCTGATTGACCAGGGGGAGACCATTCCGGCAGGCAGTTACAACTATTTTCAGGACGCCGATCCCGTCACGATCAACAATGGCATGGATACCATGCCGCTGCTCGGATGGGAGCGGAGCGTCGAGGACATGGTGGATACGTTGGATGCGATCGAGAACTTCAAGGGCATCACCACCTTCACAAATTCGCCGGGCCGGGGCACCGAAGAGTGGGGAATCATCGCCCCGGACGGGTATGTCTGGCGGGAGGGCTCGGCTGCATTCACCACCCTTTCGGATTGGGTGGGAGCGGCCATCCTCTACGCGGATAGCGACGGCAGCGGCGGCGCGTTCACGCCCCGCGTGGACGCCTTGTGGATCGACGACAACGGAGACGGCAAGTTCAATGATCTCGAGCCAATCATCCATGGCATCGTGAGTGACCAGGAGCTGCCGAGCGGCGTGGGTCCGGTACCCGCGCGATGGGCCGACCTGAACGGGAATGGCGTTTATGACATTAACGTCGATCTGGTGTGGATTAACACCAGCATCACCGGAGAGCCCCCCATCAAATTCAACAGCGAACCGGTGTTGAGCGATGCCTCGGGCAAACTGAAGCCTGGCGATGGCCACGCGATCTTGTCGGCGGGCCTGAGGGCCAAGGATCCCACGACCGGCCTGATTCGCAGCATCTATGTGTATCCCACAGTCACCAACTTCACGCTGATGTGGGCCGTGACCAACGCCTACGCCGCAGCGACCGAACTCTACTACGGCAGTTCGAACGGCGTGGACCTGATTTATGTCGCCGACAGGTTTTCCCCTTCGGCGATAACCACGACCGGTGTGCTGTGGACGGGAGCCTCCACGTACCCGGTGCGCTACGTGTGCCGCACCCAGAACGATCCGGGCTATCAGCCGGGTGACGATGTGTTCATTGACACCAATAACAATGGGGTTTATGACGCCGACCGGTTCATTTCGGGGCCTTATGGCTCTCTGCCGTTGAACAGCAGCGGTCAGGTCGCCCAGGCTTCGCCCATTCCCGTCGGCTATACCACCAACGGGGTCGACACGACATTCCAGCGTGGCGTCAGTGTGGCGTGGCTGGAGCAGAATCCGCCCTTCAATGCGCGCAGCCGTGAGACGGTGCTGTTCCAGTCGCTCACGCTCACAAACGGCACTGCGGGCATCGATATCTCGGCAAAGATCCAGTTGACTCTGGAAGGTGCCGTGTTCTACGACGCCAACGAAGACGGCATTTTCAAGTTCGGGGAGACCGCCAGCATCCCCCTCTACATGGTCGGATTGCTCAATTCGACAGGCATCAGTTCGCCCCGCATTTTCATCGCCGGCCAGACGTACGGCACCATGACCCGTGAGGGCTTGATCGAAGGCTTCAATCAGAATCAGCCCGCGTCTCTGAATATGCCCAATCCGGCGCTGCTGACGCACGAACAAAGCCACGACGTGCTCGGCTGGCCGGATCTGTACGATTATGACCAGTATACCGGGGAGGTCGACAACTATCCGGTGGGGGGGGGCGATCTCATGGCCAGCCCCGGTCCCATGGTGCATGGGTACCCCGACCTGAAGCTCACCTACGGCGTGAAGCAGCAGGCGCTGAACTTTGGACCCAGCCCGATCCTGCAAACAAACAGCGGACCCCGGACGGTGCTGATGTATCCCGTGGAACGGTTTGCCGATCAGTACTACGTGTTTGAAGATGTGCGGAATCCAGGTGAACGTTTCATCATCAACTTCAATGCCGGCAGTCTGATCGATACGGTCAATCCGAATCACGAACAGGTATCGCCCTACGCCAATTCGATCGGCCGCGGCATTGTGATCAGCAAATCCGACTATGGCGCAGCAGGAGGATCGCCACAGCAGCAGCGCGCGAATAATCGGTTTACCTGGCTTTACGTCCAGGCCGATGGGAAGTATGAGCTGGAAGACGGACGCAATACCGTCGAACAGGCCGATGCTTTTGGCATGACCCCATCGAACCGGCTGTTCACCGCCCAAACGAAGCCGGCGGCGGTGTGGTTCGACGGATCCGACAGCGGCCTGCGCATCCTGGACATCCGCATTCCGTCCAATCCGTATGCCCCCGCCCAGGTGGACATCGAATGGGTTGCAACCACCAGCGCGCCGGGCGGCCCCACGGACTGGTATTGGGTGCCGTCGGGCGTGGATTCCGATGGCGATGGCATACCGGACGCATGGGAATATTTCTGGTTCGGACGCTACCCCAATCCGCTGGCGGAGTGCAGCCGGGTGACCGATCACGACAGCGACGGGCTTGCCGATTACGGGGAGTGGCTGCTGCATTCCAACCCGACCCTGGCGACGTCGTGGGCGACTGATGACTTTGACGGAGACGGAGTGAGTAACGGGGATGAACTGCTCCTGGGGACCGATCCATTGACCGCGAATGCACGCGCCGCCGGCGACAAGGATTATACCGAGGACTGGTGGGAAGACCAGTACGACGAAACGTACGCCTCGACCCTTCACTACGACTCGCAACTGGATCGCGACGAAGACGGGTGGGACAACTGGTCGGAGGCTCGTTATGAGGCGATGTCGGTTATGACCTCGCGGCCGAATTCGGGGGTAACCGCGCCGGTGCCGCAACTGGCCATCACCGTGCACTATCCCGGGGTGAGCCGGGGCGCGGTGGTGGTGCTGGCCTACAGCGACCGGGCGATGGATGGCGCTCCGGACGCGACGTTCGTCTCTGCCGCGCCCGCCTATTATCCGGTTACGAGTGAGACCAACAGCGTCTCCGTAAGCGGACGTCTGCGCCAGGGCAGCAACTGGTTCTTTGCCATCATGGACTTGAACGGCAACCGGCAGTGGGATCCGGGCGAGCCGGCCGGCCTGGCCGATCGCTTCCCGTATGATGTGGGCTGGGACAAGAACGCGATCTCCTTCACCCTCAGCGACAAGCCGGTCAACGGCTTCGCCCGTCTGGAGTTGCCGACGCTTACCGGGACTGGATTGCATAGCGTCGACATCGGACGGATCACGTGGTCCGGAACAAATGCCATTTTCACGAGCGTCTTCAACAAGTACATCCGCGGGCCGCGCAACTGGCTCCACGAGGGTGACATCTTGGATCCCAACGCAGTGCTGGGCGGCGGCAAACCCGGTCTGGATTGGGATGGGCGGATCTCGGGATCGCCGACCCTTCCGATCGGCGGCACGCTGGGCATCAGCACCTACTTGCTGAAGGTTGACGGCGTCGCAGTCGGTAGCCCCACCAACTACTTCGCCGAGTACTATTCGGTCACGACGCTGCCGACGCCGGTCGCGGAGTATCCTCGCGGAGCGGTTGTCTATTCGCCGCGGCCGGAGTTCCAATGGATCATGACCCCCTATGCATCGGCATTCGAACTGCAGATACTGACGACAAACGCCTCCCCCGTGGTGCTGTACAGTTCGGGAACCAATGCCGCGCCGCCGATGCGCGACGCAGACCCCGATTCAGAGCACTACGGTTTGCGCGTGTGGTCGCCTCCGATTCAGTGGGGTGACATTAACGGTGGCAGCGGGGTGCTGACGAATGCCGCGTTCCGGTGGCGTGTGCGGGCGTTCCAGCCCCGTCTGGTCACGGGCTTCACGGATGGGGTTACCTATTCCAGCAGCATCAGCGCGTATTCGAGCTACGAGACGGTCCGCGTGAACCTGAGCGACGCGGTCGAGCCGCTGGGCAGCATCAACGTGCGCGTCAACGCGGATTATCTGCCGCCTTCCAATGCGTGCATCCGGGTGCAGGCGTTCGAGACCGGTTCGCTGAACGACCTGCCGGTCTGGAAGCGGACGCTGCTGAATGTGACCAATCTTCCCCGGACCGTCACGCTGAACGGACTGGACATTCAGAAGTCCTACTATATCGGGGCCTACATGGATCAGATTACGGACAATTCCCGCGCGATCTGGGAGTCGTGGGGGTACTATCGCTCCATCGACCCCAGCCCGAAGTGGTACTTCCAGCCGCTGGCGGTGAAGGCCGCCAAGGGGACGAACGCGCCCACGGTCACGGTCATGATCCGATCTGTCGACACGGACCAGGACGAGATATCGGATTCGTATGAGTACGCCGTGGCTGGCGGGTTGAGCGGAACGCCCGTCATGCTGCAGTGGCTGACTGTTCTGGGTCTCACCAAAGACAGCACCGCGATTGCTCCGGACTACGGTGACGGTGACGGTGACGGCATCAACGACAAGCAGGAATTCGATCTGGGCCTGTCCGGAACGGCCGCCGATGAGTTGCGTATCACTGGCATGGGTGGTGACAATAAACTGAACTGGGCATTGACATCTGCGGCCGATCCTGTCGGCACGCTGTCGACGACTACGCTCGCTCAACCCGTGACCTACGTTCTGGAGCGGACCGACTCGCTGGAAACACCGGTTTGGATTCGGGTGACGGAGGTTGGATCGAAAGATAAGGCTGGCGCGTTTGATCTGGGATCAGACAGGCTCAGTTGCCCCGCCGGCTTCTACCGGGTGCGCGTGGAGGTCACGCCGTAGCGCGGTGCCGGGTTGAACATCACGACACAGCCTCGTCACACGTGACGAGGCTGTGTC
>CAYOIT010000175.1:0-8757 GCA_964404035.1 uncultured Verrucomicrobiota bacterium | reverse complement strand
CGGCCAAGGCATGCGGCGTCGCCTGCACTTCATCGAGAAAGAGCAGGCTGTGCTCACCTTCGATCTTTCTGCCGAGCAAACCCTCGATCTCCAGAAGGATCCGCTTCACATCAAGGCTCTTGAACACCCCATCAAGTTCCGGACGCTTCTCCAGATTGATTTCGTTGAGTGTCAGGCCGTGGCCTGCCGCGAACTGCCGGACAAGTGTGGATTTGCCCGCCGCTTTGCCGTTTTCTCACTGCAACGACAGATCGCGGTAACCGGCGATCCGGTAGCGGGTTACGGAGCTTTCGCGAGAATCCCAAGAAGCCGGGAAAGATGCCAGAATCGCGTGGACACGTTACAGAGACGTTACACAGACACCACGACGTATACGCCGCACCTGACTTTCCAGGCGCCCGGAGACTTCCCCTGCCCGCCCGCGATGTCCCACGCGCCCATCCTGGACCGCATCATGTTCCAGACCAGCCAAGAGCACATGGTCCTGCCCATGAAGTCAGCCGGCGAAACGGTTTTCGAACGATATCTCACGCATGAATGTCAGTTATCAAGGGCGAGCCCTTTGCCCCCCAAGTCATTTTCTGTCAATATGTTACGAATCACTTGGAGGGCGAACCTCCCGGTGAGCCGCGATCAGGAAATGAGCTTATCTTAGGCGCCATTCAGGTCTGACAGGCCTGATAGGCCAGTTCTAGCGGAATCGGAAAACCGTTCCTCGATTCGACGCGGCGAGGATAACGTCCGTTCCGCTGATCCGGACCTTCGCGCCCTCGGTGACCATCCAGCCGCTCAGGTCGTTCGTGGTCCCCGCCAGTGCGGTTGCAGAGAAGAGGATGGCCGGGAGCGCCGAATTGGCGTTCATGTTCACGTTGATGGTCAGGTTTGTGGGGAGCGTGAGGGTTCCGTTGACCACGACCCTGTCCATCGCCGAGTCCCCGGCATCGCACGCGACCACCGTGCCGGCGTTGAGTGTCAGGTTGCTGCGGATGGTGAGCGTGCCAATCACGTTGCTCCCGCCCGGTGCCAGGGTGGCCCCCGCGTAAAGCGTCACGGCGCGATAGATCGTCCCCGTCCCGCCGAGGGCGGCGTTATTGGTCACAAAAAGGCCATTGGCACTCGGTCCGATGGCGCCGTTGACCAGGAGCGTCCCGGCATTGACGTAGATCAGGGAGGTGAGCGAGTTCGACGCCGCGAAGTCCACGGCTCCGGCTGGCAGGGCCGCGCCCCACGGGGTGTTCATACCCACGATGAACAGGCTGCGTGCACCAGAGAGTGCGCCGGACAGTTTCCCCTCCGGGACGGTGCCGGTGCCGCGGACCGTGGCGATATAACGGACGTTGCCGCCGTTGCCGCCGTCGACGTTGATCGGGTTTGTGAGTTCAACGGTGTTGTCAGCCGTGGTTGAGCCGAAGATCAGTGGCTGATCGGAAGCGACGAAGTAGTTGTTGCCCGAACCCGCGGACATGAAGAGCGGGCCGTTTGCGACTCCAAGGCTGTTGATGAGCGCGACGGTGCGGTAGCCGCCATAGGCCGCGAAACCGCCGCCAAACCCGAGGCCCGTGTTATCCATCCGCAGTTGCCCTGCCCCCGCGCCAAGTTGCATGGCGAAGGTGTTGGTGCATCCGATTTCGATCACACCGTTCTGGAGAACCGTATTCTGAAGGTTCGGGTTTCCGCTCAGCGAATTGGACGGTCCGGTCCCGGTCTCCCGAACGGCACCGCCGAACGTCCAAGCGGGCTCCAGGGCACCCATTCCGATCTTCCACTGGTATTGTGAGGACTTGTCCCCGCTGCCGCTCAGGTCGGTGTACCGGAGGTTGTTCAACACGATCGTCCCGATACCGCGTTTGAGGATGGTTGCGTTCGTCGTACCGGCGGCAGGAATAGCATCGGTGATGGAGGTGGCGGCACTGTTGACGCCCGGATCGGCTGCCAGATAGGTGTTGGTCATCCCCCGCTGGAACTGAACGGCGCCACTGGCGTCACCCAAGGTAAACACGCCGCCCGCGTCGCGGACGAAGAGGCCCAGACACTGGTTGTCCGTCTGTATCGCCGACATGATCACCACAGAGGAATTGGCAAGCGTGGCATTGGTGCCCGCACTCCCGATCAGGCCGGCGGAAAGCTGGCCGTTGACCAGATCGCCCAGGAGGAACTTCATGCCACTCGGCAACGAATAGGTGCGGCCGGCGCTGCTTCCGGTCATTAGAAAGCCGCGGACAGGATTCGCCCCGCCGCCGTCGTTGTCGGCGATGGAGGCGAGATAGGCCAGACTACCGCCATTGCCATGGGGGATACTCGTCATGCCGGCGGGAAGCCCGGTGTCGTCAAACCGAACCTGACCGGCTGACAGCATCAACCCGCCGGGTCCCGTACCGAACCAGGAGGTTACCTGCCTTGAAGCTGAACCGCTCCAGGTGTTGTTGCTTCCAGCCAGAACGAGTTCGCCGAAGAAACCGTTGCCCGCGTACTGCCCCGTCACGAGAAGGGAACCCTTGGTGGCGCCGTTATCGCCGAAACTCCCGCTGACCTTATGGATCGGGGCGAGGTTTGCGTCCTGAAGGACACCCGGCCCGGGGCCGGCTACGTTGATCGTTCGCTGTGCGGTCAGAGTGGTGTCCAAGGCAATCACCACGGACTTGTTCGCATAGAACGCCGCATCGCCATACCGCTTCGCCGGATAGCCGATGTTGAAGTTCTGGTTGAAGGTGAAATTTGCCACAGGTGTGTCGATCGTCAAGTCCGTCGTACGGGCCGCGAAACTCGCTGATTGCCACTGATTGGCTCCGCCGCCATATCCGCTGGTTCGGCCCGCCAGGAACTGACTCCACGAGATATTGTCCAGGATGAGCGTGCCTGACAGAATGTTCAGGTTACCGCTGAAAAGCTGGTTCATGTTGGACACCGCCAGCGCCGCGCAGCCACCATTGACCGTTATGGAACCGCTGCCATCGCCGCCGCTACGCGGTTGAGTCAGGATCAGGAGTATGCTGTTACCAAACGAAAGATTTCGAGCACTGCCGTCATCGCTCAGGCCGCCGCTGAATTGAAGGATATTTCCTCCATAGTAATTGTTCTCTCCGCTGATCACCCGAGGCCCACCGGTAAGGACAATTCTGCGCGCCGAGTTGCCAATGTTAACATCGGAGACGCCGATGCCTCCTGGCGGGAGGGCAAAGCGCAGATCGGTGTTCCAGACGAAATCGCCACCATTGCCTGGGTCCCAGGTCACCTTGCCGTCATTGTTGCCGGCCATGAAACCGCTGCCTTGGGCCACCTGACCGTTGCCGGCGCCGACCCCGAATGTGAAGGTTCCTGCTCCGTTCGTGCCGGAAAGGAAAAGACGGGAGTTTCCGTTTGCACCCAGGTTGATGTTGCCCCCGATCATGGCGTTGCTGTTCATGAGCGTCAGGCAACTGGCCCCGACATTCGTGATGCTGCCGAGATAGTTGGAGTTCACCCCGCTCAGGCGGAGGCGGTCCGACGTGGTGCTGTTGAGCGCGACCGTGACGCCCGCGCCGCCGCTAAGGTTGCCGGCGAGCGTCAGCGGCGAATTGGCCGATCCCGACCAGGTCTGGGATGCGGCGAGCGTCACATTGTTGCTGACGATGACAGATTTGCCGGCCGTGGAAACGCTGACCGTGATCCCTGTGGAAGAGGACGTCGGGCTGACCGTGATCGGATTGCCGGTCATGAGCCAGCCGGTCGAACTTGCGGGGAAACCAGAAAAGGTCAGTGTATTATTGGTGAGGCCGGGCTGGTCGTTGTTCGCGATGGCAGGCGTGGCGGCGGTGCCCCCGGCGCTGCCTGACGTCGTGGCAAAGGTCAGGTCGCCCTCGTTCAAATCGCTTGCCGCCGTGAGATCGGGGTTCCAGTTGGCCAGAGCCCCCCAGTTGTTGCCGCCGCTACCGCCGTCCCACGTAAAGTGCCGGTTGGCCGTCGTGAAGTTCACGACCGCCGACCACGCGTATCCGACGCTGTTGGTGGCAAAGCACCGGTAGGCGTAAGGCGTTCCGTCGGCGAGGTTGGCAATAGTCGTTGAGAAACCGCCAGCCGGCGACCCCATGGCCACAACATTCGGCCAGGCGCCCGTGGTTGTGCCCATGTCGCTGCTGCCCCAACATACGTAAACCAGGGGTGCCGGCAGCCCCGCAGTCACCTGCCCGTTCAAGGTCGCGGAGTGGGCGCCGATGGGGGAGGCGCCGATACCGTTGTCCACCGCCGGAACCTGAAGGGTGTGGAAGCTTGTTGCGGTCGGCGACCAGTTCGTGCCGAAAGTGTTGGTCACGTAACAGCGGTAGTAGTAGAGCGTGTTGGGTGCCAAGGTGGTCAGGTTCGTGGCGAACAGAGTCGACTGGATTCCCATGGCGGTCACGTTCTGCCAGTCGCCGGTGTTGAGCGTACCCGGATCGCTGGTGCCCCAGCAGATGTAGGTCTGAGGGGATGGCGACCCGGCCGTGACCTCTCCGTTCAACGTTGCAGCGGTTGTGCCGACGCCCGTCGCACCGCCGGTGTTGGCCACGGCGGGAGCCACGGGCAGGTAGATCACTCCCAGACGGATCTCGTGCGGCACGGAGGTGTCCACAGTGATCGTATAGCCTGCCGGCCCCTGCCCCACGGTCAGGCCGCTGCCGGACAGGCTGCCGCTATAGGTCATAATGGTGTAGGTGCCCGCGCCGAACCCGGTGCGGTTTGTGACGTTGACGACACCGTTCAGCGCCAGGTCGCCGTTGACGACAATCTTGTCGCTGGCATTGGTCAAACCCAGGTCGAGACTGTTGGTGGCGTTTGCCGTCAGGCTGAGATTGCTCACGGTCAGCGTGCCGATGCCCGCATTGCCCGGAATGACCAACCCGCCGGCATTCACCGTCACCGCGCGGTTGATGGTTCCCGTCCCGGCAAGCGTGCCGCCTGCGGCGACGGACACATCGGCGCCGCCCGCCGTCAGACTACCGTTGATCAGAAGCGTGCCGCCATTCACGACGGTGGCACCCGCGTAGCTGGCGCTACCGTTCACCGAGAAGACCGAAGCTCCCTCCTTGATCAGTCCGGCGGCACCCGTGACGTTACCGCCGAGCAACGCCGCTCCGTTTCCGTCGCCGCCGAAGGTCGTATCGACAGCCAGATCTGCCGCGTTGGTCAGCAGGAACGCGCCCGAACCCAACTGAGTCAACCCCGGAGTCGTGCCTGCAAACTGAAGGGTTGCCCCCGCCAGGACATTGGTGGCCGTGGACGAACTGTTCAACTGCAGGCTGTTGAGGACGAACGTGCCGGCGACCCCGGTGCTTGTCTGGTCGTTCGTGGCGATGTAGGCGGAACCGCCGCTTCCGCCGAACTTGAGCACCTGCGCGTTGGTGCCGTTCAGTGCGGGGGCGATCAGTTCCTGCCACTTGAGATCGTCACTCCAGTTGCCGGTGATTCCGCCCCATGTATTCGTATTGCCAGTGGGTGCCGTGTACTTCACGGTCAGGTTCGTGCCTTCGGTAATCAGCGCGCTCCAGGTGCCGTTGAAGGCATTCGAGAAGGCGGTCAGGTCAAAGGTCATTTTGGTCTTGTCAAAGGCGCCTTGACTCACGAAATTCGCCACCCGCAGGAGGTAGGAGCCGTTCTGCGAGAAGTTGGCCGCGGGCGCGCCCATGGTGTCGAGTTTGATGATCGTGTTGGCCACCGCATTGCTGAAGTTCAGAGAGCCTTTCACGCTCAGGGAATCCCAGCCCGTTCCGGCGGTCCCGGCGAAATTGGTGACCTGACAGACGTAGGTCGCCCCGCCATACCAGGTGAAATTGCTTGTTGTCAGGGCGCCGATTCCGGAGGAACCAGGCGCGAAGGCGGCGCCGGCGTTGAGGGTGATGGCGCGGTTAACGGTGCCCGTGCCGCCGAGTGTGGCGCCGTTGCTGACAATGACGCTGTAGGACGCGTTGGCGCTGAGCGATCCGTTGTAGAGTAACGTGCCGGCCTCGATGCGTGTGTCCGCAGCATAGGTATTGGCACCACTGAAGACCAGTGTGCCGGCTGGTAATGCCGCGCCCCAGGGCGTGGTGCGGGCGATGATGCGGAAGGGGTTGTCCAATGCCGTGATATTTCCCGCGATCTCCCCCTCGGGTGCCGTGCCCACACCCCGCACTGTGGCCATGAAGTTGCCACTGCCACCCCCGCCGCCGGTGATGTTGTTCATCAGCACCGCGGTACCGTTGGCCGTCAGCGACCCGAAGGTCAATGCCTCGGAACGAGTGACGAAGTTGCCGCTGTTGAGGCCCACGTCCCCGCCCAACACGCCACTGCTGTTGGTCAGCCGCACGACACGCCGGCCGCCGAAGGCCGCGAACCCGCCGCCCCCGTTGCCGGCCATGTTGAGGCGGTTGGCGGTCGAGCCAAGTTGCATGGTGAACTCGTCTGCCACCCCCAGTTCGAGCACGCCGCCCTGCATTGTCGTGACCCCCAGGCTCGCGTTGCCGCGGATCGAGTTGGTGGTCCCGGTGCCCGTCTCGCGCACCGCCCCGCCGAAGACCGTGCTGCCAACCACGCTGCCGTTGCCGAGCGTCCACTTGTGGTTTGAAGAGTAGTCGCCCGCGCCACTGAGGTCCGTGTAGGCGACGTTGTCGAGGACCAGGGTGCCGATGCCGATCTTCTCGATCTCGTTGTTGGTGACGCCCGTGGTTCCTGCTTCCGTGAGCGTGCTGGCCGCCGGGGCGGAGCCCGTGGCTCCCGTGGCATGCTGGAACTTGACGGGGCCGGCCGCGTCGCCGAGGTGCAACTGGCCGTCACGAACGAAGAGGTACGGCAGGGAGGCCGCTGTGTTATTGCCGATGTGCGAAACAATGGCGGCATTGGACAGCGTGGCGTTCGTGCCCGTGCTGCCGAACAACCCCGTATTCATATTCCCGAGGCCGGTGGCACTACTGCCCAGTAGGATCTTCATCCCGGTCGGCAGTGTGTAGACCTGTCCGTCGTTGTCGCCGGTGATGAGAAAGCCACGAACCCCCCCGCCACCCATGTTGTCCCCCCAGGTGGCCAGGAAAGCGGCGCTGCCGCCGTTACCCTGGGGAATACTGGTACCACTGGCGAGTTGGGTGTCATCGAAGCGGATGAGGCCCGCGATCGTAGCCAACCCACCGGGACCGGCACTGAAGAGGCCGCCGCTCGTTACCGTCGGTGTCCCGGACCATGTGTTGTGCCCGGCCAGCACGAGTTCCACGGCGATGCCGCCGCCGACGATCGCGCCAGTTCCGGAGAGATCGCCCCTGATCCGGTTCTCGATGGTGCGCGCCGGGTCTTGCGACGTAGTCAGTGGCAACGCATCGGGTGTGATGGTCCGCACCGCACTTAACGTCGTGTTGAGGGCAACGATCACCGACTTGTTGGCGTAGGGCACCGTGTCACCGGACCGGGTCCAAGCGTTACCCAAGGTGAAGTTCCGGTCGAAGTTGAACCCGCTCACCGTGCTGTCGATGACCAGGTCGGCTGTGCGCGCCGCAAAGTTGGCGCCGTTGAACTGGTTGGCCGAGCCGCCGAATCCGGCGGAGCGCCCGGCCAGGAAGGCGCTCCAGGACACGTTGTCCAAGATGAGCACTCTGCCGCTGTTGTCCAGGTTGCCTGAGAAGATCTGGTTCATGTTCGAGATCGCCACGCGTCCGTCAATCTTGCCCCCGCCGTTACCGCCGCTGCGCGGCTGGGTCAGGACCAGCAGATGGCTGCCGTGAATCGTCAGATTTCGCGCCGTCCCGTCGTCGCTCAGTCCGCCCTTGAATTCGACCACCGGCCCCGGGGAGAAGTTGTCGTTGCACAGCGTCTGCCGCGCGCCGCCCGTCAGTACGACCAGGCTCGAGGCGTTGCCGATCGAGAAGTCCCCCAACTGGCCGGCCAGGCGCAGATCCGTGTTCCAGGCGAAGTTGCCGCCGTTGCCGGGGTCCCAACGCACGGAGCCGTCGAGCAGGCTGGCGAGATAGCCGCTGGCTTGGTTCACCTGGCCGTTGCCCGTGCCCAACCCAAAGGTGTAGGTGCCGGCACTCGATGCGCCCGAGAGCCGGAGGCGCGCGCTGCCGCTGGGGGTCCCGCCGCCGCCCACTTTGCCCATGTTGATGTTCCCGCCAATCATGGCCGAAGCATTGACCAGGGTCAGGAGGCTGGCGCTGTTGTTGTAGTCAATGCTCCCGGTGTACCCGGAGTTGCTGCCCGCCAGACGGACACGGTCGGCCGTAGTGCTCGCCAGCGTGATGTTCGCCGATCCGGACAGGTTGCCGTAGACGATCAGCGGACTGTTGGCCGATCCGGTCCAGGTCTGCGCCGCACCGATAACCACGGTGTTGGAGATGATGACCGACTTGCCTGATGTCGAGCCGCTGATGGTGATACCGACCGCGGACGACGCGGGAGAGATTGTGAAGGCATTGCCCGTTAACGCCCAACCCGTGGGCGTGGTCACAAAGCCGGAAACGGTCAACGAGTTGATGACCAGGCCCGACTGGTCGTTGTTGGCTGCGGCGGGCGTGCTCGCGCTGCCGCCCGCGCTTCCGGCGGTGGTGCCGAACGTGAGGTCGGCGCCGGTCAGATCGCCCACCCCCGTCAGGTCCGGGTTCCAGTTCGCGAGCGTGCCCCAGTTGTTGTCGCCGCCGCCGCCGTCCCAGGTATACGATGCGCCCCGTGCCGCACCGCCCGCAATGAGCAACCCCGCGACAACTGCCACCCCAACCCAGTCGCTTCTGTTCGCCTTCATGATGCCCCCTCCTCTTCCACAGGTACCCACTTGTGACTTCGTGA
>CAYOIT010000174.1:0-8962 GCA_964404035.1 uncultured Verrucomicrobiota bacterium | reverse complement strand
TCCTTGGTCAAAGATCTGTAGGGAATGGAAAGAGACCATCCAACAAGCCGGATGCTCGCGACGGCTTGCAGCCGCGCATGACCCGTAACGTTGGACCGGAGATGAAGAGTGAAAGATTTGTTTGTCATGGTCGCACTCAGTTTCGCGGAGGACGTTGCGGTTGACGCCAAGGCTCTGGCGGAAGAGATGAAGGCGCTAGGGCTTGATCAGAACCAGAAATCAACAGAAGGGCACCCCGTGGTTTTCCCGCAGTATGCCTTTGGTGGTTCCGTTCCATCCGAGGATCGGACAGAAACACATCGCAGAATCCACCGTGGTCTCAATGGGATTCTGAAGAAAATGGCACTGCACGGCAGATTCCTGATCGTCGTGGCGTCAGATGTGGATTGGAGTTGTTGCCATTTCTGAACATTGTGACACGGTCCAAAACCAACTGGTTCGCACGCGGTTCCCGCGCCGGAAACATGGCACGTTCTGCAAAGCAGGGAGGAAGACATGGCGTTTCAGATGATACGACACACGGCCAAGTTCGGGATCGACTGGGGAGAAGAACTTGTTTCAGAGCCCGTGGCGGAAACTCACAAGAAGCAGATCGGCGAGTTCTATCATGCAATCAAGTGCCCGCTGTACCACCTTCCCGAAGGAGGAACGGTCGAACAGGGCATATTTGAAGTAGACAGATGGCTCGACCACCACCGGAAGCACGGTGACGTCGAGCTCGCGATGAGCGCATCAACGGTTGTGTCTTCACGGTCCTCACGAGCCATTGTTGGCGTGTGCTTGGTCAACGCCTGCGAACCCGACCATGTCCGCAAGGTCCTGCACCAGGGCGGCAGCATCCAGCACATTGCTGTTGCGCCTGAATACAGGCGCCAAGGACTTGCCACTAAGATGGTTCAACGTGCCCTCACAATCATCGCAGAGAAGCGCCCGGCCTTCGACGCCTGGGTTGAAGAAGGCGACGAGGCCGAGCGGGGTCTCTATGAGAAACTCGATTTCGTATTCACAGGAGTTGAAGACTAGGCAGAACTAGATTTTGCGTACGTCGCTAACGCGCCGCCGCTGAAACTCGGCGTTCGATGAAGAGGAAAATGGAAACGATATTCATTTCAGGCATGTCATGCTCAGGGAAATCTCACCTGACAAAGCGTTTGGTTGAGCACCTCGGGCGCGACCGCGCCGCACGCGTCCCCATGGACCACTACCTTCTCGACGCGACGTGTCCGGAACATCACGACCGGAGCCACATGTCAGCGTACCAGCGCGATCGGATTGACTGGACTCTCCTGCTTGCCCATCTTTCCCAACTTGCCCGCGGTGTTCCTGTCGATACACCACGGTACGACTGGACTGCCATGCGCCGTGTTCCAGTCGACTCTGGAGTCGGACTGACGGCACACTTGACGCCCTGCGCGATCACCTTTGTCGATGGGATGCATCCATCACTAAACACATCCCACAAGCACGTTTTCGTGCATCCTCCTGGCTCCCTGCGGGACCGGCTCTGCCGGATCAGGGCAACCGAGATGCCTGTTCCCCGGGACTACCCGAAAATATTGACAGAAGTGGCGCAGTCACCATACGGAGACGCCCTTGCATGGCTCGAAGAGAATGCGTGGCAGAAGGTCAGCGATCCATTGTCTCTGGATGTCGCGGCGTTCTGCCATAGGTGTGGGTGGGATTGACTCCGGAAGTCGATCTGGTTTGCTGCGAAGAAGGGAGAATCCGAATGATCCATCCTAAGGAGATCAACTACGTCGGAATCGTCGTTCGTGATCTCGAACTGAGTCTGGCCTGGTACCGGAAGCATTTCGGGTTCAGGAAGCTCTTCGCCGTTGACAACGGGCTGGTCATCGGAAAGGACGGCGTCGGCCTGTGGGTCGCCCAAACCAAGAACCCCAAGAAGGCCCGTCAGTCCAACCACGATGAAGACGTCTGCGTGCGACTGATCGGCATGCGGGTCACGGAAGAGGAACTCGCCCGGGCCGAGGCGGAATTCCCGGAAGACAAGGGAATCGTAAGAATTGACCATCCACGCTACAGGAGTTGCATCGTTGAGGACCCGGACGGTCATTGCTACGAACTGTACGTGGAGAAGACTCGCAGAGGGAGATGACATGGCCTTTCGACAGGTGGCCCGAAAGCCAGCCGCGTTCGAGATCGACTGGGAAGATCGGTTCGACGTTCTGCCGTGGACGGAGGACAAGACGGAGGACATCGCGCAATTCCTGCTCAACGCGGGCACGCGCTCCTTCGCGGAGCTCAGCGAATGCGCTGACGGAACGCCGGAATCCGCACGGCGCTACGTGACTCGCGCCAGGAAGTACATGCAGGAGGAACTGCATGGCGATGAAGTCGGCTACGCCGCTTCCGAAGTGCAGGAGTTCCTGCATTCTGCCGGGTTTCCGTGCCCGCAAGTGCTCTGCCGACCGGCCGCATTGGGACCCGGGTGCATAACGGTTGAGGACTTTGTGGCCAGGGGTCGGCATGCGGATGCTCACGAACCCGGAGTCCGAAGAGCCATGGCGGAGGCGTTGTCCGAACAGATCGTCAGATCTTCAAGGTTCATCGAATTGGGTGACCTTCCCAGGCGGAAACCATCAACCCTCGACGGTTTGTGGCCAGAACCTCACAACGCACTTTTTGACTTCCGGGGAACGGCAGAGGGGGCGGCCTGGATAGACAGAATTGCGCGGCGTTCGTACGCACAACTCGACACCGTTCCTCACCCGCCCGTGGTCGGGCATTCTGATTGGTCGGCCAAACACTTCCGCTTTGAGGGCTGCGCCGTTGCCATTATCTACGATTGGGACAGCCTTCTGCTGAACGACGAATACCGGACCGTAGGTGGCGCGGCTGCAACATTCCCCTGCAATTGGTACCTTGATGTGCCGAAGGTGCCGACGCCGGAGGAGAGCGTATTGTTCGTGCAAGAGTACGAGGGCGCCCGAGGGCGTCGGTTCTCACGCGAGGAGCACCGCTGGATCTGCGCGGCAGCCACCTACTGTATGGCCTATGGCGCCCGGTGCGAGCACGCCATTGACCCGGCAGGCAGGAACATAGCCGGTAGTTTCCGGGAGGCGCTTGGTTCGGCTGAAACAGGAAACTACTTCGAAACGTGAGTCTCGGGCGATACTCGAAGGTCCTTAGTTGCCTCGGTTTAACAAAATGTCATTTTCGGTGCATAATCCGGCGTTCGGTGACGACCTATATGTCCAGAGGGGCACACCGGACTGAAACGAGGTAAACGGAACATGACGACAGATGACGCCGCACTTCTGGCGCGATACGCCGAGAGCAGAGACGCGGGAGCGTTTGCCGAGATGGTCCGACGGCATGCCGGGATCGTGCACGGCACGTGCTTGCGAATCCTCGGCAACGCGCACGACGCCGAGGACGTCGCCCAGGAGTGCTTCATGGACCTGGCCATGAAGGCAGGGACTGTCAAGGTGTCCCTCCCCGGCTGGCTTCACGCTGCCGCCACAAGCAGGTCGATCGACAAGATCCGCAGTTCCGCCAGACGCCGGCAGAGGGAGGATGCGAGCATGTCAAGCGAAGGGGGCACTGCGACGGAGCCAACCTGGGAGGCGATCGCCCCTGCCGTTGACCAGGCGTTGGAGGAACTCCCAGAGGACCTGCGCGTCCCGCTCATCCTCCACTATCTCCAGGGAAGGGACCAGGCGGCGGTCGCCGAGAAGCTGGGTGTCAGCCAATCAACGGTCTCCCGTCGGTTGGAGGCGGGCGTTGACGAACTGCGCGGCAAGCTCAGCAAGGCGGGCGTCATCGCGTCGGTGGCCGTGCTGACCTCGATGCTGGACGTTCATGGCGCAACGGCTGCGCCGGTGTCGCTGACAGCGGCTCTCGGGAAGATCGCCCTAGCAGGAATCGGCCAGGGGACGGCGCCAACGACGTCTTTCCTATACACGGCGGCAGGGAAGATCCTAGCCGTGGTTGTCGTCGGGGTAATTGCCGCAGGAATATACGTGGCCTATAAGAAAGCAATCAAACCCCAAGCGCCCGTGGTTGTTACGACGACCACCAATACGATCCAGACGCAAGTTCAGGAAATCATCGGGAAGGCGACGAATATGACGAAGAAGGCGGAAGACCATGTGTCGAAAGACGCCCCCAACATCTTGAACGACCTGCAGCCGGTTGAGGGGAATTGGCGCGACGAGCCGGGGCAGCGAGTCGGCATGGGCTGGCCCGGCGCTTTCCTTGCATCCGAACAAACGTGGCCCGGAGATGCGGTGGTGGTGGAATATGAAGCGAAGACACTCCGCGAGGACCGCTGGGGCAACGGCATGGACTGTTTCATTTCTCCCTATCCATCCCTGAAGGCTGCCGTTGCGGCGCGGGCTACGATCCCTTGCTTCACTTCCTGCGGATCCTTCCGCTATATGTACTCGCGCTGTTTTATCTATCAGCAGTATGTCGTGGGGGATTGGTCGCGTGATCTGCAAATTCGGGGCGAAGAAGGCGATTTCTCGCGCGTGCTCAATCGCTGGTACACACTCAAGGCGGAACGGATTGGCAGAATGTTGCGTCTCTATGTCAACGGCGTGCCGGTATACGAGGTTGAGGACAAGGATCCTCCCTCGCAGAACGTTCATGTCATGCTGGGACCGGCCGTGTCCGATGGGGCGCTACGGAGCGTCAAGATCTACCGACCCGGCGAAGACTACATCAAGGCCTTTAGCCGGCCGGTGAAGCTCTTCGAGCCATATCAGCAATCCCAGCGGATACTCGCACGTTATCCGGACGAAATTGTCCGCGAAACGTCCCTCATCCTCGGCGAGAACAACGAAGGCCAGGGCATGACCGAATCGGTCGACTCCAACAGGGCGACCGTAGCGGAAACGTCGATCAAAGGACGTTCTTGCCGCCGAACGGCGGTCAGCAAGCGATTGCCGGAAGCCAAACGCAACAGTCGCGTCAATTTCCGCCTCGACAAGCCGGAAGAATGGAATCCCGACAACGAAGTTCGGCTGGAGGTGGAGTACCTCGATAATGAAGAAGGCGATCTGGTGGCTTTCTTCAATACGTGGTGGTACGAGGGGGTATCAACCGGCGACCGGCCGCGCACGGGTACGGGCGAGTGGAAGAGGCATGTCTTCGTCCTGCGCGATGCGGCTTTCGGGCCCGTGAAGGAGAACAAGGCAAACATCGCTTTGGCTGTATTGCGCGCCAACGAGGAAGATTTGTACGTTCATCGCGTGCGAATCTTCGAAGTGGCTAAGCCGAAAGCCGCCTATGAGGAAGTGGTGAAAGCCTATGACGCGGAGATCGCCGCACGGCAGGGCGAGTGGACGGTTCCGCACTATATGTTCTACAAGGCGCTTATCTTGCTGCGCAACCTTGATCGGCGTGAGGAGGCGGAACGAATCCTGGCTGAGATCAGTCAGGCATATCCAGATTGCGAATGCCTTTCCATGTACCAGAAGATGCGCGAACGCTGGCCGCAATGGCCCAGTCTGAAGCAGGCCGCCGGTCCCGCCCCCTGATCTCCGATCGGGCGGCCGCGACCGCACCTCACACGCCAGTCTTCAACAACAAGTAGCGGTCCAGGATCAGATGCTCCACCCGCCATGCCGCTTGGCCGAGTTCGGTGAACTGGTAAACACCTGACTCGCGGGTCATGAAGCCGCTATCGATGAGGAGGCGACGTACCCCCGAAAAGTCGCCGCACACTCGGGCGAGCAGCCGCGTGACTTCGGGCTCAACATAGGTCCGCATCTCGGGGAAGGCGAATTCAGGGCAAACGCATCTTATTTTCAGACACTTTTTCAGTTTTGGCTCCGTTTTCTTACTCCTCAAAGCGGTGTCGCGCGGAATACCGCTTGCCACCGCACTCCAAAATGGCTGGCGCGGCGTCCCGAAGCTCTCCGTCCCGGCGGCAGCGTCTTGCGGTGGCAAGCGGTATTCCGCGCGACACCGCTTTTCCCGGCTTCGCCACGAATGCAGACCCCTCGCAACGGCGTCGAGAGCCAGAATAGGCAAAAGTGCCTGAATATTAGATGCGTTTGCCCTGAAGGCGAATCGGAGGGCCGTATACTATTTTATCGAAAAAGTGCATAATCGGGCGTCGGCGCGTTACTATATGGTGACGGGACATGGGGAGGACGCCATGGATGACGGGTTGCTCTTGAGGAAGTACGCTGAAGGCCGAGACGCCGAAGCCTTTGCCGAGTTGGTGAGGCGGTACGCGGGGATGGTCTATGGGACGTGCCTGCGGATCACCCGCAACGCCCACGACGCCGAAGACGCGGCCCAGGAGTCCTTCCTCGAATTGGCCCGCAGGGCCGGCTCGGTGCAGCAGGCCGGCCCCTGGCTCCATGGCGTGGCCGCAAACAAGGCCCGCAATGCGGTTCGCGACGCCGCCACCCGCAACCGCCATGAGGAGAAGGCCATGCCCGAGCCACACGAAGAGCCGACATGGGAGGATCTTTGCCCGCAGGTGGACCAGGCGATTGAGGAACTGCCCGGGGAGCTGCGCGACGCGGTGGTCCAGCATTTTCTGCGCGGCCAGACCCAGGCGCAGGTGGCCGAGGCCCTGGGCGTCAACCAGTCCACGGTGTCCCGCCGTCTGGAGCAGGCCATCGGGCAGTTGCGCGACCGCCTGCGGAAGGCAGGAGTGGCTGTATCCGTGGCGGCGCTGGGTGCGCTGCTGACGCAGAACGCCAGCGCGGCGGCGCCGGCGACTTTGACCGCCGCGCTCGGGAAGATTGCCCTCGCGGGGGTGGGAAAGGCGGGAGGCGCGGCAGCGGCGGCCAGCGCGACGGCCGGCGTCCTTGGCACGGCGGGCGGCAACCTGGCGGTCGCCCTGGCCGCAGTCGCGGCCATTGTCGTGGCCGGCGGGGTGGTCTCTCAACACGCTGCCAAGTTGCCGCAAGCGATGGTGAATCCAGTAATGAACAAGGAGGATACGATGAGCAACCAGTCCGTGAACAGGCTTCTGCTACGGCCGAGCGAACTTCAGAACTGGAGACTAACAGCATGGCGGCCGTCGGGCCGCATGTGGGCCCTCGACAATGGCGTGTTCCATGGCTTCTGCTCCAATACGTGGGTCGGGCACGCGGAACGCTTCGCAGACATGGTGCTGGAGTGCGAAGTTTTCTACGACGGTTTTGGCGGCGGCGACATCTGTGTCCGTGGCGATCGCGACGCAGACAGGACCTGGGAGCACGGTTACAACTTCGCCATCGGATCGAACAAGGACAGAACGAAGGGGCGCATCATCCTCACGAACCCGAAGGGGCAGCATGAGGCGTCCGTGGAGTTCAAGACCAACAAATGGACCAAACTATGGATCTCGGCCATTGGCGGAAGCATTCAGGCATACGTGAACCCAGACGAGCGACTCAGTTTCGTCGACGAGGAAAACCGCTTCCCGTCGGGCCAGATATGTCTTTCGGACCAGAGTTGCCAGAAGGGCGACAACAGCCAGTGTGACGGTTCCGGGCATGTCAAGTTCAGGAATCTGGTTGTGTGCCCCGCAGTGCGGCATGAAGTGAAGCGCGAGGGCGGCAAGGTGTGGATCGAGGGGGTGCCGGCGGAGAAAGAGGTCAAGGGTATCTGGCATTTCGACGGCACCCCAGGTTCTCTGCGCGCCATCCTCAAGTTCAAGGGCGTCGAGGCGAAGTACCTCGACGACACCATCTTTGCCGCCATCATGGGCCAGCCGTTCCGGTTCTGGTTCTCCGAGGACTTCGCCTCGTGCCTGGCCTACACACACGAGGCACCGCTTGGTGTAATCGCGGCAGAGACGCTGGGGTTCGACTATGTCTGGCACGCCGGGGGCTACGGCGGCGTGAAAGGAGACGATATTAACGCCGGCAAGGCTGTATTGCCCAAGGAGTCCGTGGAGAAGGCATGGGCAGAGGTGAAAGGCCTGTTGGCATCCGGGAATCCTGTCGTGGTCTTCGGTGGGGCGCCGAGCCCCGATCTGAAGGCCGGTCCATCGGTGGTGGTAGGCTATGACGAGGTTAAGGGCCTTGCCTACTTCCTCCCTCACGTGACCTGGAAGCCCTACCCGCCGTGGGAGGACTCGGACGCCGAATGCAAGGCGGGCATCAAGGAGTGCGGCTATCGGGCGCGCCGTCGGCCTGACGAGAGAACCTGGATCGGCAGCGGCTTCGCGCCGGGCCAGGGCATGGGCGGCGCCGCGGTCTGCTTCTTCGCCTTCAAGGACCGCGTGCGCACGCCAACCGAGCAGGAGGTCGCCGTGGCGATCCTGCGGCGCGCCATAGCCATCGGACGCGGCGATGCCTTCGACACGTTGCGTCCCGACCGCAAAGGAGGGCTCAAGGCGTTGGACCTGCTCGCCGCTACCCTGCGTCCGGACAAGAGGATTCAGCGGCGCGACCCGGACTGGTGGTTCGCGATGGAGGGTCTGGCTTGGCCGAAGTACCGGCAAACCGCGACGGTCTTTCTCTCGCGATGCGCGACGGACTTCGGTGGCTTCAGCGACGCTCAGAAAGTGCACCTGCAATCCGCAGCACGGTTCTCCGAAGAGTCCGCAGTGCAGTTTGACGCGCTGTGGAAACTGTTCCTCTCGGTCGGGCCGCTGGAGGAGTACGAAGAGCGGGTGAAGACGGTCGAGACGGCCTTATCGTCCAGCGATTTCCGGGCGAAAGCGGTCGAGGTGATCCGCCAGATACGCGTGGCCGAGGAATCTACCATTGCCGAAATCGAGAAGGCGATGGCGGCACTGGGAACGGAGAAGAGAGGCAATGATAGGGTGGCCGAACTCGCCGTCGCGCTGAGGACTCCGAAAGAACCATGACTGATGGCAGAACAACCGGCGGCACCGTACGTCGCTAACCGCGCCGCCGGTGCGCCGGAACGTTCTGTGGGATAAAGAGGAAAAAATATCCTTGCGGTATAACGCCATAAGAAATACAGTAACATTATGGATGCGATACGGTTTGCATGGGACGAAGCGAAGGCTGCAGAGAACAGA
>CAYOIT010000173.1:2140-8980 GCA_964404035.1 uncultured Verrucomicrobiota bacterium | reverse complement strand
CACGTGCAGAATGAAGTCCACCGAGCTGAAGCGATAGACCGGAGGGCGGCTGCGGGCAAAAAGATGAATAATCAGCGGCAAGGCCACCAGAAACACAAACGGCCACAGGATCAGGTTGGTCAGGACCACGTTCATCGGGTCAGCCGGTCAAACAGGTTGAAATAGTGCGTATCGGTGCGGGTTAGCACGTAGTCGACTTGCCGCCTCACGGCGGTTTCCCGCAGTGCGTTGATGTGATTCTGAACCGCCTCGCGGTACTTCCGGCGAATATCCTCCGTGTGGGCAATCACGCGTTGTCCCGTCTCCAGATCAACGAAGGTGGCCAGCCCGCGATCTTCCAGTTCAAGTTCCTCGGGGGCCAGGATATGGAACAGGTGAACCTTGAACCCGCGATGCAGGTAAGGGCTGAGGGCCTTGAAGACAGCCGCCGGCTGATCGAGAAAGTCAGAGATGACCACCAGCGTTCCCTTGCGTTTGAGCAAGGGATAGGACCGGCGCAGGGCTTCGGCGATGGAGGTGCGGTTTCCGGCCCGGTTATGCTCCAGCGCATGCATCATGTTCTGCAGATGCCGGCCCGTACTGCCGGGCGGCAGAAAGAGCCGGATCTTGTCGTCAAAGAGCTGCAGGGAGACGCGGTCCGTGTTCTTGACGACCAGATAACCGAGAGCGGCGGCGAAGAAGGAAGCATAGTCCAACTTGGTGATCTGGCGGCCGAAGCCCATCGAAGCACTGCTGTCGAGGAAGATATGGCACTCCATATTGGTCTCTTCCTCATAGGTTCGCAGGTAGTGGCGATCCGTACGGGCGTAGATGCGCCAATCCATCAGGCGAAGATCGTCGCCCGGCACGTATTGCCGGTAGTCGCGGAACTCGATCGACGAGCCCCGCGCCAGTGACCGGTGCCGCCCCGAAAGATAGCCTTCCACCAGCAACCGCGGAGCAAACTCAAAGGAAGCCAGTTTGCGGAGGTCTTCCGGACGAAGATACTTGAAGCGTGTGTGCGCCATTAAACCTTCTCGAGAAGGTGGTCTATGATCTGTTCGACCGACACCCCGTCGCCGGTGGCGTTATAGTTGGGGATCACGCGATGCCGCAGCACCGGGCGCGCGATGGCCGCCACTTCCTCCACCGAAGCGGCCGGCTGCCCGCGAAGAAGCGCCATGGCCTTGGCCGCGCGGGTCAGGTTCTGCGAGGCCCGCGGTCCGGCGCCCCAGGCCACATACTGCTTGATGAAGTCATCCGCCCCTCCGGCACCGGGCCGCGTGGCATGCACCAGCCGCAGAATATAGTCCATCACATGATCCGGCACCGGCACATCCAGCACGGCATCCTGCAGTTCGATGACCTCGTCGGTTTTCAACACCTGCTTCGGTTCCGCCACATGACGCCCGGTGGTCAGCAGGACAATTCTGCGTTCCTCCTCGATCGAGGGATACTCGATGAGCAGGTTGAAGAAGAAACGATCCAGCTGGGCCTCGGGCAGAGGGTAAGTGCCCTCATGTTCAATCGGATTCTGCGTGGCGTAGACCACGAATGGCTCTGCCAGCCGCATCGTGCGCCCCCCCACCGTCACCTGTTTTTCCTGCATGGCTTCGAGCAGCGCGGCTTGCGTCTTGGGCGGGGTGCGGTTGATTTCGTCGGCCAGGATCAGATTGGCAAACACCGGCCCCTGAAAGAACTCGAACTTCCGCCGGTTGGTCCCCTGTTCCTCCTGCAGGATCTCACTCCCGATGATGTCCATGGGCATCAGGTCGGGCGTGAACTGGATCCGCCGGAAAGACAGCCCCAGGATACGGCCCAGCGTGCTGACCAGCAGCGTTTTGGCCAACCCGGGTACACCCACAATCAGACAGTGTCCCCGGCACAACAGGCTCACCAGCAAGAGATCGACAATCTGTTCCTGCCCGATCACGGCAAGCCCGATCTCCCTGCGGAGATCGTTCACCCGGGCATTGACTTTCTCCCAGAGTACGGCGCTGTTCGTTGTCATGGTTTCGCCTCCACAGCCTGCTTGCCAACCTCATCCCCGGGTTTGGCGGCGGGGGCGATCTTCACCGCCGGACGTCCCTCAAACAGGATCATTCCACTCCGGCAGACATTCCCCTTTCCGGCGCAGAAGCTGTCGACTGACTTCCAGAAATCAGTCTCGGCCCGCGCCGCATCCGCCCGTAAAGCCGCTTCCGCCTCCTGCACGGCGGCGGCAAGCATCTCATCGTCACCCACCGCCGTTCCCGCCGTAGCAGGCGCCGCCGCGCGCGGGGTCTCCTTCCCGGCCAGCCACGTGGCGCTGCCCAGACACTGCGGGGCCGCGATCTGGCCTACAACCTCGGGGACCGTCAGACGGCCAAGCTGCTCATTCGCAACCATCTCCTTGTAGTCACGGCTGTCGGGAAGAATCTCCTGCACCGTGACAATAACGCCCTCAAGTGCCGCCTGGCGGTTGATGTGGCATCGGACTACCTTGCCCTGTCCTGCTGCCGTCCGTGTGAGCGCCAGCAGGCGCTCGACCGCCGCGCGGTCCAACACCTTCCCCTCAATCGACTCCAGCCCTTTCAACTCGTTGGTCAGAGAGGCGGCGCCCCCCGTCTTCCGCACACGATTGGCCAAAGGGGCCAGGGTTGTGTTCAGTCCGGGATTCTTGCGGACCAAACCCGGCAGGACGACCTGTTCGGAAGGCGTCAATGCGGCGACGGCAGCCTCAAGCGCTTTGCCCGAGAGCTTCGCCAGCCGGCTTCCCAGTGCCGTCTTCTGCTCATCCGTCAGGGCTTCCATTTTGGGAAACTGGGGCAAGTCGGCACCCTTCTTTCCCGCTAGAATGGCTTCAGCACGCGCACGGTAGACCTCAAAGACCTTGGACCCCATCGAGAAGCGGCCATCGCGAGTCTGCATCCCGAACATCGCACCCTCCCCGCTGTAGAGCGCATCCATCATGGACGCCGCCATGTCGGCCACGGTCATTCCCTTGCTGCCGCCTTCCTCGGCCACGGGTCGCTTGTCCTCGAGCAGTTTCCGCCAGAGCGCGGCGTGCTTGGTGACATCCGCAGCCTTGTCACCGCCTGCGGCGCCAGTCTCCTCCGCGCCTTCGGCTTCAGGCGCTGTCGGGTCCATTCCCTCGTCGAGTTCAACCGTCGCCCCCATGATGCGATGGCGCAGACTGGGGATCATCGCCAGCAGATCACGGCTGACCGCGGGATCCTTCGCCTTAAGCGCCGCCTCCAGGATCACGGTGAGCGCCATCTCGGGCTTCTCTTTGCCCAGTCCCCGGTAGAGCTGACCCGATACCTCGCTCAACGGTTTCACCCCGGACACAACGTCCGCCAGGGTATCCTGAAACGGCTGCGTCTTGACCAGGGCCTTGAGCGCTTCGATCTCCTGCTGCATCTGTTTCCGGGACCGTTCATTCTTGAATAACTCGTCGTTTCCGCCCGCTCCGGCGGCGGTTACGCGAGCTTCGTATTTTTCGACAAATCCTTTGGCCTGTTCGCCGCGTTCCTCGACGTACTGCCGGGCGACATAGGACATCTCCCGCAGATTCTCCGCCTCAAGGATGGTCTTCTCGATCGTCTGCAAGTCCTCAGGGGTCCCCGACTTCATTAAGTGGCGCATCGCGCTCTGAATCTGCGAAGAATCGCCTTCCTGCAGGTAGAAACGGGCCAGTTCGACTGGCGTCTTGGCCTTGTTGGCGTCATACCAGGCCTTGCACTCCTCGTAGACGTCATCCGACGACGACGTGCGGCCTGAGCGACGCTGGCGCTCCTTGCGGGGCAGAAGACTGGATAGCAGGGATGTGGCGATTTCCCCCCGTGTGGCCGGGCGGGACAAAGACTCGTACATCCGGTCAACGTCCGCCTCGCCGCCGCCGCTGCTGAAACTGAAACGGCTCATGCCACCGAGCGTGGCGTGATCCAGGGCGATCATATAGTCATCTTTCGCCAAGACCAACAGCATCGGCACCGACTTAAGTCCTCGTTGCTTGATGCGGGACACAACGTCAGGCCTGACGCCCGGCCTGCGCCAGCCCATGGATGATGAGGCCCCTGGGATGACCCACAACTCGCTGGAATTGAGACTGAAGCGGGACTCGGGCTGTGACCGGTAGGCGGCCAGTTCCGCGGCGAGCGCACGGTCCTCATCCGTAAGGCCGTCTCCCGCGAGAGCTGGCGGCTCGGGAGAGGCGATGCGCTGCTTGATCTTTTCCGCCAACCGCTTGACCGCCGGCGCCTGCTGCCACGACGCGCCGAAGACTTGAAGGAGGGCATCGATCTCTTTCGAATAGGTCGCCCAGTCCCCCGAGTTGTGGAACACCCGGCTCGCCTCCTGAAGCCGGGCGCTGGCCAATACGGTCACGCCTTCAGAGACGACCTTCCGCGGGTCGCCCGCGGCTTCGAAAAGACAGGCGACCACCTCATTGGCCTCATTGGTCAGCCCCTTCCGGTGGAAATGGGCGGCCATCAGGAATAGATTCCCGTAGCCGTTCATATACTGCAGTTGGCGCAAACGGGACGATCCTTCGGTCGCGTCACCCTTCTTCAGATACGCAATGAGCTTGTCGACGTCTTTCTTCGGGTCCGCCTTTTTCCAAGTGCCGCCTGTGCGGCCATCTTCGTCACCCATCATGAACCGTTGCACGACCACCGTGGACTTATTGGTCGCGCTTTTCTGTGCCGCCTCCATCGCCTTGGAACGTTCCTTGGAGAGCGCCATCTGGTCGTAAACCTCGCGCAGGATGGCGATATCGACCACAAAACGGCCTTTTACCTGCGGCGTCTCCTCCACCATCCAGGCATTTCCCGCCAGATTGACCTCATGCAGAAACCACAGCGAGGACATGGAGCCACCGTACAGCGTCAGGTTGACGTATTCAGCCTTGGCCACATCCGGAAAGCCCAACTTGTACAGGGCCTGGAAACCACGTGAATAGTCCTTGATCGGCGCCGCCGCCTCGACCCGGGTCTGGGCCTGGGTCGGGGTTTGAGCCGACGTCCGAAGCGTGACCATCATCGCCAGGCCAACCGCACACACACCCACCTGAAAGCACTTCTTGCTGATGTTCATGGATCAGGATCCCTTCTTAGTTGAACTCCACAACGACTTCGCGGTTGGTTTCCACCGTGGCCCCCGGCAACTTCAGCAGCGACCCCAGTGCCTCATCCTGACCGCCAAACAACCCCTCGAATCGGTTCATCCCTGATCCTTTCATGAGTTTATCGGCCTCGGGCGACGCCAGAATCCGGTCCAGGTCGAGGTCGATCAACGTGATGCGGTTCTTTCGGCCGGGCTCGGCGTGCGCAGCCGTCGACTTCACGGGCTGCCCAGCAACCTCGACGCTGACGTTCAGCGCCATCCCGCGCAACATACGGCGGGCCATTTCGCCCTGGCTGTCGGCGCCCACGAACAGACGTGACATCCCGTAACCCATCATGGAAGACCCCATCATCTGCATCCCCTCCGCCATGTCGCCTTCGGTCTCCTCCTCATCCGGCGCTTCGGCGGTCTCTTCCGGCTGTCCTTCCGCCTCGTCAGCCGCGGCGGCACCAAAATCGGGAACCACAATCTTGAGAGTGGCCTTCTCGCCCGGTGTGAACTTGAACTCATAGCATTGTGGGCTTCTTTCAGAGGACATTCCTGCCCACATGCCTTCTTCCCCCTCCTCGCCCATGCTCATGTTGCCATACATCGACATGGAGAGTTGCTGCTGTCGGTTCTTGAGGTCGATGAACACATCGTTGATGTCCTTGAACTGGTACAACGCCACATAGCCACGCGCGCCGTCGGACTGGATGGGCCGGGCCTTGACAAAACGGACGGAGGAACCAAACCGGGCGGCCTCCCGCTTAATGGCCTTTTCATTGTAGAACGGATCGGCATTGACGGTGACGCTGCCGTAGGGCATGCCGCGTCCTTCGAACTGCTTCATCATGGCCCGGACCTGACTGACCATGGTCTCGGCCGTTTCGCGGGGGAACACTCGCGTGACGACAATACGACCGGAGCCGTCCTTGTTCACCTGGACCAAGACTTTGTCCTTGATACAGCCACTCAACAACATGCAGGCCGCCGCAGCAACCAGGCAACAGCCAAACCGTCCCACCATCAAAGACCTACGCATGGATATCTCCTTTCTAAGCCTTCATTGTCTTCAGACAGTCCACCTTGCGCCCCAAGCCACCCTTCGGCGCCCGGCACGCCACGCCCTGGATCAGGAACTTTTCCGAGGTCCGCAGACGCCAGCATACTAAGTAGGGAAAGTAGGACGGCCCTACGGTGTCGTCAAATCAATTATGATCAGGCCTTTGATTGACCGCCGCCTCGGATTTCGCAATAATGGGCCAAATCGAATTTAGGATTCATCATGCGTTGTCCACGCTGCGGCCATACTGAAGACAAGGTCATAGACAGTCGCGCCTCCCGCGTCGGGGACGTGATCCGCCGACGGCGTGTCTGCGTGAGTTGTGAACACCGGTTCACGACCCGCGAGGAAGTCGTCAAACTGCAACTTCATGTGATCAAGCGTGATGGGCGGCACGAGGATCTATCCCGCGAGAAACTGATCAGCGGGGTATCCCGGTCCTGTGAGAAGCGCCCCATCAACATGGAGCAGGTTGAGGCGCTCGTGGATGGCATCCTGACGGAACTTGAGAACGAGTACGAGCGTGAGGTCCCCAGTGAGATCATCGGCGAAAAGGTCATGGAGCGCCTCGAAAAATTGGATGAGGTTGCCTACGTGCGTTTTGCCTCCGTTTACCGCCGATTCAAGGATGTTAACCAGTTTCTCAACGCCATACAGGGCATGGTGAACCGCTGATGATCTGGCAGGACAACAGTCAGGACGACCGGTCA
>CAYOIT010000173.1:0-2040 GCA_964404035.1 uncultured Verrucomicrobiota bacterium | reverse complement strand
TCAGACGGTGTGGGTGCTCGACGTGGGACGCCTGATGACCCCGCACGATCCCCGCATGGAAATGGCGCTTTTCGAGCGTTTCCAGTCGGCGCTCACCACTTTTGCCGATGTCTGGGATGGTACGCGGGGCTGCGGGGTACTGGGGCTGAAGGGGCTTTCCGGAGCGGCACGCTTCATTCTGGGCCGCAAAACCCCGACAGTCAGGGTCAAGCGCCTCGCCGTTGAGTTGCACCGCCTCAGCGGGCGGCATCTCGATCTCCTGCGTGAGCGACGACAATGGGAGCATACTCCCGTGGTGATGAGCCTCGACCTATAGAAGACTTTCAGATTTCAGCAGCATGCCATGAATGACGGTTTCACGGAACTTGATGACCTGAAGCTCTCCCGCCGGAGATTCATGCTTCTTGGCACAGGTACGCTCCTGTCCCTTCTTTTCCCTACTGTCGCCAGCGCTTTGCCGGTCCGCAGACTGCGGACACGATCCGTTCTCGACCGTGTTGATGCGGGAATGGTTCTGATTCGACGTAGCAACTGGGATGACTCACGCCCCATCTTCAGGCGACTCGCACTGGCCACCCCCTATTCCCGGATCACCATCCATCATTCCGGGACGGAACCTGTCGTGGCAACCGCCCGGACGGCTGTCTCCCGCGAAATCAGCGGCATCGTTCACGCGCACCGGAACAAACGCTTTGGCGATATCGCCTACCACTTTGTGGTGGACTATGCCGGCCGGGTCTGGGAAGGACGATCTCTGGCCTATGCGGGGGCACATGTCATGAGCGCCAATCAAGGCAACATCGGTATTCTGGTGCTTGGCAATTTCGAGAAGCAGCGCCCCTCAACAGCCCAACTGGGCAGCATGCGAAACCTTGTGGACATCCTGCGCACAACCTGTAACATTCGCCGATCAAAGGTCTTCGGACATCGGGACCTGAGCCCGAGCATGTGCCCCGGCCAACGGTTGTACCCCTATGTGGCAACCCTGCGACAAACCGCATGACGAGAGGAGAGGAATGGCATGATCCCAGAGAACAGAATCCGCGCTGAGCTTTCCCACACCCTCAACGAGACTGCCATCAAGGGAATCGGCGAGCGCCAGCAAGGCAAGGTCCGCGAAAGCTATGTCCAGCAGGACCGGCGCATTATTGTCACCACTGACCGGGTCTCCGCCTTTGACTGTATTATCGGGACCATCCCTTTCAAAGGACAGGTGTTGAACCAGTTGGCCGGATTCTGGTTCGAGAAGACGCGGAATATCGTCCCGAACCATGTCATCGCTATCCCGGACCCGAACGTTATGGTCGTGCATGAATGCGAGCAGCTTCCTCTCGAATTCATCGTGCGCGGCTACGTCACCGGTGTCACCAAGACTTCGGCCTGGTACAACTACGAGCGCGGCGTCCGGAATTTCTGCGGAAACCCGCTGCCGGAGGGGTTGAAGAAGGATCAGAAACTCGCCCGCCCCATCCTCACGCCCACAACCAAGCATGAGAAGCACGACCGGCCGATTTCACGTGAAGAAGCCATTCAGGAGGGGCTGATCGATGCGGCCACCTTCGATGCCGCCGCCGAGATCTGCTTCCGGCTTTTCGACGCCGGCGTCAAGCACGCCGCCACCCGTGGCCTCATCCTGGTCGACACCAAGTACGAACTCGGCAAGTTGAACGGGCATCTGGTGGCGTCCGATGAGGTCCATACGCCGGATTCCTCACGCTACTGGTTTGCCGACACCTATGAGGAGCTCTTCAAGGCTGGCAAAGACCAGCGGAAGATCGATAAGGAATACGTTCGCGAGTGGCTGGTGTCCCAGGGATTCCGCGGCGATGGCAATCCGCCCGCCCTTACCGAGGAAGTCCGAATCGAAGCCGCCCGGCGTTACATCCAAGCCTACGAGACCGTCACAGGACTTGATTTCAAGGTCACCGATGAGCCTGTCGTGCAGCGCATCGAAAAAGCCCTGTGCCAGGCGGGATACGTCAAGTAGGGTTGGCTGATCCAGGGGTTCTTTCCGCAAAGTCTACACGTTTTGGCGTGTGG
>CAYOIT010000172.1:0-8980 GCA_964404035.1 uncultured Verrucomicrobiota bacterium | reverse complement strand
GGGTGGGTTCTTCGTCTTTCCAGTTCCCCTCCCTGGAGGGGCAAGGGGTGGGTTCTTCCTGTGGTGGTCCACTAGAAGAAAGCAATCTTCCGCGCCGGCACAATCACACGATCTCCGGACTCCAAGACGAGATCATCCGATGGGTCACCCTTGTCCATCAGCAGGCCGCCATCCACAGTAAAGGTTGTTTCCTTCCCATTCTTGGCACGTCTTACAATCTTGATCCGGTCCGCTTTGGCAAAACGAGGCAGTCCGCCAATCTTGAACAAGAGGTACATTAGGGTGCAGGGCTCACTCTCGGCAAAATCAATCACCCCGCGCCGTGGCACTTCACCCAGCAAAATGATACGTTTTCCTCCACCCCCGGCCGCACCCGACTGCTGCGCGAAGACATACGCCAAGTCGTTATTCCTCAGGAATACTTCCGGCGCCCGAAGCCTGCCGTCCGATGATGAAAGCGGATACACTTCCCCCTCCGCGGCAGGGCCGAAGGGTGTCCGCAAACCGCCGCGGATGATCTTGACCTGCAGCCGTTCCCTCTCGTTCTTCAGGCCGCCTGCCCGACGTAGAACTTCAGAAACCGAGACCGCAACCCCCGGGCCAATCTTGATTTCCCCCGGCGTCTGAACGGATCCCATGACCCCCACGACATCATAGGAAGCCTTGGCAATCCGAACGGTCACGGCCGCCGCCGTCAGGTATCGGCCTTCCAAGACGGTCTTGATCGTCTTCTCCGCCTGCTCCACGGTCATGTCCGGCAAGAAGACCATCCCCACGTACCCGAAATCGATGGCTGAGGAATTATTCACAAGATAGCGACCATTGAGGCTGGGATCCTCAGCAACGGAAATCCAGAGCACCGAATCGGGCTGAACCGTGGGAATAACAGGCTTCATGCCACCCATGTGCCAATCCGGCGCCGCATTCGTCGCCTGAGGCACTGTTGCGACCTTGGCCGCCGGTTCCGTGACTGATGTCGCCGGCGTGACGGACACCGTCACAGCCGCATCGGGAGTGGGGTGAGACTCGGGCGCATCCGGATCCGGCATCTCCGTTGGAGGCGCCAAGGGCTCTTGGATCTCGGCAGGCACGGTCACCGCGCGTGATGCCGGCACGGTCACCGAAACCGCCTCAACGGGTGTAGCCGACAGGGTCCCGGAAGGGGCGACCGACACCACCACGGGGATCGGGGCGGAGCTCTCGGTTGGATTACTGGCCGAGGGAATCAGGTCGGGAGAGGTCTGGTCCTCCACAAGACCATTAGCCATGGCATCGGCAAAAATGGAGGCCACATAATCATCCTCACGGGATGTGGCACATCCAATAAATAGAGCGGAAAAGAAGAGGATCCCCAGCATCCGCAATGCCCGGAATATCCCCCTCCTTGCCTTGAACAGAGTCAGTCCTGTTATCATAAGGCAACTATCCGGCAACTCAGCCGCACTTCACGTTTGAGGCCATCGGCCCCGCAACACCCCTATTCGACCGCTAAACTCTACCCCTTTTACGGTAGCCCCCCCCTAACGTCAACACCAAATCGCTATCAGAACCACCCCTCAGACCACCCCTGCGTGTCGCGTTCACGAGCGGCCAGTTCGTTCTGCAATTCGCGGGCCCGGGCATCCAGGGCAGGAGACCTCTCAGGGGTCTTCATGATGAGCTTGAGACTCTCTCTTGCCTCCTTGAATTTACCCAGTTTGATCTGCGCCTCGGCCGCATTCAGATAGACTTCAAGCCAGGCGTAATCCCCTTTCTTGACGTAACTTAGCGACTTGAGCATGTACTCTTCGGCGGCCTTCAGATCGCCCGAACGCAAATAAACCAGCGCGGCGGTATCACAGATTGCAAAATCCTCTTTCCCGTTACGCAGCAACTCCGGAAGCAGTGCCACGGCCTCACCCACCGTGCCGGGTGTCTGCGCCAGAGTGTAGGCCAGATTGTTAAGCACATTGATATTGTCAGGATAACGGGCCCTCGCCAGCCTTAGGAACTGAACCGCCTTGACGAGATTACCCTCGCGTCTTGCCGACTCCGAGGCGAGCAGGTAGACACGGGGATCGGCTTGTTTCTGTCCTTGTTCACGGGCGATGGCATCCTGAAGGACTCCCATCGCCCGCTCAGTTTTCCCCTGCATAAAATAGATCTCGCCCAAACGCTGAGCCCAGAGGCCTTCCGTGGGATACTGCGCCGCCAACCCTTCCAACGCCCTCACCACATCCGGGTCGCTGCCCCCCGCCCTGGTCTTCAGCCCCACAATGATCTTGTAGAACGGCCATGGTTCGAGCGCCTGCTCGGCCCCGCTCCGCGCACAGGCTGTGGCCCACCCGACATCCTTCGTCTTGATGCCGCATTGGATCCCCAGGACATACGCCGGGAGCAATCCCTGTCCGTCCTTGATGGCCGCGCGTGCCGCTACGCAGGCCGCGTTGGTCATCTCCTTGCGCAACAGGAAATCGCCGGCACGGACCAATGTGGAGGGGGGATAATGCCGTGCGCTGATCGCCCGGTCCACAACCTGATCGGCCCAGGCCGCGTTCCGTCCCTGTTGCACGCTTCGCACCAGGTGCGCCAACCAAATTTCGCTGTCAAGAGGACAAGCCTGTAAAGCCTTTTCAACGACGCCGGGCTCTTCGTTCAGGAGGATGTTCAGCCGCCACAACAAACTCCACTCCGGCATCAATTCCAAGCCTTTGCGCGCGGAAACCAAGGCTTCCGGCGTCCGCCCCTGCCTCATCAGGAGCAGGGTCAGTTCCGTCAAGGCCAAAGCCCGTTCACGCTCGTCGCGCCCAATGCCTTCCCATAAAGCTATCGCGGAAGTCCCTTTGCCGCCGCGCGCCGCATACCAGTCGGCCTTGAGTCGGGTAAGTCCCTTCAGAAACGGCGTCTCACGAGCCGGCAGAGCCGCCGCTTCACGGGCGTAGTCAGCCTCGGTCAGGGCTCCTCCCCGCCAGTCAACCGTCCATTCCGCCGGGGCCAGCAGATGGGTCTGCTTCTTGGGGACCGGCAGATCCGGAAGGTTTTCGACCGCGACGATCTTCTGCCCTTCGACCACCCGTCCCGTCTCCATCAATAGAAGCGCCTTCACCGCCGGCGAGGCTGGAACGTTCAGACTGTTGATCAGAAACAACGCTTCCTCGGCGAACCCGAAGTAGTTCCACAGCCCCGCCATGGCCAGAGTCCATTCTCCTGATTCGGGGAAGTCCTGCCGGGCCTCCTCCATGATCCCCATCGCATAGGGCCCCAATCCAAGCGACATCACCGCATTGGCCTGGTCCAACCACACGGTCAGCGACGGCCGCCTCTCCAGGCGGACATACTCCGACAACATCTCATAGGACATTTCCGCGTCGCCCTGCGCCTTGTAGAGCGCCGCATGCGCCAACAAGAACTCGCGGTGCCGCCGCGGCTCCACGCGCTCGAACTCCTTGATCTTGGCGTGAGCCTCATCCCAGCGGCCCAGTTCACCCAACACCTGCGCATAGAGCACCCTCAAACGGGCATCCAGTTTCCCTGACTGCTCGACCCGTGTGAGGGAGTCCAGGCACATCCGCAAACGCTTTTCGTATCCCGCTCTGGTCACCGCGGTTCCCAGTTCGCCCGCCAGCGGGATCTGGCCCCACAACTCCTTCCAGGGCGAAAAGCCACGGGTGGCGAGATAGAAGCCCCGGACATCCACCATCGTCTCTCGTGCCGACTTGGCCATTCCCAGCGCATCGCAACGGAAGGCAAACCACCGGCGGCCGTGTTCTGCGGGGGCAATCATGAGGACAGGATCATCCGGCGCAACCACGACCATTCGTCGATAGGCCAGCCATCCCAGATCGGGGCGGCCCATCGCAAAACTGCCATCCATCGCCATCGCCAGTTCCGCCGCTTTCAATCGCATGAGATTCGCTCTGAACACGGCCTCGAAACGATCGGCCCACTCCGTTCCCGGTTGCTCCTTCGCGACCCGGAGCAGGGGTCCCATGAAGATCGGGTCCAACTCATGTTCCTGCATCGCCCGGCGCAACACATTGGCGGCACCCACCACATCGTTCACCCGCAAGCGCGCTTCAGCCGCGATCACTCCATGAAGCGGCAGACTGTAACGCATTTCCGAGTCCGAATCGCGGATGGAATCCCATAGATTACGCGACGCCATATAGGGAAAAATCCGGCGGATCCGTTCCTGCGTCCCCAGCCCGCGGGCGGCCTTGACCACGTGTTTCGCCACATCGGCCGGCCGATCCATGACCACACCGAACTCGGCCAGAACCATGGCCACACCTGGCAGATCCAGCGAATCCGGGGGGAAACGTTTGATGACCCCGCCCAACTCCTCCAACCGGTTCAACTCCAGTAACACGCGGGCCTCCAAGACCCGTTCCTGCAACGTAAAGGCCGCCGCGGGTTTACTCCTGAGTTGGGCCAGCGCCTCATCGCGCCGTCCCCGATTCAGCAGAATCAAGGCCAGATCGTACTTCAACCCGTCATGACCCGGCGCCTTCTTGAGCGCCGCCCTCACCGCTCGTTCGGCATTGGGAAGATCATGCACCATCATTCCTTCGACCACTTCGCGCCACAGCTCTACGCGACGGTAGGGACGCAAGCGCTGGAAGACGAGGACGGACAGAAGGGACAAGACGAGCAAGGCGGTGACGGGCTTCCACCACGTGAAAACCAATCGCCAGAACAGCGGCCACCGCCTCCGTTTCTCCTCCGGCTCGCCGACATCATCCCCCTCCTCATACAATTGTCGTTTTCGCCGCCGCGCCCGGAAACTCTGACGGATCAGCACCGCATTCAGGTGAATCAATCCGACAGCCAGCAGCAGAAAAACGCCCATGGTGTCGTGCAACACCTTTTCATTCCAATCCGCGGGGCGATCCTTCCCCAGCCACACAATTCCCGAAATCCGGATGACATTGAGCGCCAGCACCTGGACCATGCCTGCCGCGAGCAGCCCCGTCACGATGTACCATCGGAATCGCATCAGCAGCCCGATTCCCAATCCGCAGAAAAGAACCGCCACCGCGGTTTTCATCCCGCTGCAGGACTCAGGCACCCCGAACTCGCGCAACCCCGTCCGCAACACGAGGCCGTCGCCCCACACGCCCACATTGAAGACGTGCAGAAGGGCTTCACTCAGCCTGACCGAGAGCCACTGCATCCCCAGTTGGAGAGGGCCGAAAATCTGGCCGGGCAGGGGATGAATCCAGTAGATGATGAACAACGCCATCAGCAGATCGCGACCGTAACGGCGCGGCAGCGCCCAGGCCAAGGCGGCATAGAGGACCATCAGGACGCCCAGCCACTCCAACTGGTGAATGGGAATGACCAGGCCCAACACCACCGACACAACGCCCACAACAGCCGCCACGCCGAGAGCCAGACCTGATAATCCGAAGCCCTCATCAAGCGGGGTCTTGGGCCTGAAGATCAGCAACGTCCCGAAGAACGCGCCCAGCATGAAAGCGATGGTGCCACTCTGCCCGGCGGCCAGACGCGGAAGGTTCACCGCGCACCACACGGCCAGCAGAACCAGCGCCGAAAACAAAACGGCACGGCGCGAGGTGTGACTTTCCTGTGCGTCAGAAGTCATAACGGTATACCAACGTCGCCCCAATCGTATCACGGGTGAAATCGAGTTCCGAAGCATCACTGTAGCGGGTGGTGCGATCGGCATACACGTATGCCACCAGATGCTCCGTCATAAGATAGGTCAGGCCAATGTTGCTGGCCCAGGTGTTGTAATCGTTCTCCAGCATGACTCCCCCCGCGTCGGTACTTCCAGACTGAGGCGTATCATTGAGCCGAAGCGCATAGGCCGTCGCCAGGGTCAGAGTCAGGTCCGGCGACAGTGCCCGTGTGGCGCTAAGCTGATTGACCCAATCCTGATAATTCGAGGTGTCGCTCAGGCGCGTCTCCACGGACTGGTGCGACGACACAAATCCGACCGACCACAGATCATTGGCCCACGTCAGCCCATAGTTGATCGCGTCAACGATCTCAAGTCCCGCCAGGAAGCCCGCTCGCTGCTGGCGACTGTATCCGAAAGAATGCGAGGCGCGATCAGACAGCTTGGAGGTTATACCGAGCGCCCCGATCACACTGTCCGAAACACCGTTGCTTTCAGAGGTGCCCGCATCACTGAGCTCGGCCATGGAATAGCCAAGGGAGGTCCGCACCAGGGTATTCTCCGTGACATCTACGGAGAGGAATCCTGAGTAGTCCTGCTGCTGCTGAAAACCCCGTTCCTTGTCATAGTCACGCCACGTGTAATCCGCCCGCGCCCCACCTGCTGCCACCGGGTTCAGTTGCTGCTGGTAGGCGAGTGATTGCCGGTAAATAACCGACCTTTGGGCGTCGAATTCATCGCTCTGCGGGACCGTATCCGTCCGGCTGGCGGAATAGGCCAGGTTCTTATTGCGGGCCAGCAGCCAATCGATGTCAAGGCCCACCACGTTCTGGAAGACGGGGTACTTCCGCCCGCTCAAGGAATCCCTGAATCCACGATCGTCAATATAGTCCACCCGATAGGAGGGGTTATCGTAGATTCGGCCCCGCACGAACGGCGTGAGCTGGAAATCGGAGGAAAGGTTCGCCAGGAACCCATAGCCCTCCGAGCCGGTGTAGGCTTGGGACAGGTTGCCGTTATACGACCCCAACCAAGAGTCCTTGGTCATGCTGAATGAAAAATCGCCCATCTGTGCGGAAAACCCCGGACCGGCAAATTCCACGGCAAATTCGTTATCCTCGGTACCCATCGGAAAATAGCTGTACCGCACATCGAACGAGACATCGAGATCCATGTATTTGCTGATCATCAGGTAGTTCCTGAAGCTCAACCGGGACACCATGGGAATATCCGACCCGTTCTTACGAATGCGTCCGCGCTCGTTGTCGATCAGGAACGCCGAGCCGAGCCCGCTCGAACGCGTGTAACGGTAACCCGCTGACTGTTCGAACGACAGATCGGAATAGAATGGCCCGATGCGTAGATTCGCGTTCTCCGGAGGCTGCGGCTCCCGATAGGAATCGAAACGAAGGGTTTGTGCCATGAGCGCAGGCCCCAGCACCACTCCCGCCAGCAAGACCGTGGATCTCAAACCGCGCATGCTATTCCCCCGTTTTCTTCTTCAACTCGGCACAGGCCCGCTCCATCAACGCCAGGGTCTCCCGCGTCGAGCGTTCCCACGTGAACCCGCGTCCCCACTCCAGCGCCGCCGCGCGCATCCGGCCGTACAAATCCGCGTCCGACAGCAAGTCGTCAATGCGCCGCACCAGCGCCGGCACATCGCCATGCGGCACCAGGAATCCCGTGCGGCCGTCCACCACGGATTCACGCAGCCCGGGCGAGTTGCTCGCCACCACCGGTGTCCCGCACAGATTGGCCTCCACCACCGACAGCCCCCAGCCTTCCTTGGGCGACGTATACAACAACACATTCGCCTGTTGAAGAATCTCGGTCTTCTCGCGGCCCCGCTTGAGTCCCGTAAAGGTCACCTGGCGCTCGACACCGGCCTGCACCGCGATGCGTTTCAACTCGTCCAGGTAGTCCCCCGTCCCGACGATCTGGTACTCAAGCGACGGGTATTTGTCTTTCAGCCGCCGCACCGCCTCAATGCCGAGCTCAATGCCTTTGTAACGTTTTATCCGTCCAAGATAGACGAGAATGGGGTGATCGGCAAACGGTTTCCGTGGCGGGGCGTTGTACTCCTCCTGGGACAACCCGCTGTAGATCACCTGGATCTGTTCCGCCGGCAGGCCGCGGCCGATCAGGTCGTCGCGGGTACCCTGGGACAGCACCGAGAAAAGGCATTTCCGATAGACGTAGGGAATGCCTTTCTCGTAGGAGTAGACGTACGCTCCGACGGGAAGGGAGGCCTCCCTGAACACGGTGCTCCCGAACAGGTGGGGCACGATGCACACCACCGGACGGGCCCGCTCGAACAGGGGCATGAAAAAGGGCAGTTTGTCGATCCCCTCAACAATGACGTCGTACCCGTTGCGGCGCAATTCACGACGGTAGACCCAGGGGACCAGGAGGTTGAAATAGGGCTGGGCTCCGCGACGAATGATGCGAATCCCTTCAATGAACTCCTCCGACGGGGCGTTCCCATGCCGGTTGCAGAGGTAATCCACCTGGTGCCCGCCCGCCACGAGGCGCTTGAAGATCTCGAGCAGAATGACTTCAGCCCCGCCCGCCTCCGGGTGCGTAATGTCACGGTACTCGATAACCAGGATCCTCATGCTTCCTTTCAGCGATCCGACGTCACGAACCCGGGTGCTCGAGCGGCAGGCCTCTCGCACACAACGGGCACTTGCCCGGGTCGAAGGTGACCGGAGCCATGCGCAGCAGGCTGACCGTGGGGGATTTGAAGGCGGCCTTGCCGCCGCTACGGTCCACCAGTACGGCCACTGCCGCCACCCGGCCCCCGCGTCCCTCGACAATGTCGATCGTCTCCTGCACACGTCCTCCGCGCGTGATCACATCCTCGGCCACCACATACGACGCCCCCTTGGGAATCTCAAACCCCCGCCGCAGCACGAGCGCCCCATCCTGCTTTTCGGCGAAAATGGAGACCGTATCCAACGACTTGGCCACCTCATGCCCCACGAACAGACCGCCCATGGCAGGGGCGATGACGCCATCCACCCGCAGGCCGGGAATCTCGCGCTGGAGCTTGGCCACCAGCGCCTCGCAGAGCCGCGCGGCAATACGTGGTTGCTGAAGCACCTTGGCGCACTGGAAAAACTGATCGCTGTGCAGGCCGGACCGGAGTTCAAAATGGCCGTTCAGTAAAGCCTTCGTATCCAGAAACACCTGTAAGACATCCGCATCCGTCATGCACTCACCCCTCATGTGTCAGCCTATGAAATGAACTACCAGTGTGCAGTACCGCAGGAATTTCGTCAAGCCGAAGCCGAGCCGCTTTCAGAGCGAGCCTTTGGAGTGCGGCAGTTCAACTGCCGCCTTCGCCAAGCCCGTGCCCTT
>CAYOIT010000171.1:7671-9016 GCA_964404035.1 uncultured Verrucomicrobiota bacterium | reverse complement strand
CGCACGATCGGACCCACCACAATCTCCACCGGGAAATTCAGATCGCGGACCATGCGTTGAATCACCCGTGCCTGCTGCGCATCCTTCTGGCCGAAGACCGCCACATCCGGAAGCACGATGTTGAAAAGTTTCGTCACCACAGTCGTGACGCCTCGAAAATGCCCCGGTCGATGCCGTCCGCACAAGCCTTGCGAAAGCCTGGTTTCATCGACGTAGACGCTATGATCCGGCGCGTACATCGCCTCCGGTGTGGGGTAGAATACCATCGCCACTCCCGCCTTTTCACAAAGACGTTCGTCCCTCTGGAGATCGCGCGGATAGTTGTCCAGATCCTCACCCGGCAGGAATTGGATGGGATTGACGAAAATACTCGCAGCCACCACATCGGTCCGCTCACGTGCCAGGCTGACGAGGCTCATGTGCCCTTGGTGAAGGTAGCCCATGGTGGGAACAAAACCAACGCGCCGCCCGGAACGTTTGATCGCGAGGGCCCAGGCCTGGGTTTCCGCCGTTGTCCGAAGAATCTCCATGCTCAGAGCCGCAATCGCTGACGCACCGCATGCAACAAGGCGTCAGCCTTGACGGGTTTGCGGAGCAGACAATGAACACTGCCGTCACTGATGATGGCATTGAGCGATTCGGGCGGGGAAAACCCTGTGCAGAAAATCACGGGCGGCAACGGCCAGGAGTTCTTCTGGCACAGTCGCCCGATCTCCACGAAAGCCTCACGGCCATCAGCCACAGGCATCTGGAGATCCATGATGATCAGTTCGTGACAGCCTTCCTGAAAAGCGTCCACGGCCTCGCGACCATTGGCCGCCTGGTCGATGATCACATCCCTGAACTCCGAGAGGACGATCATCCCGAACAGCTTCCGAATCATCTGCTCATCGTCCACGATCAGGATCCTGTTCTTCGGTTTCTTCCCTGCAGGACCCCTGGTCAACGCTTTCGCCAAGTCAAGCTCGCTTCGGATCGCCGTCGCCACGCGCTCGATGGTGAGCGGTTTGCGCAGATAGACTCCCGCTCCCAGTTGCTGTGCCTTGGTAACGTTCCGCGCCGCCTTGGTAAACCCCGACATGAGGATCACCCGCTGCTTGGGGTTCAACTTCTTCAAGTCAATGAAGGTCTCCAGCCCATCCTTGCCAGACTCCATGACCATATCGAGAATGATCAGGTCATACGGCTGGGCCTCCTCCTGCACACGCTTGAGACAGTCCTCGCCGCTGTTCACCCCCACGACCGAATAACCAAGCACCTCGATCAAGCTGACCAGAACCTGGACTTGCAGCGAGTCATCATCCACGACCAGGATACGTTCGGTCCCGTGGGGCAGACTGTCCCC
>CAYOIT010000171.1:4570-7571 GCA_964404035.1 uncultured Verrucomicrobiota bacterium | reverse complement strand
ACCACACCGTAGCGGGCAACCGGCGCATCCAGATAAACGTTTTCGGTGCGGATCTGCAGCGTTCCGCTTTCGCCCATCGCGTCAACCGCATTCTGGCAAAGGTTTTCCAGAACTCTCCGCATCTGATCCTTGCTGCCCTTGACGCTGAGCAGGTTCTCGGCCAGGTCGAGCTCGACGCTAATCTCGCCGGGCATGACGGTCTGCATGAGCCGTATGACTTGCTCCGCCAACTCGTTAATGTCAAAAATGTCGGTGCCGACCTGACCGCGCCGGGCCAACGACAGGAGTTGGTGCGTCAGACGCGTCATATCCTCCGTGGTCTTCTCCATGATATCCAGATACTCGACCACGGCCTTGTTGGACGGCACTTCCCGGCGGATAAGCTCGGGATAAGCGAGCAACGGAGTCAGGAGATTGTTGAAATCGTGCGCGATCTGTCCCGCCAGCGTCCCGGCCATTTCCAGACGCTCCGCGCGGGCCAGCCTGGCCTCCACGGTACCGGACGCATCGTCGGCGGTCCGGCGGGCCAGAGCGTCATGCAGTACCAAACTGATGGCCCACATCCCTGGCTTCTCTTGCGTGACGGACTGAACCGACACCTCGAGGGTGATCGCTGTGCCGCCTTTCCGGTAGCACAGGGCATCGAGTACCAGGGGATGTCGCAGAGGCGATACCTTGACGATCATGTCGAGAACGGCCTCATCCAGGTGGCCGATGACGTCGACCACGTTGAGCATGAGCAGCGCGTCTTCTTCGTATTCCAACAGGTGGACCGTGGCGTCGTTGACATCGAGAATGTGACCGATCTGATCGATCACCATGACGGCCTGGGTGCCGCCTCTTTCAGAAGGCCCCCCCCCGGAGGTGACAGGCACAACCTGTTCACTGAAGACTCGGGCGCCGCTCTTGAGCAAATTGATGCGAATAGTATCGCGCATTATGGAGCTTTCACATGCTGGGATCAATGGCCTCCAGACTGAGGTATCGAATGGACCGACCTCAACTGAATCGCGACAAATTACTTCAAGTGCAGGGTGACTGCAATACCATTTATGGGGTAGCACACACACAAAGTCTCTTCCATCGTTTCAGGCCAGACTCGTGACCGAATGAATCACGCTTCAACGAGTATTCAACGAGCATTTATTGACAGTGCCCTCCATAAGCCGTATCCTTGCCAGCACTTTTTCCAGGGAGAACGATATTGAGACGGATACTGCATAACGTAAAGCGATGGATCAACGGTACCACCACCCCCAAAGGCGACAAGCCGGCCCTTGTTTATGTCTTTTCGCCCGCCAAGGGCGAGAGCCACGACATGCCTCCAGGCGATCAGTTGGCGATACTTCGCCGTCTCTCCTCGTTCTCCGACAAGGAAGAGTTGCCCGTTACCATCATCTTCGTCGGCCGCCCCCTGCGCAAAGTCCCCGAGGGATCCAGGCAAGGCGCCGTCGTCGTCCGCTATGCCATGCCCGATCAGGTCAACAAGGTGGCCGAACAGGCTGTCAAGGAAGCCCGTAAGACTCACTCCGCCGTCATGGTCAGTGATCGGCCTGAGTTGGAGAAGTTCGCCCGCCGTGAGCGTATCCGGCACCTGCGCGGCTCGACCTTCGAAAAGGCCATGGATGCCATCAGCGGCGCGCTCAAGAAGGAATCCCGCGAAGCCAGGGAGCCGCGCGAACCCCGTGAAGCGCGGGAGCCTCGTGAGCCCCGTGGTGACCGAAAGCCCCAGGCTGACCAGGTCCCCAACCGGTCGACTGAGCCCGCCGCCTCGCAGCCCAAATCGACGGAGACAACACCCTCCGCCAGGGCTCCCCAATATGATCCGCCTGTGCCCAAGAAAGAGACGGATTCCGCCATCCTGGATCTGATTGACCCCCTATAAATCGAAAGGATCTCCCATGATCGATCGCTTGCGTCGACTGAGCCTCATCTTGGCGCCCGCGCTTCTGATCGCGGGTCTGTTCCTCGGAGTGGGTTGCGATACCGACAGCACTTCATCAGCGATCGACGTCAGCCCGTCGTCAGTCGTCTTGAAGAAAGGCCAGTCCGCCACCTTCACCGCTTCGGGAGGCTATGAGTACACTTGGAGCCTTGACCCCGATGACGGCAGCGGCCAGCTGAACACCCTCAAGGGACCGACGGTCAAGTACACCTGCTTGAGCACCAACGGAGCCACCCCCAAGAAAGTCGTGGTCACGTCAACCATCGAGGGGACTTCAACCTCCTCCTCCTCCAGCACAACCTCGAACAGCACCACGACGACGTCAGCCTACCGTGAGCAGGGCTTTGCCCAGATCTTCTTTCCCGGCGGCGGCGACGGCAGCACGAGCATAAGTTCCCTCTCCGTCTCCCCCTCCTCGGCAACCATCGGCACCAATGCAACAAAGATCTTCACCGTGACCGGCGGAACCAGTCCCTATAACTGGCTGGTCTCGGATTCAGGCAAGGGATCGTGTTCTCCCACCACCGGTAATTTCACCACCTACACGGCAAGTGGCGCCGGCACTTTCACCCTGACCTGTGTGGACAGCGCTTCACGGCGGGTCGATGTGTCCATCACTCAGAACCCTTAGCAGCCAGGCCTTCCTTGCGTTCGCTCCCGATCACCAGCCTTCAGAATCCCCGAGTCAAAGCGGTCGTCGGACTGCGCGACCGCGCGGACCGCGATGCCCACGGAGAGATGATCATCGAGGGGTACCGCGAGCTCAAGCGGGCACTCGATAACCGGCATTTCCCTTCCGCGCTTTTCTACTGCACCAGCCTCTTCATGGGCTCCAATGAGCCGGAACTCATCCGCCAATGCCAGGAAGCCGGGGCGGAACTTTTCGATTGCAGCGATTCCGTTTTTCGAAAGATGTCCTACCGCGACCGTCCGGAAGGCCTCCTGGCCGTGGCGCCCCAGGTGCGCGGGTCGCTGGCGGATCTCAAGCTGCCCCCCCGGCCCCTGCTGGTGATCGCTGAAGCCATCGAGAAGCCCGGAAACCTGGGCACCATCCTC
>CAYOIT010000171.1:0-4470 GCA_964404035.1 uncultured Verrucomicrobiota bacterium | reverse complement strand
GAGGCCGACCTGAAAGTCCGCATTCCCATGCTGGGTCAGGCTGACTCTCTCAACGTGGCGTCGGCCACCACCATTCTGCTCTACGAAGCGGTGCGTCAACGGCGAAAAGGCGCTCCGGGCAAGGCCAAGGCGACTACACCCGCTTAAGTTTCCCGCTGACGGTCCGCTCCAGACTATCAACACTCTGGAACGATTTCGGCACCTTATGGGGCGCCAGACGCTCGAAGCAATAGCGGCGCAGGGCAGGCAGATCCGGCACAGGAACTCCCGTCTTCCACACCACGCGGGCGCAGGGGATCTGCCCGTAATAGGGATGTGGCTCCCCGTACACCAGTGACTCGCGGACCGCCGGATGGGTATTCAAGACCTCTTCGACCTCAAACGGAAAGACCTTCATGCCCACGAAATTGATCACGCTCTTTCCCCGACCAAGGAGAAATAGCGACCCCGCCTCGTCCATCCGCCCAATGTCACCGGTATCGAACCAACCTTCCGTCAAGGCGTGCTCGCGCTTCCGCCATGGCGACACGTAAGCATCGAACATGCCGGGTCCGCGGATGTGAACAAAGCCCGCCCCGGTTCTATCCGGCGAAACGATCCTCAGTTCATACCCCGGCAAGGCTCGGCCCACACACCCCCGCTTGCGCCGGTCATCGCCACGATTGAGAAACGGAAGGCCCATTTCGATGATTCCATAGGCCTCGATCAACTCGAAACCGAATTTCGCGGCGAAGGCTTCCGCCACCTGGTCCGGCAGTTTCATAGCCGTGGAGACCGCCATCCGCACCTTGTTCAAAGAGTCCGGCGTGACTTGCGGTGAGGTGGCCATGACGTGATAGTGAAAGGGCGAGGCATAGAAGACCGTGCCGTTCCGGCTCCGTGTCGCCTCCAGAAAGGATTCCGGGAACGGTTGCCGGCAGATCACCAGCGTCGCGCCACGCCGCAGGTACAACAGCACCGTGACCACAAAATGGAAACTCATCGAAAGCACCCAGATGACCACATCGCTATCCGTGATATGCAGTCCCTGGTCCGCGGCATCCGTGCGTGCAAGGATCGTCTCGTGCGATAACAGCACTCCCTTGCTATCGCCGGTGGTTCCGGAGGAAAACCGGATAAAGGCGGGATTCAGATGCGCATAGTCCTCCGGTTGATCGTTCCGTGCTGGGCGCCGGTAGAGGAAGAAGTCCCTGGCGCAGAACCCTGCGTCATCGAGCCGGTGGCTGTCTTCCCTTCGATGCACTGCGGCGTCATGGATCAGCACATTCACATCCATCCGATCCATGACCCGCTCCAGTTCATCCCCCATGAGCGAAGGCGAAACGGGAACCACCACCGCGCCGCGGCGCAGAATGGCGAGACAGCCGATCACGTAGTCAATGCTGTCCTCGCACAGAAAAGCCACCCGCTCGAGGGGGTTCACCGCTTCCTGCTCCAGGGTCCTGGAAACCTGTTCAACGCTATCGAGCAGCTGCTCGTACGAACGTTCGATATCACCATCCACAACGGCCGTCTTCCCTCGAAGCGCAGCCGTTTCCCGGCGGATGGTCTCAACGATGTTACACGGCACATTCATCTTTGACTCGACTAGAACAGTCGCCGGACATTGTCCTGGATGCGCTGCACATCCTCCTCATCCAACATCCCGTCGACATACGAAAGCACCGCGTTCATCTGGCTCCCAAACTGGTTGACCACAAATCCCAGGCCCGGTGGAACGGGAACCAGCGGCATGTGGAACAGGTTGTCCACCCTGGTTTCCATAAAGAGGGACTGGGCATACCCGCCCTTCCCCACGCACGAAAAACCGAGCGAGGCAAACTCGCCACGGAGCGGCTTCACCAAAACCCGGCGCAGCAGAGCGGGAGGCAGGATCCGCATGAGCATGCTGGCTTCCGACAAAGCGCGTGGGAATCCGCTCTTGATCTGTTCGTACATCTGCGAGCGAATCGTCTCCAAGACCCGCCGGCGATCCCCGGCCACGGCGGTGGGAATCCGAAAAATCAGAAACGACAAATGGTTGAAAAAGAGCCGCGACACCGCCGTGTCGGGCGTGCGCAGGTCAACCGACACGGAAACGACATACTCCTGTCCCTCCGGGGCTCGCGTCTTGAAGGTGCCGTCAAGGGCCTGGACCGCGCTGGCCAGCGCATACGGCATGAACATAAGAAAGCCTGCCTCACGATAGGCCCGTTCGGTAACCGCCTGGGTCTCCGTCGCGTCAAAGGTCGTGAGACTGAATTTGAACGTTCGCCCCTTCAGCGGGACAGGGCGTGGCAACACCGCCAGCGTGGTCTTGGCCAAGGCGAGCAGCACCCGCACCAACTGCTTTCCCGCCATGAACTTCTGTTTCCAGTCGCAGAGATGCGCGGGTTCGATAAGCGAAATAGCGGCCAGACGCGCCTGGCAGTTCTCTCCGCTGTACCAGCACTGGAACAGATCAAGAAAGGATTCCGCACCCTGTGCATCGAACAGGCGATGGTCGAACCGCATGGCCAGATAGTGCTGGTCGTCTTCAACATGAAACACACGGAACGCCAAGTGTTCGTTGGAGCGGGCAAAAAGGGAATTGACGCTCTCCGCCAGCGCCATGTGCAATTCCGCCCGGGACACCGATCGGCTATCGATCCGCACCGGCGCAACCTTCCCTGCCCGTGGTATTTTCCAGTAGGGTGCCAGGTTCCAGTCGCGCGTGGACCGCCCCCCCAGGACAGGAAACTGGTGGCAGAACTCGGTCAAAGCGGCCCGAAAGCGGTGATCATCGAACTTTCCAGCCAAGGCCAGGACAATCTGGGACGCGTTTGAACCCCCGGTCGCGCGGAAGGTCATATGGTCCAGGGCGCCGATGGTCCAGTCAATCCCCGTCAGATAACGCCGGGTCTTGGAGAAAGGCACGCAAACCTTCATGCGGCGGAACCCCGACTGATGCGGCAGGCGAGAGCGTGGAGCGTTTCGAAGTCCTCGCGGGTAAGGCCGGATTCCATGAGGCGCAAGTTGAAGACCTTTTCGATGACCACCAGCAACTCGACAAATCCCATGGAGTCAAGCCCCAGGGTCGGCAACGGAACATCGGGGCTGACGGCGGCGGGCTCAACACAAAGAATGGTGGCGATCTCCCCGATCAGTTTTTGTTCCACCTCTGAGACAGACAGTTCCTTCACCATACCCACTCCCCTTTCTCCCGTGGCTCAGACTCCTGCGGCGCGATTCAGGGCGGAGAGATATACCGAATCCGGGTAAGCCTGTCCATTCGGGAGTCACCGCAGTGATGTTTCGGCATCGGCACGCCCGTCACACCACCTGCGACGGCCTGAAATCCTGCAACTGCATCTGCAGACTGGTTCGCCCCATGTAGACGTTCTCCCGCAGCGTGAAGGCCAGATCCAGGTCACCGTCAGGAACCGGCCGCTCACCCAGGCCAAACCCGATCGCCTCACACTGTGCGTGCCCCACTCCGACCAGCATCTTCAGGTGCTTTTCTTTCAGGATTCGCGGGGCGCCGATCGGTCTCACCCCTCGCATGCCCCACACCGGCTCCGAATTGCCTTCTCCAAACGGCGCCATCAGCCTAAGGGTCTCCATGAAGCGTGGATCGGTCACCTCGCCCATGGAGACCCAGGCATCCAAGTCCAGTGAAGGCGTCAGGTCACGCCCCTCCAACGACACTTTGCAGGCGTGATGAAAAGCCTCCCGAAACCGCTCAAAATCCTCGCGAGTGACTTCCAAACCCGCGGCCATTTCATGTCCCCCGAACTGACTCAAGTGCCTCTCACAGTATTTCAACCCCGTCACAAGATCGAACCCTGGAATGCTCCGGCAGGAGCCGCGCCCGACCCCATCGGCATCAAACCCCACCACGACTGCCGGCCGACCGTACCGGGCCGCCAGCCGCGAGGCCACGATACCGATGACACCGACGTGCCACCCCGCCTCACCGACAACCACGCCATAGTGCGAGACGGGATCGAACAGGGCATCGATCCTCGCCATGGCCGATTCCGTGATTTCGCTCTCGATCCGCTTCCGTTCCCGATTGGAGGCATCCAGTTCGGCCGCCAGTTCACGAGCCCTGGAAGTGTGGTCGGTCAGCAGGAGTTCCAAGGCCGCATCCGCCTTACCCATCCGGCCCGCGGCATTGATACGCGGCCCCAGCACGAAACCGACATGATAGGTGCCCATGTCGCCGCTGACGCCGGCCACATCGGCCAGGGCCCGCAAGCCCACCCGATCCGTGCTGTTCAAGCGGGATAGCCCATGCCGCGTCAGGATGCGATTCTCCTCCAGCATGGGCACGACATCGGCAATCGTACCCAGGGCCACCAAGTCGAGATAGGCCCGCAAGTCAACCCCTTCAGCCGCCGCCACGCCGCGATCCCTCCCCACCTTGAGCAAGGCATGACAGACCTTGAAAGCCACCCCCACCCCGGCCAGCATGCGGGCGGAGACATCGTCCCCGAGTTTGGGATTCAC
>CAYOIT010000170.1:0-9283 GCA_964404035.1 uncultured Verrucomicrobiota bacterium | reverse complement strand
TTTGGGCCGTCACTGGTCCACCGCCGCAGATAAATAGCTGTGTGAGAAAAAGGTTTTTGTCTATTCTGGCCCGCATCCAATGGAACGCCGTAACGAGGAGCCCGCATGAACGCAAGGGAACGGTACTTAGCCTGCAATTTGTTCGGAACCCCTGACAAAGTCCCGTTGAACCCGGGCTGGGGCCGTGAGTCTACGCGGAAAAGATGGTACGAGGACGGCCTCCCGAGGGACGTCAAGAGCATCAACGACTATGCCTACCGTCAGGCCGGCGGGACCCTGCAACCCTGGGAGCATGGCGGGCCTGGTTTCCCCATCAACGAACGGATGCTCCCCCAGTTCGAGGAGAAGGTGCTGGAGCACAAAGCGAACTCCCAGATCGTTCAGGACTGGAAGGGCAACATTTGCGAAATCGGCAATGAGTTCACCGTCGAGCACCTTCGCAACGCCACGGACTTCGTGACCCGGCGCTGGATCAAGTGCCCCGTCGAGTCCCGTGCCGACTGGGAGGCCATGAAGCGCCGCTATCGCGCGGCCGACCCCGCCCGCTATCCCGCTGACGCGTCGGAACTCGGGCGCCGGCTTTCCGACCGGACCTGGCCGCTGCAATGGATGTTCTCCGGCCCCTTCTGGCAATTGCGCGAGTGGCTCGGGTTCGAATCGCTCTGCATCCTGTTCCATGACGATCCGGAGTGGATCCGCGAGATGATCCACTTCTGGCAGGAATACGTGGCGGGACTGCTGGAAGAGGGCTTGCGGCACGTCACCCCCGACGAGATTCACCTGTCCGAGGATATGGCGTATAAAGAGCATGCCATGATCTCACCGGCCATGACCCGCGAATTCATCCTCCCCTGCTATCAGCGTTGGGCCGAAATCGTGCGTCGTCATAAAGTGCCGATCTTCGCCATGGATTCGGACGGCCACATCGGGGAGTTGATCCCGATCTGGATCGAGGCGGGCATCAATATGTGCGATCCGATCGAGGTGGCGGCGGGCAACGACATCGTCGCGTTTCGTGGCAGGTTCGGCCGGAACATGGCCTATTGCGGAGGCGTGGATAAGCGGATGATGGCCAAGGGCGGACGCCAGATCGAGGCGGAGATCGAACGCCTGATGCCTGTCATTCGCGATGGCGGCTACATCCCGAGTTGCGACCATGGCGTACCCTCGGACGTCTCCTGGCCCAACTACGTCTACTATGTCAAGTTGCTCGCCCGGGCCACGGGCTGGCTTTGAGCGGCAAAACCGGAAACGGCGGGCTTGTCTTTTTAACCCGCGGGGCGCCGGCTTTCTGCTATGCTCCGTCCAGAGGAGAACCATGACATTCAACGAACTAGGACTTCCGCCGGCTCTGGTAGCGGCATTGACGAAGGAAAGCATTACCGAACCGACGCCCATCCAAGAGCAGGCGGTACCCGTGCTTTTGACCGGCACCAGCACCTACCTCAACTCAGAAACGGGAACCGGCAAGACGCTTGCCTATCTGTTGCCGCTCTTTTGCCGGATCGACCCGGCCTTGGAGGCCACACAGGTCATGGTGATTGTTCCGACCCACGAACTGGCCATCCAGATCCAGCGGCAGGCCGGTCTCCTGGCGCAGAACTCCGGTCTGCCGATCCGTTCCGTGCTGCTGATCGGCGGCACCCTGATGCAGCGGCAGATCGACAAGCTGAAGAAGAAACCGCAGGTGGTGATCGGGTCTCCCGGCCGGATTAACGAACTGATCGATCTGAACAAGCTGAAGGCTCAGAACGTCAAAACCGTGGTCATCGACGAAGCCGACCGGCTGCTGGAGGGCAGCAGCCTCACCACGATGCGGGCCATCCTGCGTCACGTCCCCCGCGAACGCCAGATGATCTTTGTTTCGGCCACCGAGCAACCGGCGTGTACCAGCGAGGCGGAAGCCCTGGCACCCGGACTGCTCAGGATCCATGCCGGCGCCAGCCAGGTGAACAGCAACATCGAGCATCTCTACCTGCTCTGCGAGGAACGCGACAAGCCGGACGTGTTACGCAAGATGATCCATGCGTTGCGCCCGGAACGGGCGCTCGTCTTTGTCCACCGCAACGAACGCGCCGAGGCCATTGCGGCCAAACTGGCTCACCACAAAATCGCGGTAGCCGACCTGCACGGGGCCTTCGACAAGAGCGAGCGGAAGAAAGCCATGGATGATTTCCGCAGCGGCCGCGTGACGGTCATGATTGCCTCGGACGTTGCGGCTCGCGGCCTCGACATCAAGGGGATCTCGCACATCTTCAACGTCGATATGCCGACGGAAAGCAAAGCCTATCTGCACCGTGTCGGCCGGACCGCGCGGGCCGGGGCGAAGGGTTACGCCGTCTCGCTGATGACCGAACAGGAAGGCCGCCTGGCGGACCGCTACGAGTCCGAACTCGGCATCCAGATGACAGAAGTCTGCCTCTATGAAGGCAGGGTTCTTCCCGTGGAAGACTAAGTGCGCTACCGTATTCTCCAAGGTGGACCGCGCTGTCCCTAGCGCGGTCTCAGCCGCTTGACCAGGGTTTCCACCAACCTGCCGATGGCCGGCAGGGCTTCCTCCGGGGGCGCCGCCCAAAGGTCCCGAACATTCCAGTATTCCACGCGATCGGCCCATTCGGGGTGGCGCTGCCGCATCATGTCAAGGTGCTCATCCTCGTCGAGGGCGACGATGAGGTCGGCCTTCGAGAAATCGTCTTCACTGACCGGCAGGGGAAAACGTGTGATGGTGCCGTCCCCGAGTCCAAGCCTTTGAAGTTCCTTCAAGGCGTGGGGCGACAGGGGCCCGATATTGTTCACACCCAACTCCGTGGCAAGGCCGCGCGACTCGGCATGGAGGCTGACCTTTTCGCCGGCCGCCAACGCATTGAACAGCACCTCGGCGAATCGACTCCGGTAGTAATTGCCGGTACATAAAAAGAGGACCGTGAATGACATGGCCGAATAGTATCGGGCGTCGCCGCCCACCGGTCAAGCAGGATGCCGGGAGTGACTGCCGCCGCGCACTGAGTTACCCTTGCACTTTTGCAGGCCTGTGGTACGTTTCGCCCTTTTCACGTTTCCGGACCGCACTTGAAGGGACACTACGATGCAATACGCCTATCAGGATTCCTCTCTGCCGATTGACCGCCGGGCCGAAGATCTGCTCAGCAGGATGTCCGTCGAAGAGAAAATCGGCCAGCTCGCCCAGCCTCTCGCCTGGGAGTCCTGGGAGCGGCGAAACGGAACCCTTGAAGTCTCGGACAAGTTCAAGCCGGTGATCGGGGGACATGGAGTAGGCATCCTCTACGCCGTGCTGCGGGCCGACCCTTGGACCAAGCTCACGCTCGAAACAGGCCTGTCTCCGGCGGAGGGCGCCGCCGCCATCAATGCCCTTCAGCACTACGCCATCGAAAACACCCGCTGGGGCATTCCGCTCCTGTTCACCGAGGAGTGCGTCCACGGCTTCATGGCCTTGCGCTCAACGGTATTCCCCCCCGGCTCCTTTCTGGCCAGTACCTGGAATGACAAGCTCCTGGAAAAGGTGGCCCGGGTGGTGGGCGCTGAAGCGCGAAGCGAGGGAGTCACCATCGGGCTGGGGCCGATTCTTGACCTCGCCCGGGAGCCGCGCTGGTCGCGGGTGGAGGAATCCTTTGGAGAAGATCCCTGGCTCGCCTCCCAGTTGGGGCTCGCGATGGTCCGGGGCTTCCAGACGCCCGGCGCGGATGGGCGCGGGTTCGCCTCCACGCTCAAGCATTTTGCGGCCCACGGTGAACCTGAAGGCGGCCACAATAGCGCTCCGGCCCACGTGGGGCCGCGCGAACTCCACGAAGTCCTGCTGTCCGCCTTCCGCCGCGCCGTCAAGGAAGGCGGCGCGCTGGCCATCATGGGTTCCTATAACGAGATCGATGGAGTCCCCTGCTCCAGCAGCCGCTACTTCCTCACCGATTTGCCGCGGGGCGAATGGGGGTTCAAAGGGATCGTCATGTCCGACTGCGGCTCCGTCGAGATGCTGCTGTCTCACGGCGTGGCCGCCGACCTTCAGGAGGCCTCAGGGAAATCCTTCCATGCCGGGCTGGACAGTGTCATGACCTTCCCGCAGCACTTCGCCAGCCTGCAGATGCTGGAGGCACTCGACTCGGGCAAGCTCCAGCTGGCCGATGTGGACGAATGCGTCCGCCATGTGCTGCAGCTCAAGTTCCGGCTGGGCATTTTCGAGCACCCCTATGTCCAATCCGCCCCGACCGAAATCGTAGGGTGCCAGGCCCACCGGGAACTCTGCCGCCAGGTCACTCGCGAAGGGATCACCCTCCTGACCAATCGCGACGGGTTTCTGCCGCTCTCCAGGAGCGTGAAGACCATCGCGGTCATCGGCCCGAATGCCGACCGGCCCGCCAATCAGTTCGGCCACTATGTCTGTCCGCAGCCGCGCGACAGTGTCTGGACGGTGCTCGACGGAATCCGCTCACTGGCGGGGCCGGACTGCCAGGTGCGCTATGCCCGGGGCTGCAGTATTCAGGGGGCTGCCCGTGAAGAGTTCCCGGAAGCGCTGGCCGCCGCGCGCGGGGCCGACGTGGCCGTGGTGGTCGTCGGAGGCTCAAGTGCCCGACGCTATGATGCCGCCCATGCCGACACCGGCGCCTCGGTCATCTCCAAGGATGCCGAAGTCGAACTCGAATGCGGCGAGGGCATGGACCGCAGTGAACTCGGGCTTCCCGGAGTTCAGGAAGAACTGCTTCGTGAGTTGGAGGCCACAGGCACTCCGCTCGTCGTCATCTACATTGCCGGGCGGCCGCTCAACATGAACTGGGCCGCCGAACATGCCCGGGCGCTGCTCATGGCCTGGTATCCCGGTTCGGAAGGGGGCCGCGCCCTCGCGGAGGTTCTCTTCGGCGACTACAACCCCGCCGGCCGGCTCCCGGTTTCAGTGCCACGCTCCGCGAATCAGCTTCCGGTCTACTACAACCACAAGCCCACCGCCCGGAAAGACTACGTGTTCGAGCCCGGCACGCCGCTCTTTGGGTTCGGCTACGGGCTGAGCTACACGACGTTCCGCTACGAAGCCCTCGACGTGACGCCGGGGATCATGGCCCCCGACGGCGTTGCCGTGGTTTCGGTCTCCATCACGAACACCGGGACGCGCGACGGGGATGAAGTCGTGCAGTTATACGTGCGAGACCTTCAGGCCTCCACGACGCGCCCGGTTCGCGAGTTGAAGGGATTTCAGCGGGTTCACCTGCGGGCTGGAGAAAGCCGGCGGGTGTCGCTCGATTTGCGCGCGTCCGACCTCGCCATCCTCAACGAGTCGATGCAGTGGGTGGTCGAACCGGGACGGTTCAAACTGGCGATCGGCGGCAGCCAGAAGGAGATCCTCACGACCTTCCTCGACGTCGCCGCTCCGCCCAGACCGTGAGCTGAGAAGAACCGACCCCGTCCCGCCGTCGCGCGGGCGGCGGCGGGAACCCATCAGCGTCAGCAGGTTCGGAGCACTTCCTCGAGCGTGGTGATGCCCTCCCTGGCCTTGGCGATCCCATCGTCGCGCAGCGACACCATGCCGGCGCGGCAGGCCAATTCCCTGAACCTGGCAGGACCGGCTTCTTCCTTCACGGCCTTGCGAAGGGAATCATCCATCTCCAGGAGCTCGTGGATCACGGTGCGGCCGCGATACCCGGTCTGTGAACAGTGTTCGCACCCCTTGCCGCGGAAGAAACGGGCACCGGGCGGCAGTTTGATCGAACCGCACACCCGGGATTCGGGCTGATACTCCTCCTTGCACTTGGGGCACACCATGCGAACCAGGCGTTGGGAGATGATGCCAATCAGCGTACTGTCGATCAGAAACGGCTCCACACCGATATCGGTCAGGCGTTGAAGCGCCTCAGACGTGTCAGGTGTATGAAGGGTACTCATAACGAGGTGACCGGTCAGGACCGCATGGATCAAGATGTTTGCGGAATCAAGGTCGCGGATTTCCGTGGCCATGATGACATCCGGATCCTGCCGTAGAATCGCCCTCAGTGCCGCGGCACACGTCAGTCCGTGGGATGGCCGGATCTGCATCTGGCTCACGCCCTGAATGTGGTACCCCACAGGGTCCTCAGCCGTGAGGATCTTCACCTCAGGTCGGTTGAGTTCCTCCACCATGCTATAGAGAGTTGTCGTCTTTCCGCACCCCGTCGGACCCGCGACCAGGATCAGGCCGTACGACTTGGCGAGCCAGGACCGCAGCAGAGCAAGTTTCGGAGCCGTGAACCCATGGGCCTCCAACTTGGGGAGTTGGGCGGGCGCCGGGAGGATGCGCAACACCATGTTCTCCCCATCCATGCAAGGGATCACGCACACGCGCAGATCCACACTCTGACCTTGGATATTGAGCTGGATCCGGCCGTCTTGCGGCAACCCTTGCTCTGCGACCTTCATATTGGCCATGATCTTGAGTCGGCTGATCACCGCCCCGGCCAGGCGCCCCTCGACCACGGGCATATCCCGCAGCACACCATCAATTCGGACACGAACCCTCAGGTCACCGTTGGAGCTCTCCAGATGAATATCCGAGGCCCGCGCCTTCCAAGCGTCGTGGAGAATGCTGCTGGCCAACTTGATGACGGGGATCTCAGAGTCATCGCCCCCTGTCGTCGCACCGCCGCCGGCAGCGTCCGCCTCTTCGGTTTTGGGTGCAACGGCGTTGGCCACCAGGAGAGGTTCAGCGCCTTCGGGCAACAGGCTGCCTTCTTCAATACCTTCGGCAATCTCAAAGATGGCCTTATCCATCCGTCCCGCGGCATCGGCCGCCTTGATGATCGTGCGAACGGAGAGCGGGAAGAGATTCGGGGTTTTGGAAAGCCCTTCATGAAAAGAGCCGCCCTCCTTGATGATCGCGTGTATCCCGTCGATGGCCTGTTGCAGTTCCGAGTTGGCCGTTTCCTGTCTGATCACATCCATAGCGTGCAGAATCGGAACCCCCGACTCCAGCAAGCGACCCAACTTCCGCCAAAACACCACTAGTTCCTTTGCAGTAGCATCCATGACATGTCTCCTTTCGCAACGTTGACCGGATGACTCCACCCCTCGGCAACAGACCCTTCCAACCTGAACCCCACCCTCATTTCGTGCCTTTCGATCCATTCTTCGACCTTGGCCTTGCGGAACAGCAGGCGGCCACCGAGCTCAAAACAGGGAATCTCCCCCACGTACTGCTCCAGCGTCGCCGCGTCCACGCGCAGGTACCCGGCCAACTCGTCGAAATCCAGCACCGGTCCATACTCGGTGCGCCGTGGTTGCCGGTCCTCTGCATGGATGGCCTCGCTGACCCGGAGGCAGACTTCAGCTCCGGGTTCGGAATGAGGAAGTTCTTTGAGATAGTCCGCGAGCCGCCGGCAAGTGTCGAGTTCTTCACGGCAGGCCGCACACAATGCAAGGTGACTTTCCACCTCGGCGCGTGCCGCCGCCGGCAGAGCGTTCTCCAGATACTCATCCAGCCATTCGCCACAGGATGCACAGTTCATGATGCCACACTCCCCTCAGCCGGACCCGCCGTCGGCGAGCCTTCCAACTTGTCCACCAGCATCAGCCTTGCCCGCCGGAAATGCGTCCTGACCGTGGCCGGTTTCAACCCCAGAATGCGAGCCGTCTCGTCATGGCTGAAGCCGTCCACAGCGCGAAGCAGAAAGACGTCCTTGTACATTTCCGGCAGACTCCGGATCGCCCGCTCCAGCCGCTCGTCAATCTCGGCTGCTCCAGCCCTGCCCCGCCCGGACTCCGAAGACGCGACCCTTTCGATCGGTGGCGCCTCCCCACCTTCCAGTGAAACGGTTTTCCGGGCTTGAAGATAGGTTCGCGACCGGACGAAATTCAAGCAGTGGTTTCGGACGATGGTAAACAACCAGGTGGCGAATTTCGCCCGCGGCTCATACATTTCCCTGGCTTTGAACAGTTTGATGAAGATGTCCTGCATCAGATCCTCAGCTTCCTGCCGCTGGCCATTGAGCATCCGAAGAATGAACCCAAACACCCGCGAACGGTAGCGCTCGAAAAGCAGCTCGAAGGCATGCACGTTGCCGCGCTGCGTCCGGAGCATCAATTCCTCATCGCTCACATCCATCGTCTTCCAAGCCTCCTTGGCGCTCTGTCTCAGTTAAACAGAGTAGCCATCAGGAATGTTTCACGCCCAAGTCGGGTTTCGCCCTAACCCGGCATAGCCGGAACCAAAAGGCAGAATCGAATCTGGAACTCAGGAACTCATGGCAAGAAATCCCGCCTCTTCACCTGATTTCCTTGCCTATAACTTGACCCGTCGGGACAGGGACAAATCTGGAACTCAGGAAGTCAGGAAGGGGAGGGCAAAGGACTCTTCGTGAGTTCCTGAGTTCCAGATTGCTTTCGTACGCAAGTACTTGTGGAGGAACCGCGCATGCAAGTTACCCGAGGGTTTGTTCGCGGCGCAGCCGCGCGGCCGGCTGAGTTCCCGATTGAATCTCCGCTGTCGCTCAGGTGCGACGTCGTTATCTACACTTTGCCGTTCGAACCGCTCAGATGAACGGCGGCGCGGCGTGCTGGACCGAGCGAACGGGTTCCGGGACGATGCTTCACCGCAACAGGCGGCGCTCAAGGAACGCTTGAAGGTCTCGCCGGCCGTCCACCACGGCATACACGAAGACATTCCTGCCGACGACCTCATAGATCACGCGATACGGCTTGTGGTGGATCTCGCGATAGGCCTCGATGCCCAGTCGCTCCATCTCAGGCGGAATATGCCCTCGATCAGGTGAGTGCGCCAGGTTTCCGCACACCTCCTCCAAGTGGTCCAGCAGAGCATCGGCTTTGCCCGCATCGTCGCTCGCGGCCACATACGACCACAGATCCAGCAGGTCCTTCTCGGCCTCTTCGGTGATGTGGACACGGTGCATCATCGGGAATGGTGGTGCAGAAGGTGGTTCCGGACATCGGCAAACGCCTGGGAGACGGGTTTGAACTTCCCGTCCTGAACAGTTTGCCGCCCCATCGCGAGGACCTTGAGCATGGCCAACGATTCCTGTGTCTCCTCATAGGTGCGGAGATCCTCAACGATGACCCGCGCCCGGCCGTTCTGCGTGATGATGACCGGCCTCCTATTCTCCACCACGCCATTCACAAGTCTGGCCGTATGGCTCTTCATCTCGCTGATTGGAATGACCGCCTCACTCAAGTGCATGGAGCACTCCTTCCTTTTGGATCCAAATTCAGACTGAATTTGGCATGTTGTGGTCTTGATGTCGAGTTCGGACTTGAAGCGAATGCACTCACGATGCGCTCTCCGCGTCTCAGCGCC
>CAYOIT010000169.1:0-9353 GCA_964404035.1 uncultured Verrucomicrobiota bacterium | reverse complement strand
TCCGTCGTTCAAACGACTGCCCTCGTGCTCCCGATTCGATTCGCAAGGAAGCTAGTCACCGGCACAAACGCCCATGACTTCCTCAAGGGTCGTAGCCCCTTCCTTGACTTTTCCCAGACCACTCAGGACCAACGTCTCCATCCCCAGTTCAATGACCTTATTCCGGAAGGTGACACCCCCGGTCTCCTGCAGAATCATCTCCCTGATGGGGTCAGTCACTTCTAGAAATTCGAATATTCCACTGCGGCCCCGATATCCCGTCTTGCTGCACTTGGGGCACCCTTTGCCGTAATAGTAGGTCCAGGACGCCGCATCGGGACAGTGACTCAGGGCGAACTCAAGGGCTTCCTCGGAAGGAACTCTCACTTCCTTGCAATGCGGGCACACCAGCCTTACCAGCCGTTGCGAAACGATCAGCTTGATGGTGGCAGCGATCAGATAGGACTCCATGCCAATATCCCGCAGGCGCCACAGCGCGGACGGAGCATCGTTGGTGTGTAACGTGCTGAGCACCAGATGACCGGTCAACGCTGACCTCATGGCAATGCGCGCCGTCTCCAGATCACGAATCTCGCCTATCATGATAATATCAGGATCCTGCCGGAGAATCGACCTCAAGGCGCTGGCAAAATCCAGGCCGATCTGGGGCTTGATCTGCATCTGGTTGATGCCCGGCATCAAGTATTCCACCGGGTCCTCGACCGTCTGGATATTCCACGCGGGATCCTTCAGATAGTTCAGGGCGCCATACAGGGTCGTCGTCTTGCCGCTACCGGTCGGACCGGTCACCAGGATGATGCCGTGCGGCACCTGCAGAATCCGCTTGAAGCGCTTCAACAGGATCTCGTTGAAGCCCACGTCCTTCATGTCCACCAACAGGGACTTGCGATCCAGAACCCGCAACACCAGTTTTTCGCCATGCACCTGGGGCAACGACGAGACGCGGATATCGATAACCCGGTCGTTGACCGTGAACTTGAACCGGCCATCCAGGGGCAACCGACGCTCGGCAATGTCCATGGTGGACAGAATCTTGATGCGCGTGACAATGGCCTGGTAAAGCGCCTTCGGCGGCGGAGTCACCTCCCGCAGCACACCGTCGATCCGAATCCTCACCGTCACATCTTTTTCCCCGGGCTCGAAATGAATGTCACTGGCCCGGTCGCGCACGGCCTGCATCAGCAAAAGGTTCACAAACCGAACCACGGGGGCATCATTGGCCAGGACGCGTAGCTGATCGGGATTCACGCGGGGCTCATCCAAGGCCGAACTCAACGGTTCAGTCTCAACATCCGCGATATCCTGAAGATCGCGTTCGATGTGGGCCTCCGCGGTGTAGAACCGGTCGATCGCCGCGCGAATCCGGATCTCGGAACTCACCGCCTTGTGAATCTCCAGGCGCGTCAGCGAGCGCACCGTGTCGATCGCCTCCACATCCAGAGGATCCTTCATCACAAGGGTCATGGAAGGGCTCGACTCCTTCTTCACCGCAATCAGGCAGCAGCGCCGGGCGACCGCTTCGGGAACCAGCTTGACCTCCGTCTTCTCCATGCGGAAGTCCTCGCCCAGTTCGAAAAAAGGGATCCCAAGTTGTTCGGCCAAAGCCCGTCCGATGTCGTCCTGCGTCACATAGCCCAGTTCGATCAGCGCCTCGCCCAACAACTGGCCGGTCTCACGATGACGACTGATCGCCTCATCGAGCTGCGATTCTCGAATGAGCCCCCTCTGCAGTAAAACATTTCCCAGCCGAATTTCTGTCATCGCATCCTCAGTCGCATTACGCACACTCAAGCAGGCCGGGCGCTACGTCGCCCGGCATCGGCGGGCAACGTAGTGCCCACCATACTGAAAGGTTCACTTTGCTTCCGTCTTCTCCGGTTCGACCGCCAGCGCTTTCGTCATCGCCGTCGGAGCCTTAACGCCCTCGTCATCGATCGGATTACGAATCATCGCTGTCAGAAAAATCAGCAGCTCGGTCTTCTCCGTCGAGACCGTATCGCGCCGAAAAAGCATCCCGATCAGAGGGATGCTCCCCAGGAACGGCACCTTCAACTGCGTGGTCTGCTTGCTGTCCCGGATCATGCCGCCGATGACAATGGTCTGACCGCTTTTGACCAGGACTTGCGTTTCCGCTTCGCGGGTAGCCACTACGGGATACTCCGTCAAAGATACGTTCCCCCCTCCCGATGTACTGACTTTGCCGGATTGATACGACAACAGGTCACGCACCGAGGGGTGAACGATGAGGTTGATGAAGTTGTCTTCGCACACCTGCGGCAGCACCTTGAGTTTGATGCCGATGTCCTCGTAGCGCTCCAAGCTTGTCGAAGTTGTCGGCGCCCCCCCGCTTGTGCTTTCTGTGGTGGACTTAATAATCGGGAGTTTCGTTCCCACAATGATCACAGCATCCTGATTGTTCATGGTCAGAACGCGCGGTGACGAAAGCACATTGTATGACGAATCTTCCTCCAGCAAGTGCAACAACATTTCGAACTGAAAGTCGGTTAGTTTCTGGAAGGCCAGTGACATTCCGGCATTAAGAGGCCGCGCTCCGGTCACCCCCGAACTCAGCGGAGCGAACCCGGCCGGCGTCACCGTTCCACTGATCTGCTGAGCGCCAGCGGCATACAGCCCCCCGCCCCCGGTGGTACCAATGGTCTTCACCCCGGGCGCCGTGGCCCCACCCACACCCGTCCCCCACTCAAAGCCGATGTCGCGCAACAAGTTAGCGCGGACTTCGACAAATTTCGCCTCGATCTGGACCTGGGTCGGCATCTTGTCGAGCTGCGCGAGAATGGCTTCCACCTGCTTAATGACATCCGCCGTATCCACCACAACAAACGTCTTGCCTTTGACCTGCCCCAGCTCCTCGGAGAATCTGTTCAACCGCCCAAGACTCTCGGAACTGGTGCTGTTCTGGGCACCACCGCCTGTTTCCTTCCAACTCTGACTTTGCATCACCAACCGGCCAACGGTGCCGACGGGCGAAAGCTGACTCTTGATCATCGCCTCGACATCGGCGGAATCCAGGTACTTCAGCGTGAAAACCTTAAGCACCCGGGGCGGGGCGACCGGAAGGACCGACCCAACAGCCGGTGAACTCGTGGCCCCGGTCGGCGCCATCTTGGGGAGTTTTTCGGTCGTCGTCACAATGATTGTGTCGCCCACCAGGTAGTATCCAAACCCATAGGGCCTCAGAATGGCATCCAGCGCATCGCGCCATTGGACATTACTCAACCGGGCGGTCACCTTTCCGGTGACATCGGGCCCCACCACGATGCTGCGTCCGGTCTGCCTCGAAAAGGCATTCAGAACCTGAACGATCATCCCATCGTCAACATTGATGGTAACCAGGTCGGAGGACGGCTCCGCCACGGTCTCGGCCACGCCGGGCGTTTGCGTCTGGGCCAACACCCGGTCGGCTGAGGCACCCATCCAAACCACTCCGATCCCGAGAAGCAGAACGGATATCCCGTTTCGCATGCTCATGCAGTCTCCTTTTATAGTCATTGCCTCTCCCCTTTTCCATTCTTCACCGGTAACATCAACATTCGGGCCAGGTCCTTCGCCCGCGGCGAACGACTCAGGGCGGTTTCCCCGTCCACCAGTCCTCGATCGCAAAGCTCCTTGAGCGAGTCGTTCATGGTGATCATCCCCTCGGAACGCCCGGTCTGGACCACCGAATAGACCTGCTGCACCTGCATCTCGCGGATGAGATGACGGATCGCGTTGTTGACGTTCATCACTTCACACGCCAGAACACGCCGAGAGCGATCCTTGGTGATCAACAGTTGCTGGGAAACTACCCCGACCAGGACCATGGCCAACTGGGCATAGATCTGCTGCTGCTGGGCGGGCGGGAACACGTCCACAATGCGGTTGATGGCATGGGTGGAATCCTGGGTGTGAAGAGTCGCCAGAATCAAGTGACCCGTCTCCGCGAGACTGAGGGCCAATTGCATCGTCTCCAGATCCCGCATTTCCCCCACCATGATCACATCGGGCGATTGCCGGAACACGCTGCGCAACGCATCGCTGAAGGAATGGGCATCGGCCCCGATTTCACGCTGATTGATGACGCTTTGCTTGTGATGATGCAGGTATTCGATCGGATCTTCGATGCAGACGATGTGCAGGCGACGCGTCTCGTTGATGTAGTTCAGCATCGCCGCCAACGTCGTCGACTTCCCACTGCCCGCCGGCCCCGTGATCAACACCAACCCGCACGGACGTACGGCGAACTGCTTCACGATCTCGGGCAACCCCAAATCCTCGAACGGAGGAATCACAAAGGGGATCTGCCGAACCGCCGCCGCAATCGAATCGCGCTGGTAAAAGAAATTGAAGCGAAAACGACTCAGCCCCTCGTAGCCTTTGGAATAATCGACACTCTTATCGGCTCGAAGCCGCTCCATACGAGCCTCGCCCAACACGCTGAAGGCGATCCGCTCCAGCGTGGCCGCGTCAATCGGTTCCATCTGAAACGGTTCCATCACCCCATTCACGCGAAACTGGGGAGGCATTCCCACTGTCAGCAAAAGGTCTGAGGCCCCTCGCTTGCACATGGACTCGAGAAGATGCTCCAATACCTTCATGGGCACAATCCTCCAGCAAATCGAGTGAATGGATCAGAATCCCGCTGGAAGATAGGCGTCTTCGCACAAATGCTAGAAGTATTGTCGGCCATACCTATCGAAATTGATACATCAATCGGGGCAATCCCGTCAACCAGAGAAACCTGCACCGTGTCCTCATCTTCCACTAATTGACTCATGCCAGCAGGCGCATCGCATTCTCCCAGGAAATCTTCCTGAAAAGAACATCATCGAGTTCGAGCGCCCGCAAACGCTGGAGGGCCTCCAACGAGTCGCCCCACGGTGAGTCTGTGCCGAAAAGCACCCGATCAAACGGATGCGCCAGGATCATCCGTCGGACCACCTCGGACGACAGGTATTCGAGCGTCAACGAGATTTCCAGCGTCAAAGGCTTCCCGATCAGCTGCCGTTCCACTTCATCCCAGTCCTGCCAGGCGCCGAAATGAGTGGCTACAAAACGAAGAGGGGGAAATCGGCTGGTGAGGCGCAGGCTCTTCAGCGGGGCCGCCCGCTGGTCTTGCGGGAAGGCCATGTCGTACCCCGTATGCGATACCAGGACCAGACCGCTGTCGGCGATCGCTTGATAGAAGGAATCCAGCCGTTCGTCCCCAAGATCGAAGTCCTGGTAGTAGGGATGCAGCTTGATCCCCTTCAATCCCGACTCCTTCACCTCGCGTATCCGCGCCACCGCATCAGGATCGGACGGATGAACTGAGGCAAAAGGAATCAGACGGTCGGACGCCACGGCGCGCGACCACCTGAGGATGGGCGCAAACTGCTCGGGCTTCGTCGCGATGGAACAGACGACGGCCTTGTCAATCCCGGCCCGGTCCATCGAACGAAGCAGTCCTGAGACCGTTCCGTCATGTTTCGCCTTACAGTGTTCCAACTCCAGCCGCGCCATCGCTCGTGGCGCGATGGCATCGGGGAAGGCATGGGCGTGGAAATCAACAATCATTTCCGCACAAAAGGCGAGATGGCGCGGAGTCGGCTGACAATCGGCGGCAGGCTTTTCAGGGTATGATCGATATCCTCCGCGGTCGTGTAGCGACTCAAACTGAAGCGCACCGAGCCATGCACCGCCGTGAAAGGCACGCCCATCGCCCGCAGCACATGCGACGGCTCCAAGGAACCCGACGTGCAGGCTGAACCGGATGAGGCGGCGATGCCAACATCGCTCGCCATGTATAGAATGGACTCCCCTTCAATGTATTCGAAGCTGATATTCAAGGTGTTCGGAAGACGGTGATGAACATCCCCGTTGACCCGAGTATCAGGGCAGGAGGCCAGTAACCCGGCTTGCAGGCGGTCGCGTAAGGCGGCCATCCGACCCGCGTCCTCAGCCGCATGCGCCAGGGCCAGTTCGCACGCCTTTCCAAGACCGACGATGTAGGGCACATTTTCGGTACCCGCCCGCCGGTTATCCTCCTGATGGCCACCCAGCATGAAAGGCTTCACCCTCGTTCCCTTGCGAATGTAGAGAGCCCCGATCCCCTTCGGCGCATGCAGTTTGTGCCCCGATAAGGAGAGCAGGTCCACAGGGACCGCCTTAACGTCGATCGGCAGTTTTCCTGCGGCCTGAACCGCATCGGTATGAAATATTCCGCCGGCAGCCTTGACCATGGCGGCGATCTCCGGAATCGGAAACACCACCCCGGTTTCATTATTCGCCCACATCAGGCTGACCACCGCCGGCCCCTCGCGCAGGTACTCGCCCAGTTGTACCGTGTCAAGTTGCCCCGCGGCGTCCACGCCCACCTCAAACTCCCGGTGTCCACGTTCGCCCAGGTACCGGCAAGGTCCCAGCACGGCCGGATGCTCCACCCGGCTCGTGATCACGTTCACTCGCGGCCCCACCGCCTCGGCAGCCCCGCGAATGGCGGCGTTGTCGCTTTCAGTCCCGCAACTGGTGAAGATAATCTCGGACGGCTCAGCATGAAGAAGCGTGGCCACCTGTTGCCGGGCGTGCTCGATGTGCTTCCTGATCTGCCCGCCAAACGTGTGCATGCTGGACGGGTTCCCCCATAGATCCCCAAAGAAGGGGTCCATGATCTCCCTGACTTCAGGCGCCACAGCTGTCGTCGCATTGTTGTCCAGATAGACGGTCTTCACTCCCGGACCTCCTCTACCACGAGTTCGCGCGAGACGAATTCCCGCAACTTGACTTCCACCACATCCTTCAACGTGAAGTGGGCCACCTGACACCCGGCACACATGCCGCGGAGGGCCACCTTGACGCGATTGCCCTCCACATCGATCAGTTCGATATCGCCGCCATCATTCTTCAGCATCGGGCGGATCTCGCGCTCGATGGTCTGCTCGATCAGGCGGATCTTCTCCATCACCGTCATCCGGCGCGGAGCCGCCTGAACACCGGTCTTGCGTTCGGCTTCCAGGCGCTCGGCCCGAATCCGGTCAACAATCAGGGCAATGTCGCCCTTGCATTTGCCGCAGCCACCGCCGGCCTTGGTGTAGTTGGTGACCTGTTCCACCGTGGAAAGACCGTTCTCACGCACGACGCGCTCGATCTCCTCCTCCGTAACGCCGAAACAATTGCAGATCACTTTTCCGGCAAGGATCTTCTTTTCCGTCTTGCCGCTCCGATAGTTCTCGATCGCCGCCTCCAGCGCTTCGCGGCCCATGACGGAACAGTGCATCTTCTGCTCAGGCAGCCCCCCGAGGAAAGTGGCGATGTCCTGATTCGTCACCTTCGCCGCCTCTTCCAGAGTCATCCCCTTGACCAGTTCCGTGAGGGCCGATGAGGAGGCAATGGCACTGGCACATCCGAACGTCTGGAACTTCACGTCCGAGATGCGTCCGTCCTTGTCCAGTTTGAACATGAGCTTCAAGGCATCGCCGCAAGCCAGCGAGCCCACTTCTCCCACGCCGTCAGGCGCCTCGATAATCCCGACATTTCGGGGATTGCGAAAATGATCCATCACTCTGTCAGTGTATTCCCACATACTGCCTCGCTTCAGTTGGTTGACCCGCCCCTTCCCCTCCAGGGAGGGGATCACATCGGTTCCCCTCCTGGAAGGGGTCTGGGGTGGGTTCTCCTCGTGTCTCTATTTCACCGGAATTTCGGCCATCTGCACTTGAATCTTCTGGTGTTCTTTCGTCTTCGCATCAGGAAATTCTTTCAAAGCCTTCGCGTAGTCTTCGCGGGCTTCGGCATAAGCCTTGGACGCTTCGGCCTGGTCTCCGGCCTTCGCCAGGATGTCCCCTATCCGCTTGGCATTGAGGCCCAGAATCATGTCCTTGGTCACGCGCGTATTGTCGATCGGGTCGAAGTCATACCCCGACCCCTTGGCGATACACGCCATGAATTCACGGAAATTCTTCACGGCCTCCTGTGTCTGCCCCTTCTGAAGGGCCAGGTGCCCCTTGATCTTCCAGACGAGCATCGCCGTCTGATCAGGATCGGATCCCTTCATCCCTGTCTCGACCAGTTTCAGTGATTCCTCGTACTTTTCCAGATAGAAGCCGAGATCGAGGAGGACCCCGATCAAGCGCCGCTTCACGCCTTCATCGTTGGCTGCGGTGTAAAAACTGTCACAAAGCGCATACAAAGGGCCGAAATCCTCTTTCTTCCCCTTATCCAGAAGCAGGGAGTAGACACCGTCTGTCTGATCAAGAATGAAGGAGGGCGTAAACCCAAGAGTCTTGAGTTCCACCAGTCGATTGATCAACACGGGGATCCCACCGCGCTTCTCCGCCGTCTTCACCCACACCGCCGCCGCCGCTTCACGAACACCGGCACGTCCCTTGACATTTTCCAGGACAAACCCGGCAAAGCCGTCGGCGGCGTCGAGATCACCGGCCTTCATGAACGTATCGCCAATGACTCGCAGATTGCGTACGGCACTGTCATCAGGAATCTGGTCGAGGTTCTTGCGCAGATAGGCGGCGGCAGCCGGACCATCGTTGCCGGCAATCAACAAGTCCACCTTCATTCCCACCAATGCGCCTTTTCGCAGCGGGGAGTCGGCGACATGCTTCTCGATGGCCGCCATGATACGCTCCGCATCGGCCGGCCGACCGGCGCCCATGGCGTTGCCAAACTGCCCTTGAGCCAGACCCAGCGCTGCCCCTTCTTTCAACTTTCCAAGGTAGACGATCAAGGCCGCCGGGATCTCCTCACCCTTGCCCGCCGCGGCGAGCGCCCGGAAATGCTGATCCGCCAGGTTGATCAGGACGCCTTCTTCAAAGGCATACGCCTGGAGGCGCACACACCACGCCACCAGTTCCTCGTTTTGACCCTGGGCCAACAGGGTGCCTTCGATCATTCCCACCGTGGAGGCGGCCAGTACAGGATCGCGGTCGGCCACTTCGAGAAAGAGGCTTTGAGCGCCCGCCACGTCGCCGGCACCCAGTTGAAACTGAAGCATGGAACTCAACAGATTGGGACGGTACATGGCGAAGCGCTTGTTGTCGAAAAGCCCTCGCAGGACCCCCACCGCCCGGTTGGTCTCGCCCTGTCCAAGGAGCGTCTGCGCTTCGGTGACGGACTTCTGATACACCACATCGGGTGACTGCCGACAGGAGACCCCGACCAAACCCAGTAGGCCAAGACATACCAGCAATACAGACTTTCTCAGCATGATGACTCCTTATGTGGTCCGCGCGGCCGTTCCGCGCGATGCGTGGAGAATATCACCAGCACCCGGCATCCCGTCAACGTTCAAATCGCCCCATTCGGCCGCGGCCGGTTCCGCCGGCATTGCTTTTTCAAGGGTGCTCGAGTATGGTGACGCCCCA
>CAYOIT010000168.1:0-9414 GCA_964404035.1 uncultured Verrucomicrobiota bacterium | reverse complement strand
GGATCGGTTTTGTCGGCACTGCGGATACGGTTTTTGCCAATGACTTCGCGGCTTATCGTGCGAAGCAGGCGATGGTTGTGTGATGGTGGCGGCAACTTTGGATAATTTGCCTTGATTGGTCAGTTCATCCGGATATAATTCCCTGATGAGTGAGATTGTTCAAAGGCGCTTGGTGATCGATTTGCCGCAAGGGCGATCAGCTTTCCTTTGGGGCCCCCGTAAGACGGGAAAGAGTTATTGGGTTCACCAGACATTTCCCAATCAGCCGCTGATCGATCTCCTCAAGACGGATGTTTTCGCCGAGTATGCCTCACGTCCCTCATTACTGCGGGAGCGATATGGAGGGCATTCCGGGCTCATCGTGGTTGATGAAATCCAGATGGTTCCATCACTGCTGAACGAAATTCACTGGCTTATTGAAAATGCCGGTGCACAGTTTCTGTTAACGGGTTCAAGCGCCAGGAAGTTACGTCGGTCGCACGCCAACCTGTTGGGGGGGCGGGCGTGGCGATTTGCCTTACGACCTCTCACTTTCGGCGAGACCGAAGGGTTCGATATCGAGAAGGTGATGATTTCGGGTCTGCTTCCCCCGCATTTTCTTTCTCCCGATCCCATCGCCGATCTGAGAGCCTATGTGGCCGATTATCTCAAGGAGGAAATCGCGGAAGAAGCGCGAGTGCAAAATATTCCGGCTTTCGCCGAGTTTTTGAGAGTGGCGGCGGTCACGTCAAGTGAACTGTTGAACTATACAAATGTGGCACGGGAGTCCGGTGTGAGCGCCAAAGTTGTGCGCAACTATTTCCAGATTCTCGATGATACATTGCTTGGAATCCGGCTTCCGCCATGGACGCGATCCAAGGGGCGGCGCATGATCGAGACGGAAAAATTCTATCTCTTCGATGTTGGGTTGTCGAACTACCTCGCACGGCGGCAACCTCAGTTCGGAACTCCGGAGTTCGGCAAGTCCTTCGAACACTTCATCCTGATGGAGTTGTTGGCCTTTCAAGCGTATCGGAGCCCCGATCTTCCGCTCTATTATTGGCGTACGAGTTCGGGAATGGAGGTCGACTTTGTTGTCGGGGATCTTGATGTCGTCCTGGAAGTCAAGGCTTCGGCTCGTGTGCATGATGCCGATTTGAAGGGCGTGAGAACGTTGTTAGGTGAATACCGCCCGAAACACACCTTGATCGTCTGTATGGAGTCGCTCAGTCGCGTGACGACTGATGGGGTGCGAATCCTGCCGTGGAGAGAGTTCCTTTCGTTGCTATGGAACAGAGATCTGGGCCTCTGAGGCCGCCTTCCGCGCGCTCAGATAGAACCCAGCTTACTGTGTCCCGCATTTTTTCCATTCTGAATTCTGGATTCCACTGCCTTAATTCTGTATCCTCCCGCTTGTCATGAAAGTATTCAACACGCTTACCCATCAGATCGAGGAACTGGTTCCACTGGAAGGTCGCCGCATACGCCTCTACACCTGCGGGCCGACTGTCTACAACTTTGCGCATATCGGGAATTTCCGGGCCTACATTTTTGAGGACCTGCTCCGGCGGACGCTGAAGTATTTCGGATTTGACGTGATCCAGGTCATGAATCTTACCGATGTGGACGACAAGACCATTGCGGGAGCCACCAAGGCCGGCCAGTCCCTGGATTCCTTTACCCGGCGGTTCAAGGAGGCGTTTTTTGAGGACTTGAAAGCGCTGAATATCGAGCCGGCTGAGTTCTATCCCGCCGCGACGGATCATATTCCCGAGATGATCGCGATCATCCAGACCCTGATTGCGAAAGGACATGCCTACCGGTCGGAAGATGGATCGGTCTACTTCAGTGTGTCGAGTTTTCCGTCCTACGGCAAACTTGCGCATCTTGACATGGCGGGGCTGAGACCAGGCGCCCGGGTGACGCACGATGAGTACGAGAAGGAGAATGTAGCGGATTTTGCCCTGTGGAAAGCCTGGGATGAGAAAGACGGCGACGTGGCTTGGGAGTCTCCGTGGGGACGAGGGCGGCCGGGCTGGCATATCGAGTGTTCGGCCATGAGCACCAAGTATCTGGGCGAGAGCTTCGATCTCCACACCGGGGGAGTGGACAACATCTTCCCGCATCACGAGGACGAAATCGCGCAGAGCGAAGCCGCCAGCGGGAAGCCGTTTGTCCGGTACTGGATGCATTGTGCGCACCTTGTTGTGGATGGGCGTAAAATGTCGAAGTCGCTTGGTAATTTCCATACGCTGCGCGACGTGCTGAATCGGGGGTATTCCGGCCGCGAGACCCGCTACGTTCTGGCGGCAGGCCATTACCGCCAGTCGCTGAATTTTTCCTTCGAGGCCCTGGGGGCGGCGCGAAATGCGCTTCAACGACTGGATGAGTTCCAGGACAGGCTCAAGGAACTTGCCGACGCAGGAAGGGAGACCCACCCCCAACCCCTCCAGGGAGGGGATAAGGAGCCGTTGGTCCCCTCCGTGGAGGGGCAGGGGTGGGTTTACCCGGACTGGGCCGAAACGGCCCGTCGAAGATTCGACGCTGCCCTGGCGGATGATCTCAATGTGGCGGAAGCGCTCGGTGCTCTGTTCGATCTCGTTCACGCCGGCAACAAAGGCTTGGACGCGGGTTCGGTCGCGAAGGAGCAGGCGGCCGCCGTGCGGAATCTGATGGCCGCATTCGACCGCGTGCTGGGGTTCCTGGCGAAGCCGCAGGACGCCGTTCCAGAGGCCGCCGTGAAGCTCCTGGAAGAACGGCAGGCGGCAAGGCAGGCGAAGAACTGGGCCGAGGCGGATCGCGTGCGAAATGAGCTCACGACACTGGGATGGGTGATCCAGGATACGCCGCAAGGACCGAAACTGAAGAAGAAGTAAGGGGAGAGAATCCAGAAGTCAGAAGTCAGAATGAAGACTGGGAATACTACGGCAACGCGACGCTTGCAGGAAGAGTGACAGGCCATGACGCAGTCTGGAAAATTCATTACCTTCGAGGGACCGGAAGGCGGCGGTAAATCGACTCAGATCCGGCGATTGGCGGAGCGGCTGAAGGCGCAGGGGCATGCGGTTCTTACCACGCGTGAACCGGGAGGCACGCCGACAGGGGAGGCCATCCGCGGCATTCTGCAGCATGATCATGCCGGCGAACCCATTTGTCCGGAGGCCGAGCTCCTGTTGTTCGAGGCCAGTCGTGCCCAGTTGGTGAACCATGTCATTCTGCCCGCCTTGAAAAAAGGACTGTGGGTGCTGTGCGACCGGTTCATCGATTCAACGACCGCCTACCAGGGGTATGGCCGCGGGTTCGATCTTCAGGCGATTCTCGATATCAATACGTTTGCGGTGGGAGGGTGCCTGCCCGATCTCACCCTTCTGCTCGATATCGAAACGCAGACAGGGATGGAGCGGTTGACGCTCAGGAATCGCGAACAGAAGACGACGCATGACCGGTTTGAACGGGAGCAGGTCGAATTCCACGAACGGGTGCGCACGGGATACCTGCAACTCGCCCGCCGCTGGCCCGAACGCATTCAGGTGATCGACAGCATGCATGCCGAGGCGGTTGTGGAGGCCGCGATCTGGAACGTGGTGTTGGAAAAGATGAAACCTTGACCTGAGTTGCTGTTTTCAAACCATGTCTTCCCAAGATTCCAGATTGACCCGGGCGTTTGCCTCCTTCGACGACGCCCTGGCGGCCGGCCGTGTGGCTCAGGCGTATCTCGTGGTGGGGACGATTCGTGACGAGGGGTTGCCGTTCGCCGAAGGGGTGGTGAGCCGCCTGGTCTGCGAGGGAATTGTCAAACCCTGCGGGGATTGCCCCGCCTGTGTGAAGGTGCGGAACCGGACGAATCCGGATGTCGTCTGGATCGAGCCTGAGAAGAAGTCGCGCACGGTAGGGATTGACCGCATCCGTGAATTGCAGCGACTGATCTACCAGACGACGATGGGGGGGAGCTGGAAGGTTGCGGTGTTGGTGGGCGCCGATCGAGTGGGGGAGGAAGCCGCCAACGCGTTTCTCAAGACGCTTGAGGAGCCGCCGCCGCGAAGCCTGTTTCTTCTGCTCTCGGACAACCCCCAGTCGATGATGCCTACCATTCTATCCCGTTGTCAGCGTATCGTGCTGTCGACGGAACAGGAGGCTTTGCCCGAACCCTGGCGGACGCCCCTGCTGGAGATTCTGGCGGCGCCGGTCGAAGGCGGGTTGATGGGACGCCTGGCGCGCTGCGCCTTGCTGGGGCAGTTGCTGGATCAGATCAAGAAGAGTGTGAAGGAAGACGAAGAGGAACGGGCCGACGGCGAGGAGATTGCGGATGAAACGCTCAATGCCCGCATCGAGGCCCGTTTCAGGGGACTCCGCAGCATGGTGGTGCGAGCCCTCCTGTTCTGGCACCGGGACATCCTGCTGGCCGTGTGCGGAGCGGAAGCTTCCGTGTTGCGCTATCCCGAACAGGCCGAGACGATTGCCGCCCTGGCCAAAGGGCTGACCTACCGTGATGCCTTGAGGAATCTTCAGACCATCGAGGGCATGCAGCGGCAGTTCGACCGTAACCTCACGCAGGATACGGTGATTCAGGTGACCATGAACAGTCTGGTCAGTCAGGGGGCGTAGTGCACAGAAGCGCGGAAATATTGCTCGAGGACGAGGCCGTCCTGCATGCCGTCAGTGCGTCCGAGCTTGCCATTCACCCCGGCGACCTTTGTGTGGTGGAGTGTGCCCGGGTTCCTGAATTCGGGCGGGTGATCCGTCTTGACGAACAGTCGGGGGACTTGTCGGCGCACGGTGTCGCCGCCATGATTGTCAGGCGCGCCACGCTTCACGACCAATCCAAGGCCAAGGAGAATACGGTTCTGGGCCGCATGGCGGCCAAGACCGTGCACCGGCGAGTGGACGAGCAGAAACTGCCGGTGCATGTCGTGCAGGTCCGCTACAGCTTTGACCGCGCGGTGCTTCATGTCACTTACACGGCGGAGGATCGGGTGGACTGCACCGAGTTGATCAGGACGTTGTGTTCCGAACTGCATGCGCGTATCGAAATGCGGCAGATCGGTGTGCGTGATGCCGCGCGATTGGTGGGCGGGATGGGCGCCTGTGGGCGCCAGCTCTGTTGCCGATCCTGGTTGAGGCACTTCGATGCCGTCAGCGTGAAGATGGCCAAGGTTCAGCGGTTGGCGCTGAATCCCGCAACGATCGGCGGGGTGTGCGGCCGGCTGAAGTGCTGCCTGAAATACGAGTTCGAGTGCTATCGGCGGCAGGGTGAAAACCTGCCCAAGGATGGCATCCGCGTGAAGTGTCCGGAGGGCATGGGCTGGATCATCGACAAGGATGTTCTTTCCCAGACCATCAAGGTGCGCCTGGAAGACGGTCGCATCCTGGCGGTCGAGGCGGCGGCGGTGGAGCCCGTGGCGGAGACCCATGGCGAAGCATGTGCAAAAGGGAGGAAACCTCATGAAGATCCTGATTCTCAACGGACCGAATCTTAACCTGCTGGGAACCCGGGAGCCGGGAATCTATGGCTCCCTGACCCTTGCGGACATGATGAAAGGCCTTCAGGAGTATGGGCGCGAGAAGGGGGTGGCCGTGGAGTGGCATCAGGCCAACGAGGAAGGGGATCTGGTGACCCGAATCGGCAAGAGCCGGGGCGTGTATGACGGTCTGATCCTGAACCCGGCGGCCTATACGCACACGAGTGTGGCGATCCGGGATGCCTTGCAGGCGGTCGCGGTCCCCTGCGTGGAGGTCCATCTTTCGAACATTCAGGCGCGCGAGGGGTTTCGCCACACCAGTCTTACGGCGGCCGCCTGTATCGGCCAGATCGCGGGTTTTGGAATGACGAGCTACCGGCTCGCGGTGGAGGCCTTGATTGACTACTTGAAACGGAAGAAAGGGTGAGGGGGTCAGCATGAAACCAGTTCAGCTTGTGGTGGTGGGGTCAGTCGGGCTCGATACTATCGAGACGGCGACGGCCCGGTGCGAGGAGATTCTGGGCGGGTCGGTCAGCTATGCCTGTGCGGCGGCGTCCTTCTTTGTGCGTACGGGAATGGTGGGGGTGGTGGGGTCCGATTTTCCGGAACAGCATATGGCCCTCTATCGTCACTTTGCCATCGACCTCAAAGGCTTGCAGCGGGTGGAAGGGAAGACGTTCAGATGGTCGGGCGTTTACGAAGCCGACATGAACAACCGGCGGACACTGTCCACGGATCTCAACGTGTTCGCGTCCTTCATGCCCGAGTTGCCGGCGGAGTACGGTGACACCCCGTTCCTGTTTCTCGCCAACATCTCGCCCGAACTTCAACTGCATGTCCTGCAGCAGGTGAAGTCACCCCGTTTTGTCGTGGCGGACACGATGGATCTATGGATCAAGATAGCGCGCGCTCCATTGATGGAAGTGATCTCCTCGGTGGATCTTCTGACGCTTAACGAGTCCGAGGCCCGCCTGTTGTCCGGCGAGCATAACCTTGTCAAGGCGGCGAAGAAGATCCTGAGCTGGGGTCCGGAATACGTGATTCTCAAGAAGGGCGAACATGGGGCCATGTTGTTCTCTTCTGCCGGCGTGTTCGTGGTGCCGGCCTATCCCCTCGAAGTTGTGAACGATCCGACGGGGGCCGGCGACACGTTTGCGGGGGGCTTCATGGGCTCGCTGGCCGAGCAGGGACGAATCGAGCCCGACGCGATTCGAAAAGCCATGGCCTATGGCAGTGTGGTGGCCTCCTTCGGGGTGGAAGCCTTCAGCCTGGAACGGCTGCAGCGCCTGACCAGAGGTGAGCTTGAACATCGCTTCCACGCTTTTGAGAACATGATCAGCCTGACTCCGGCGGATCACTGACCCATGATCGATCGACGGGAACCAAGGGGCAGAGACGAGCGTCCGCCCCGGCGCCAGCATCTTCCCGGGCTGCTGATTCTCCATGAGGATCAGCAGCTTCTCGTCGTGGACAAGTCGTCAGGGTTGTTGACCATCGCCACGGAGGCGGATCGTGATCGTACGGCCTACCGGCTGCTGATGGACTATGTCCGGAGAGGGTACAGCCGCGCGAGTCAACGCATCTTTATCGTTCATCGCCTGGACCGCGACACCTCAGGCGTACTGGTATTTGCCAAGACCGAACCGGTCAAGCGCCAGCTGCAAGAGGACTGGAAAGACGTCCGGAAGACTTATCTGGCGGTCGTGCATGGCACGCCCGCCAAGCCGGAAGGCCGGATCACCTCCTACCTGGCGGAGAACGCCGCGCACCGTGTCTACTCGACACCCGACGCCAGCAAGGGCCAATGGGCGCAGACCGCCTGGCGGGTTCTGAAGACCGTCCGCGCGTTCTGTCTACTGGAGGTCGACCTGATCACGGGCCGCAAGAACCAGATCCGGGTTCACCTGGCCGAGTCCGGTCACCCGGTGGTTGGCGACCGCAAATATGGCCGGGCCGCAGACCCGCACAAGCTGCTGGCGCTTCATGCGCGATCGATCGCTTTTACCCATCCTGTGACCGGCGCCCGCCTGGTTTTCGAGGCCGCCATCCCGCGCCACATTGCCCGCCTGATGGGGCAGGCCGACCTTCTTGATTCGCATCACGTTGCGCCGAAGAATCTTAGGTATGGCGACAAGCGGGAAGATCGCCGACGATAGTCTGGCCGCCCCAACGAAAAAAAGAGGAGCATCAGGCCGCTTTTTGGGCTTGCGCGGCAACGGGTTATCGGAGATTATCATGCGTTCTTAGTCGGTGGGCCATGGTGTTCTTGGCGCGTGTGCGCCGGGCAGTCCCTGGCTCGTGGAACTGAGTCAACCAAATCGGTAGTAAACAGTATGACAACAAAGACGGCAAAGAAGCGCGCTGTGGCGGCGGTGGAAGAATCCACCGAAAGGGCACAGATGGCGCGGATGTACGAAGACACCCTCAAAGATTTCGTCGAAGGCTCCATCATTCCGGGCAAAGTCCTGGAAGTCAGGCCGGACGGCGTCCTCATCGACATCGGATACAAATCCGAAGGCATGATCCATGCCAGTGAATTTCCCGATATTTCCGTGGTCAAGCCCGGCGATGTATTCAATGTACTGCTCGAAGGCATCGAGGATGACGAAGGCATGGTCATGCTCAGCAAGGGCCGGGCAGAACAGCAGGAGCGCTGGAACAAGGTCCTGGAAACCTACAAGGAAGGCAGCATCGTCGAAGGCGAGATCCGCAGCCGCGTCAAGGGTGGATTCATTGTCGACGTCGGTGGGGTGGAATCGTTCCTGCCCGGTTCGCAGGTCGATGTTACGCCGGTTCACGATCCGGATGGATTGGTCGGCAAGAAGGTTGACTTCAAGATCATCAAGATCAACGACGACCGCCGCAACATTGTGCTGTCGCGCCGCGAGTTGCTCGAGGATCGCCGCCGCGACCGCAAGCGCGAGTTGCTGACCGAGATCAAGGTCGGCCAGGTCCGCAAGGGCGTGGTCAAGAATATCACCGACTTCGGTGTGTTCGTGGACCTCGACGGTATGGACGGATTGTTGCACATCACCGATATGAGCTGGGGCCGCCTGAACCATCCGTCCGAGGTGGCGAAGGTCGGCGAAACGCTCGAAGTGGTCATTCTGGATGTCAATCAGGAGAAAGAGCGCGTTTCCTTGGGTCTCAAGCAGCGCTCGGCCAATCCCTGGGACAATATCCAGGCCAAGTATCCTGTGGGCAGCCGTCTGCGCGGCAAAGTGGTCAATCTGGTTCCCTATGGCGCCTTCGTCGAACTCGAACAGGGCGTGGAAGGATTGGTTCACGTTTCCGAGATTTCCTGGACCAAACGTATTGCACGCGCTTCGGACGTGCTGACGGTCGGGCAGGAAGTCGACGTGGTCGTCCTCAACGTCAACAAGGAAGAGCAGAAGATCGCGTTGGGCATCCGCCAGACCGAGGAGAATCCCTGGGACGGCGTGCGCATGCGTTACCCGATCGGTGCCCGTGTGAGCGGCAAGGTCCGCAATCTGACCTCGTACGGCGCGTTCATCGAGCTGGAAGAGGGGATTGACGGCATGGTGCACGTGTCGGATATGTCCTGGACCCGCAAGGTCAACCACCCGTCCGAAATCCTGAAGAAGGGTGACGAGGTTGCCGCAGTCGTCCTGGAAGTCGATCCTGACAATCAGCGCATCAGCCTGGGCCTGAAGCAGGCGCAGGAAGATCCGTGGTCCACGATCACTTCGCGAATGAAGGTTGGTCAGATGGTGACCGGCAAGGTTACGAAGCTGGCGTCCTTCGGCGCGTTTGTGGAGATCGAGGAAGGCATCGACGGGTTGGTACACATCTCGCAGATCAGCGATGACCGCGTTGAGAAGGTCAAGGACGTGCTGAAGGCCGGCCAGGAAGTGAAGGCCCGCATCGTCCGGATCGATTCCGTGGATCGCAAGATCGGCTTGAGCATCAAGGCGGCGAGCGTTCCTGACGAGGAGTTTGTCGTCAAGGACGAGAT
>CAYOIT010000167.1:0-9532 GCA_964404035.1 uncultured Verrucomicrobiota bacterium | reverse complement strand
ACGTTTAATAGTTACTGGTCTGGCGCAAGCCGTGCTCAGTCACCCACACCATGACGCATGGTTTGCATAACGCGCCGGGGGTTCAAATATTGTGAGTCAATTCCAATAGTTATAGCTTTTTAACTAGCTCGGCCCTCTGCGTCTGGTACTCCTGTTCCGAAATCGCTCCCTGATCCTTCAATGCCTTGAGCCTCTTCAATTTCTCGGGAACGGAAGCTTCCGGCACGGGATCCTCTATGACTCGGGGAACAATCCTTCCGTTACTTACGGTTAAGTTCCCGGTGCTAAGTTTGCTTAAGTCCATATTGTTTAGACCTGCAACCACGGCGTCTGCAAAACCCTCGAGCGTCAAAGCGCCTCCCGTTTGGAAGGATTTCAGTTGACCAACCTCACTGGTCTTTTCACAGGCCGTCTCGCCGGGGATCGGGATTAACCCGAGCGGGGTGAAAACTGTCAGCCACAACACATCTCTACGGATAAACGGAACAGGCGCTCCCTGCCCAGGAGTCCCCATGTCATGCAGTTCCGTGCGGACAACAAACTCACTCGTGCCGGAAATCGGCAAGGGAAATATTCCACCCAGCAGCGTTAAAGTAAGTATTTCAGCAGTAATTGACGCAACCGTCGACGAAGAGTTTTTACCGGTTACCGTCACATCAATAGGGATCGCATCCGGCGCTTCGCGGAACAGCTCCGGATACCTGTCCATGGCAACCTGGAAAACTTTTTTACGGAACTCGTCTTCGGAAATATTGTAGCTGCCCATTGCCAGATTAGATCTTAGCACGTCATCCTTGTTATCAACAGCATACCCGGTTGGAGAGCCACACATAAAGTGATGCGGCGGAGGTGTCGCTTTGACAATCTTGAAATAGGCCTTCCCTTTTACGCCTGTTACTTCCGTCTTGCGGATGGTCGATGTAAACCGAGTGGAACAACAACCCGTCAAAAAGAAAGCCCCGCATAAAAAAAGCCTGCCAATAAAAGAGATTCTCAAAGTGCACCTCCTGCCCTGGGAGTCCTATTTCACCAGCGACTCGTTCAACAATGCCTCACGTTTATTCTTGTGTTCGTCCACAGTGATGAGGCCTAGTTTAAGCAACTCATCGATAGCTTGCAGATTCTTGACCAACTTGACGTTGGGATCTGCTGCCGGTGCGGGCGAAGACACGACGGAAGACTCGATATCGAGTTTTTTCAAATGCTGAACCAACTGTGAACTCAAATACTCGCCGAGTGTGCTTCGCGTCTGGTTAATCACCAGAGGAGTCACATCGTCATCATACTGAATGAAGCAAACACCTCCGACAAAAGCGATGATGCCGACCTCAAGCCAGCTAACCTCCGTCCATGTGCGGTCTAAGTCCGCATGTCGGATGTTCAGGTGAATAGGGACATCCCACTTCTCAATCAGGCTGTTATCCCCCGGCTTCATCAAGCGACAGTCGAAATTATAGTCGGCTTTGTAAACATAGCCGTTCCACGCAGGGGCGAACAGTAGGAAACCCGGGAAATTGATTAGAAAATTCCACCCCGAGCCAGAATACTCCGACGTCAGGTTGAATTCCGCTATCACATCGACCTTGTTGTTCCCTTGCGCACCAGACGAATAGGGATAGATGGGTTTAACGTTGGCCTTATAGAGGTAATTGACGGCCTCCGAGATCAACTTCGACTCAGGCTTATGTGATGGGCCGTTGGCCCTGATTCCAACCACCAGCTGTTTATCCAAGGACACCGGAGCGTACGATTCGTAGTCACCGATATTTTTTACCGCTAACGGATGCACACAGCCGCTGACCACCAGACTTACAAGCGCACCCATGACGAGTCGAGGCACAATGTTCGCAAATTGCCCGAGTCTGCTCGATAGTTTATGAAATGACCGCACATGCGAGCAACCGTTAACTGAATTAACGCTCAATTTACACATCCCTTCCAACGCTGTTAATGACAATTGACAAGAAATCGCTTTTCGGTCTACCGGCCCGCACGAACCGAAATCATGCCAAAACCGGTCTGGCGTAGCGATGTCATGGGAAAGTATGGCAGAAGCGGAAAAGATGGTCAATAGCACAAAAAAAAGCGCGCCCCGCCAGCCAGTAGCCCGTGTTGCACTGGCTACTGGCTGGCGGGACCCATACGTCATTCTAGCCCGCTTTTAGGCGCATCCACTTTGACAAGTGACCCGCCAATATAGTGAGGGTGTTTAATCCACGGCACCGACATATCGGTCCCCGTGAATCGAGCACGAGGGGCGCTGATTCGCGGGATTGATGGAATAGACGCCGCCCTGAGGACAGCGCGGCAAAGACCCGTGAAGTTGATCTTCAACCGCAGTACGGGGAACGGCGCTGGTGTCGATCAACCTCTGTTCCATGATCACCGCTTCTTTCGCATCCGCGATCATGCGGAGCTGGTTTAGGCAGCTCAGGGGTTCCGGATCGGTTTCATCCCCGGATGTTTCGGTGACATCGTCTTCCTCCTCGTCGGCCTGCCAGCGGATCGGTCAATTGAGAGAGCGTTAAGGGTGGATTCATCGCGTCCTCCTGATGTGATTACAAAATTGCGGCATGCCTCTTCAGGAGAGTTACGCGTGCAAATCCACCAAAGCGGGCGTCAGCCAAACCCGATGGTCATGAATTGCGTCAGAATCACCCAACGCAGCCACAGTTCATCCGCTGGCTCCGGTCCAGCCTCCGAACCACGACCTCATGGAGAGACGGCGTGGAAGCCCTACGGCCTTTAATGGCGGCTTATCTCACATGAAATATGAACACCGTTCCTCAGCCGTAGCAGCCACGCCACCCGCAGTGGCCAGGCCAGTGTCACTGCAGGACGGCGTTTCCGTCATAGGCGCGCAGGGTCATCGCCTTATCAATCGTGATGGCCCCGGTGTAGGTTCCGCCCTTGAGCCACAAGTGTCCGCCGGACGTCACGCCCGAGACGCCTTCCCCAACGGTGTTGTAGGGGGAGTCCAGATCGCCGTTCTCGCTGCCGGAATGCCCGACGTCCGCGTAGGCGAAGTTATTGGGTGTGCTGTAAGGATACGAAGCGTCGATGGTCGTATCGGTAGCCGGCAACGTCGTGAGGCTGTACCATCCGTCGCTCCCGCCGTCATGGCCTGCGTTGATGTGGTAGTAGGCTGGCGCGGAGGTGTCCCGGTAGCCGTCACAGACCATCGTGTGCGTATGAGACGACAGCACGACCGGCACGCGGGCCTTGATGCAGGCGATGATGTGGGCCTCGTGGCCCGACGTGATGTCCCATGTGCCGCGATAGCGGAAGTTGCCGTTCATGACGGTCGCGGAAGGCCAGGCGCCCGAACCGCCCACCTCGTAGTCCATGCCGACCATGACACCGCAATGGTACATCAGGTCCGCCACATCCGCGTTGACGCTCGTCAGACTGCCGACCGGCATGCTGCCCCAGTCGTACGTGGCGCCGAGGGCCACGCTGTGATAGTAATTCAGACCGTTGCACACGTCCCAGTAGCCCTCGCTGCCGATCCCGGTGGCGGGCCATTCGAAATAGCGCATCAAGATGGCCATGGCAGTCGCCGTACACCCCACCGGAACGCCGTTGTTGTTGCCGACATGAGTCTGTAGCGTATCGTTGTAGAACCCCCCTTGACTCCACGAGGCGGTCGCCAACTGGATGTTGATCGTCAGCGGTTGGGGGCCGCCGTCATCGCCAGCGGGGATCGTGCGCGGATCGGCAAGAGCAACAAGCTTCGTCCGCAGCGTGGTCCACGCGGGATTTGTGGCGAGGGGTACGGCGACGCCCTTGCCGCCGGCGATGGCCGCGCGCCAGGACGTCAGCATGCGCCCGAGCAGAACCCGCGCGATGGCGCCGCCGTCGCCCTCCCACACAAACGGCCGCGTGCCATCGAACGCCAGCACTGGGGGCATGCGGTCGTCGCCGGACACTACAACGTAGCCGCCATGCGGGAACACGACGACATGCGCGGCGGCCTCGACGTCCGCCGCCGGCAAATTGCCGCACCGAAACATTTGCCCGTCTTTCCAGATCGCCTGCACTTGGGGCTGGTCCAGCGCGGCGAGTCGGGTATTGCGGATGCTTTGCGGCACACGCGACCATGTGCCATTCAGTTCCCGCGCGAGCCACCATTGGGCGACGCGCGCGCCCTCTCCGGAGTGGACCGCGGCGGCCGATGCCAGCGATGCCGCCATCAGAAGGCTGGCGACCGCGACCGCCGGCCAACACGTATATCTTTCATGTCGCATGATTCACCTCACGGGTAACTGATTTTCAACCGGTAGAATTTTGCGGGCGCGGTCGCGTCGGTGTCGGTAAAGGTGCGTTGCTCGCCGTCATCGCGGATGGTGCATGTCTGATCGTCCCAGTCGCCCGACTGCAGGCTGGTGCGGGACTCGAGCATGTAGCTGCGCCCGGGGCGCAACGGCGTGCTGCAGAGATCCCTGTGCGTCGGGTGCCCGGTCACCATCTGCATCCAGAAGCGGAAGCGCGAAGCGCCGTCGGTGGGGTCGGTGCCGGTGGTCCACTCGTAGCGGTTGTCCTGCAGGTCACGATCGGCGTCCGCCGTCGGCGCCGCATTCGGGTTGTTCAAGCCGAACCAGGCCACCTGCCAGTCATCGTCGAGGCCGTCGGCGGCATAGCTGCCGAAGTTGTCCTTGTCGACATCGAACACCGTCAGGCGCAGCGTGCCGTCTACGGCGGCATAGCGGGCGCACACCACGCCCGACGTGTGGGCGTAAACGGTGGCGGCGGTCACCAACCCGCCGGCGCCGACGCCTGCCAATGGCCAGCCGGCCACGGACCAGGCGGCGTCGCTGCCGGCCAGCGCCAGCACGGTGCCGTCGTCGAGACGCGCCGCAACGTACGTCTGGCATGTGGCGCCCTCGTTCACGGACGCTGGCGCGGCTGTCACAAGGACACTGTCCACGTCGTAAAGCTGCCCGATGAAGCCGTGTCGCAACAGCTCGCCGGCGGCCGTGTTCGAACTGACCCCGACGCAGTCCTGAACGGCGGCCGTCAGGGAGTAGTTCGCCGAAGCCGCCGCGCCGCCGGAAGCGCACGTCTCGGTAGCGATGGCATAGGCAGCGCTTTGGCGCACGGCGCCGTGTGCCTGTAGACACAAGCCGCACGTCGCCAGCCAAGCGCCAGCAGCGAAAGAGAGCATTCTCATGAATTCACCCCGTTTTCTTTGCGCGTCGTTACTCGCCGACGGTCACCGTGCCGCCAGCGGCCTCCAGATAGACGTTCTTGTCGATTGTGAGTGTTTCGCCGGTCGTGCCGCCCTTGATGCAGATCGTGTAACCTGCGCCGGCCGCAGCCACGGCTTCGGCGATCGTGTTGTAGGGTTGCGCGTAGGTGCCGGATTCCGTGCCGCTGTAAGCGAAATCGACCCACTTCGTGCTGCCGGCCGCGCCGTCGATGATCTTCAGGCAGAAGTCCCAGAAGTCCACATGGTGGCCCTGCATGCCGGCCGCGGAACTGGTGTCGTACTCCTCGGTCGTGTCGCGCGCCGTGGCGACCCACGAGCCGCCCATATTGCTGTAGAAGTCCGCCAGAAACTCGTTCCATGCGGTGTCGTTACTGAACGGGATCGAAGCAAGATCATAGCTGGCGTTGTAATTGGCCGAAGCTTCCGGAAAATATACCGCCAGGCCCTTGGCGTCGGGCCAGCTCGCCCCGTGTCGTTCGTACAGCACGATGTCGTCCACGATATCTATCACGCCGTGCGCCGCGGCCGCGCAGACCCCGCGGCGTCCGTTCCACTGCGTGCGCAGCGCCTGCGCAAAGGTGTTAACACGGCTCGCGAGGGTCGTGTGATAGCCGTCCGCCAGGCTGAACGAGGCCAAGGTCCTACCTTCGTACTCGTCGTAGTACCGGTCGCAGATCGTCCGGGCCAGCGTGGCGGCGTTCATGGTTGGCGTTGCCACGAGGTCCGCAAGGAGGGTGTCGTACGGATAGCCGTTGTTCGGCACGAGAATGGACGATCCAACCATGTAGGAGGCGTGCTCGCGGATCGCGTAGGCCACTTCCGCCATGCCCATCAGGCAGGCGTCGAAACAGACGAGATCGATCTCCTCGCGCGCCGTCTCGATGTCCGCCAAGGCATCCGTGACCTCGGCCATATACAGGACATCGTTGTCGGTTTCGTCCGAACACACGGACTTGTACGGCTCCTTGATCTCGCCACCCGTGTCGCGCCAGCCGGAGCCATGGTCCCAGAAAACGAAGGCATAGCGGTTGGCGGGATAGTTGTCGATGCACCATTCGGCGAAGTCGACCGCTGTTTGCGGGTTGCCCATGTTGAGCTCGCCCATGCTCGTGCCCCAGGTGGCCGTGGGCGTGTCGGCCTTGACCACCCGGCCGCGGCGCGTGTTGGTCCAATCGCCATAGCGCTCATCCTCTCCGGGCGTGCGGTCCAGCAGCACGATGATGTTGACGGTGGCCGACGATCCGACGGCGGCAATCTCCAGGAAGTCAGTGATGGCCGCTGCTTCGAGGTTGTTGTCGCCGTCCATGTAGACCATGACCGTCCACTCGTCCTGAGCGCGCGCCGAGGCGGCCAGAAGCGCGGCCGCGAACAGCCACAAGCCGCAGCGCAGAGCCTTTGCCAAACTTCGCATGACCGCGATCCTTTCCCGTATGGGTCACTGACGCTTGCGTCAGCGCGGCTGCACGAGCACGAGCACCAGCCCGGTGCCTTCTTCGAGCGCACTCATGGCCTTGCCGATCGTGGCGCCGAAGCAACGCGCGGGGTCGGTGGCTTTCATGGCGTGTCCGGCCACGCTGGAAGATGTCAGCAGATCGCCGGGACGGATCGGGCCGTTGGCGGCGGTGGCTTTGACATAGACGCGCCCGGTTAACGCCACGGCGTGGAAGCCGTCAGCGGCCGTGCCCTGCTGGCCCATCAGCATGCCCGGCTTGATGCCGTTGGCGCCGCTGACGACACCTGCCACGGTGGCGGCGTAGGGTTCGACGCTCACGCACAGCTCGCCCGGGCTGGAGGGATCTATGCAGACCATCATGCCCGGCTCGACGACGCCGTTGATGTTAAACTGCTCCGACAGGTCGCTACCGCCCGTGATCTGTATCTCGTCGGTCACGATGCGTCCGTCGCCCGTGCCGCCGTAGTCCCCGTGCAGCGCGATGGTTGTTGTGCCGGCGGCGTTGAGCAGCCGCACGTAGCCGCCGTCGGTGGCGGCGTCATCGCCATCCAACTCGAGGCGTACCTGCCCGGCCTGATTGAAGAGGTTGATCTGACCGCCGTTGGTGTCGTTCTCGGCGCCTTCGATCTTGACGCCCTCGTGACCGTCCGTGTCGTACAGAACAATGGTCCCGGCGTTGTTGACGTCGCCGTCGATCTGAATCTTCACGTCGCCGCTGTCGTCATGGAGCTCGATCTGACCGCCGTTGCCGCTCCCTTCCTGACCCCAGAGCGATAGGCCTGCGGAACCGTCGGCCTCGTTGAGCGTGATCTTGCCGCCGGTGGACGCCGTGTCGGCGCCTTCAATGCTGACGCTCAGGGTGCCTGTGGCATCATAGGCGCGGAGTTCGCCGCCTCCGTTTGCCCCTTCACCGTACGACGTGACGCGCGCGGCGCCTGTGGCATCATAGAGCGCGGAGTAGCCGCCGCTGCCGCTTAGGCCCGTGAGGGCCGCGGTGGTGTGGGCGTCGTTGTAGATGGTGAGCGAATTGGCGTTGCCGTCGAGCCTGATCGTGTAGCCCGTCGTGGTGTTGGTGTCGTGGTAGAGGTACAAGTACCCATAGTTACTCGCATCGCCGATACTAATCGAGTTGCCCAACTCGGCCGAACCCACGGCCCCGTCCGCGATGGCGTCGGCCGTGACACAGCCCGTCTGCAACGCGCCTGGATAGACGGAGCCGATCGCCAGTTCCGACGCCCCCACGGCGGCGGCGGCGATCTCGCTGGAGCCTACCTCGCCCGTCCCGATCTCGCTGGCCGTCACCGAGTTCGGCGCAAGGTCGTCGGCGGTGAGCGAGTTATCGGCCACCTCGCTGGTCCCCACGGAACCTACACCCAGGTCGGCGGCGGTGAGCGAATCGATCAGCACAGCCGCACTGTCGACTGCGTTGTCGGCCAGTTCGCTGGCGGTGACGCTGTTCGGCGCGAGGTCGGCGTCGGTCAACGAATCGATCAGCACAGCCGCACTGTCGACCGCGTTGTCGGCGAGTTCGCTGGCGGTGACGCTGTTCGGCGCGAGGTCGGCGGCGGTCAACGAATCGATCAGCACGGTGGCGCTGTCGACCGCGTTGTCGGCCAGTTCGCTGGAGGTGACGCTATCCGGCGCAAGGTCGGCGTCGGTAAGCGAGTTATCGGTCACCTCGCTGGTCCCCACGGAACCCACACCCAGGTCGGCGGCGGTCAGCGAATCGTTCTGCACGGCCGCACTGTCGACGGCGTTGTCGGCGAGTTCGCTGGCGGTGACGCTGTCCCGCGCGAGGTCGGCGTCGGTCAGCGTGTCGTCGGCCACTTCGCTGGTCCCCACGGAACCTACGCCCAAGTCGCTGGCGGTAAGCGACTCGTCGATCACGTTGGCGCTGGCGACGGCGTTATCGGCGAGTTCGCTGGTGGTGACGCTGTCCGCCGCGAGGTCGGCGGCGCTCAGCGTGTCGGCCGCCACCTTGTCCGTGGTGACGGCGTTGGCGGCGAGTTCGGAGTTCCCTATTGCGCCGGTGGCAATGACGGCCGCCGTCAGCGTGTCGGCGACCAGGTCGGCGGCGGTGAGGCTCGCGTCCACGACATTGGCGCTGGCGACGGCGTTGTCGGCGAGTTCGCTGGCGGTGACGCTGTCCGCCGCGAGGTCGGCGGCGCTCAGCGTGTCGGCCGCCACCTTGTCCGTGGTGACGGCGTTGTCGGCGATCTTGGCGCTGGTGATGGCGTTGTCGGATATGCCGTCGGCCATCATCGCGTAGGCGGCGGCGGTCATGAGCTGGTCGGGCTCAAGCTGCTGGAAGCCGTGGACGCCGTCGTTGAACCAGACGCGCAGACTGAGCGTGGGATAAGTGGCGAAGAGCGAGGGACTGATGGCGGCCATGTTGGCCAGCGTGGTATCGCCCAGCCGCACGCTAAAGCGCCCTTGATCCACCGGCAGTGTGACGGCGACGACCGGCGGGTTGGCGCCATCGTTGCTCCAGCGCACATCGGTCAGGTCAACAAGCGCGAACTTGAACGATCCAGAGCCGTTGAAGTTGGTCCCCGTGACGGAGACCCGTCCCTGATAGGCGATCTGCGCCGGAACCGCCGCCTGCGCGACGCCACTCGTCAAGACCAGCGACCAAATGCCCGTTACAACACCCTTAAACACACGAACACACGATCTCATGACACTCCCCTTGTTTGAATTACTGCAACGTCAAATTACACCGTCGGCTGAAAATTATCACAACCACGGCTACGGATGCAACACCCAATTGAATTGATAAGAAATCGCTTTTCGGCACCCCCCGGTCGACCTCGGGCCGCATAGGCCGAAATCATGCCGGAACCGGTCTTGAGTAGTGAGTTCATGGTGTG
>CAYOIT010000166.1:0-9561 GCA_964404035.1 uncultured Verrucomicrobiota bacterium | reverse complement strand
GCGAAAGCGGTGTATTTCCACGCGGCATCCATGAAGCCGAGTTTCCAGCGGGACCACTCGTTCCAGGCGGCCACACTGGCGGGGTCATCCATCCGGATGTCCTTGTAGAACGGCGGCTCGCGGTCGAACGCGGCGCGGAAGGCGCGCTCCTGAGCAGGGATGCCGTGGCCGGTAAATTCGCCCGTCTTGGGGTGCTTGGACCAGGTCAGTCCGGGCTCGTCATAGAAGTGCACGCCGATGACATTGGGGGCGGTGCGGTCACGGAAGACCTGGCGCGAGGCCCGGGCTCCGCCGCCGGCCAGCACGTAGGGGTCGGACCAGTCGCATTCCTGGCGCATATCCATCTGGTGCCCGCCGCCGAGGGCGTCGTTGCGCATGTAGTCCAGCCCCCCGCGGATGTTGGCATCCTGGTCATGGCCGCCCAGGGACGCATACAGGAGATTGAACCCGGCCCCGTTCTGGCCGAGGGCTTCGGAGAGTGGCCCGCGCGTGGCGCAACCCCAGTCGATCAGCCGGAAGGGGCTCTTGCGGAGGTGCGTGTGGACCTCGAAGGTGTTGGTGGCGGAGGTCCCATCCACTGCCGCTACGACCGTGTAAACGCCGGGGCGCAGCAGGCGGCCGTTGAGGTAAACATGCTCCGTACGGCGGGCTCCGTTGGTGCCGACGGCGGTGGCCGCGGGCGCGGGGAAGCGCAGCACGGCCCCGCTCCCGTCATCGCTGGCGAGGGTCACGGTCAGCGTCTCTGCCGCCAGCCCTTCGGCCGCGGCCCGTACGATGGCCAGATCGATGCGTTCATTGGTCTGATACGCCACCCGATGCAAGGGCCGCTGAATCTCCACCGTTGCCGCCAGGGCCGGCAATGCCCACAGGCCCACACACGCCAGTCCCACGGTCCGTACGCTTTTCATGGTCATAGGTCGCTCTCCTTCGGTTGATACAAGGCACAAAATGTTGGAAACCAGATTTCTGTGTTCAAGGGTCAGTTCGCGCGTTGGATATCCGTCTCGTTCAGAATAACGCCCTGTCGGCGGAGTTGGCTTAGCAGGGCGGTGCGGTCCAAGGCGCGCGGGGTGACGCCCGCCTGCAGCGACAGGGCGGCTGCGGTGCCTGCGGCCTCGCCCATGACCATGCACTGGACCATCACGCGCAGCGAGCCGAGCGCCAGGTGCGTGCAACTCGCGCAGCGGCCAGCGACCAGCACCTGCTCCACGTTGCGAGGCAGGAGAATGCGGTACGGGATGCCGTACTTAAACCCGCGCTCCGGCACCCAGATGGTGGCGTCCATGCCCGGTCCGTCGACATGGTGGATATCGATAAAGAACGAACCGTAGCCGATCGAATCGTCCCACTGGCGTTGGCCCTTCACATCGTCCTCGCTCAACACGTGGTCGCCCAGAATGCGCCGCGATTCGCGAATGCCCACCGTGTTCGGCGTGGAGATCAGGTAGCAGCGTTCCATGCCCGGCACATACTTCCTGAAAACGGCGATGGATTCCCAGGCCTGCTTGCGGCCCTCGATCGTGGCGCGAGTGAGATCGGCCGCGTGGGTGGAGTCGATGTGAATGATGTGTGTGAAGTTCACGCCAACCTCGTCCGGACGCGTGGGCGTCCACCAGAACCCCATGATGGTCTTCTGAAACGGCCGCATGTCGCCGCGGCGCTGGGCCTCTTCCCAGACCTCTTTCATCTGGTAACTGGTGCGCCAGGACTCAACGCGCGGCCACTCCACGCCGCCGATCGTGAACATCAGCGTTACAGGCTGGCAGCGTCCGTCGGAGGGCCGCCCCGTCTCGGCAGGGCAGCCCGCCTGAAAGGCGACGTCGCCGTCGCCGGTGGCATCGATCAGGCGGCGGGCCCGGATGACCCGGCGACCGTCCTTGCTTTGCACGACGGCGCCGACCGCGCCGCCTTGCGAAACGATCGTGTCGCAGAAGAACGTGTGATAGAGCAGGTCCAGTTTTGCCCCGGCGGCCAGGTCCTCGAGGATGAGCTTCAGCCCCTCGACCTCGAACCAGACCCCGTGCGAGTTCCGCGTGGCATAGCCATCCGCGACGAGGCGGCTGGCAATCTCATGAGGGATGCCGCCCACGATCCGGCGGGTGGTGCCCTCTTCGTCGAACTTGGAGATGTGGCCGTGCCCCCCCGCCGTGGCGACTCCGCCCAGGCAGTTGAACTGTTCGACTACGAGGGTTCGCGCCCCTTGGCGCGCGGCGGCAAGCCCGGCAGCCGTGCCGGCTGGTCCACCGCCGACGACAAGAACATCCACTTCCGCGGCGACGGGCAAGTCGCTGGTCTGACTCGGAGTCTGCATAGGTTGTCACCTCACCGTATTGCACGTCCTCAGGCCATGGCGAGGCTCCGTCAGAACCCGGGGTATCGGCACAAACTGCTAAGACGGTACAGGAGTAACGTATTTTAGTACAGGTATTTTTTGAAACACTGTACCGTTTGCCGATTTATAGCCAGGGTTCACCTGCGATCGGACCAGGCAGGAACGTCCACTTTGCTTCGAATCCATCACTGATCGTGTTTGGACTTGACGTTTTAGTACAAGACGCATAGTATAAATTACAAGTTTATAGACATTCTTTGTACTACGATGAAAACAGACAAGATTCGCAAGCGAGATTCCGTGTTGGAGTATCTGCGATCAGAGATCGTGGAACGTCGATTTTTGCCCGCAACGCAGTTACCGAGTCGAGAGGTGCTGGCCGAGCAGTTTTCGACCAGTAAGTCCGTTGTTCAGTCGGCCATGGCGGCCCTGATCGAGGACAGATTGGTATTGAGCCGTGGGGCAAGCGGAACGTTCGTCTGCGACAGTCTGCCCTACCTTTCGCGCTACGGGCTGGTCTTTGAATGGCGACCCTCCGTCGACAGGCCTTGGTCCAAGTTCTGGAAGACGTTGCACCACGAGGCCTTGGTGCTGCACACACCAGGCGCCCGCGAGTTCCAGACCTACTTCGCGAAGGATGAGCGGAGCCCGCATGGTCTGTCGAAGGCGCTTCTCGATGATGTCCGGGCTCATCGCATCGCCGGCCTGATCTTCTCTGGACCGCCTTTTGCTTTGCATGCGAGCCAAGCGTTGAGCGAACCGACCATGCCAAAGGTGGGCATCATGAACCTTCCCTATGAGGGGATCCCGGCCGTCGCACCCGATGGCTTGTCGTTCATCAAGCGGGCCATGGACTACCTGGCGGAGCGCGGCCGCCGCCGGCTTGCCGTGGTCGAAGTGTCGTCCAATCTGCAGCCTTGGGACGAGGAGACGGCGGTCCGCGAAGCAACGGCCCGGGGCATGATGCTCGACCCGGTCTGCATGCAGGCCTGCCACTTCGGCAATACGAAGGCCACGGAGCGTATTGTCCGCCTGCTGATGCGTCTACCGGCCGCCGAGCGTCCCGATGGACTGATCCTGGCGGACGACAACCTGGTGGAACCGGCCGTGGCTGGCCTGCTGGCCACGGCCGTGAGAATCCCTGAGGATCTGGACGTCGTGGCGCACGGCAATTTCCCCCTGTCGACGACCGATGTGCTGCCCCTTCACCGTCTTGGTTTTGACTGCCGCGGGCTACTGCTGAAGTGCGTCGAGGTGATCGATGCGGAACGCAAAGGAACCCCGGTTCCGAAGTTAACGCTGATGCCGGCGGTCTGGCCCGACGAGTTGCGGGCTCCGTTGACCGTCCTCCGGGACGGTGGACCTGGCGAAGATCTGCAGTTTGAGGAGGTCGGGACGGGGTGAAGGCGGTCGGAAACCCTGTCCGCCCCCCGAGATCGGCCCGGCAAGGAGATTCTCGGACTGGCTCCAAGGATGAGGAAAGACACGAGGATTCCAGCGAGCCGGTCACTCTTTCTGCCGCAACTCGAACTTCCCGGGCGACGTCTTCACGAACGTCCTGTCGGTGTACATCTTGACGTTCAGCGCATTGATGGGGTTGTGCGAACGCCACATGTAGCCAGCTGTCAGACTCGCCTGGTAGAGTTCTGAAACACTGAGGGGCTTGCCTGCAGCCCGTAACAGTCCTGCAAGGACCTCTCGCAGCATCGGTTGTCTTACTGCTGGACGTCGGACCACTGGGCGCTCACGCTTCAAGACCGGGGCTCTTTTCTCCGCGGCCTCGACCAGTGCCTCCAGTTCGGCCTCCAGTATCTCTATCTTTGTTCTGATCAGGATCAACTTTTTCAGACTGCCAGAACTCAAGTCATTCACATTCATCATGCACGCGTCCCCGTAACCAGTAAGTAAGTGGTGAGTAACTAACGGGGAGCTATTACCTTAGCGTTCAGAAAGGGTAAAGCAGTATATTTGTTAAGAAAGGCGGTAATCCCTTGGCGCCGGCCCGGCGTGACTTCGTGCTGCCTCAGATTGCGGCCACCTAGGCATCGCCATCATCCATCGCTCGGAAAGCAACGGCCGCCATCCCTCGTCTGGCCGTAAAGGATTCGGCCTCACGTATCCAGTCGGCCATCAAGGCCGACTGCTTGGGGTAGAGAATCGTCAGGGCCGTATCGTTTGCACCTTTCAAACCCGCCCGGGCATCCAGAAGGCCAATCAAACCGCGGCAGTGATCCGCATGTCCGTGGGACAGGGCCAGCACTTCTGCGCGGAAGACATGGTCGTCGAGGCGGATGGCGGCTCCCTCTCCGCAGTCCAGTTGCAGATGGAACGCCCGCCATAGGAAGAAATGGGAGAATGACCACGAGTATCGTGACCCACGGTGTCCGCGCCACGCCGGCCCCTTCGGGCGCATGGGGGGACGCTGTGCGAAGGCCTTCATCGTGCTCAGAAATTCCAGGTCCTTTTCGATGTAGTCCCTGTCTGTCTGGTTCTTGACATACTCGAGCGCTTTCCTTAGGTCACCCTCCGCCTGAGCCAGGTACTCCCTGCACCGGTCCCACGCCTTCCCTCTGAGGTTGGGTGACGATTCTGGACTCCTCGCTGTCTCGATGCACTTCTTCGCCAAATCGATCCGAGCGCGGCCCCGAATATCGCGCAGTGCCTCCTCATGCTGTCCGAGGATCAGCTTATTCTCAATCCGCGCAAGTTCACGAATGGCTTCGTGGCGAGGGTGGGCCGGCAGAATGCAGATGACACTTACCCAATAAATTACCTATTACCATTACCGATTACCCAATACGCCGCCATTTTGCCTGTTTCCCGCGGCCTAGGCATTCAACAGACTTCTCTAATGTCATGTCTTTCAACACCTTACGGATCATATCCAAACTGACCTCCGGGCACCTCTTGTGGAGCTCGGTTACGTGAAATTCCCCGACGAAACTAGCTACGGCCTGCCGGACGACATCGGTTTTCTCCCCGAGCGGTAAGGAAGTGCTTTCATATCGCGCTTCGAATTCCTGGTACACCTGCTTGAGCGTGTAAGGCAGTCCTGCAACTGGCCAAAAATTACGGACTCTCCGACGTGGGATTCGCGAAGCTGTGCAAGCGTAACGAGATACCCCGGCCTCCGCTGGGATACTGGGCGAGGAAGGTGGCCGGTCAGACGCCGCCCATCACCCCGCTACCGCGGGCGGGCGAAGACTGGGAGATCAAGATCACGGCGCACGAGAGGACTATCGAGGATCCGGGTCTGCGAGCAGAGGCTGAGAAGGAGTTGGCGCAGGTGACGCCAGAAGAGCCGATCATCGGGCAGGAGAGCCTGCGGGGCGCCCATGTACACCCTCTTCCACACCTGGCAACCCGAGATAATGGCCTACTTCATCGACCGTGGGGCCGATGTGGAGACCGGTAATCCGCGGGCAGATTGCAGGCTCGGTCAGTTCTTTCGACTAGGCCATCTCCAACAGAAAGCGCCAGGCCGGAACAACGGAGATGGTGCCGGCTTCGACTTGGATTTCCTCTTCCTCGTTACGAGTCACGATGGTTCCGACGGCGAGTTTCAACTCAGCCATGGCTTCGTTCAGGGCGGCTATTTCCCGTTTCCGGACTTGGGGCGCCGCCATCGACTCGCACGCCTGGACCAGTAGGCGGGTATGATCCGGGCGCTGGGCCACAAAATCGACCTCTCTGCCGCTGCGGCTCTTGTAGTAGAAGATGCTGGCAGTCAGCCTGCGCAGAGCCGTGAATACCAGATTCTCGAGAAGATGTCCGGAGTTGACCAGAATGCCCGAGGCTACCGACGTCACTAGCGAATGGTCGATACAGTAGACTTTCTTTGGGTTGGTGTTGGCCCGTGCCAGGGACGCGTCGAAGATCCGCACAGGGAACAGAAAATAGGCGTCCTCGAACCAAGCCAGATAGTCCGAGACGGCTGACTTGGGTGCCTTGTGTCCCAGCGATTGGAGATATCCCGTGAGGTTGTTGACGGAATAGAGCGAAGCCGTATTGTCCACCAACCAATGGGCCAGGTCGGTCACTGCCCGCGGATGGGCTACATCATGACGCTCGACGAGGTCGCGAAACAGCACGGCGTTGAAATACTCCTGATGGATCTTGACCCTGAGATGACGGTCAAGTCCGGCGACTTCAGGAAACCCTCCCGTTTCCCAGTACTCCGTGAATGCCTTTTGCACGAGCAGTCGCTTCTTGGTGGACAGAGGGGCCTTGCCATCAACACCCTTGTAATCGAGGAACTCCCGGAACGAGAAGGGGAATATCTCCCACGCCAGCGACCTCCCGCGCATCTGCGTCGAGATCTCCTTGGACAGCATGTGCGCCGATGAGCCGGTGATGAAGACCTCGCACTTCTCGGTACGCATCAGACGATCGACAAAAGGCTCCCATCCGGACACCGCCTGAATTTCATCGAAAAAGCAGTAGATCGTTTCGGTGTGCTTCTTCTCCGGATAGAGGGAGTAGTAGGCCTCCAGGATAACGCCCAGCCCCACCTGCTGCAGGTTGTGTAGACGATCGTCAAAGAAGTTGAGGAAAAGCATGTTCTGTCGGGGGATCCCACGGTCAAGCAGCCGCTGCATCAGTTGGAACTGAAAGGTCGATTTCCCACTGCGACGTACCCCAATACAGACAGTCGCCTTTCCCGGAACCGGCACGGCATCCAGACGGCGCGGCACGCCTGTGGCGAGTGGGCGCTCCTGAAAATCCAGGATCATGGCTTTGATAATCTCGATCACAGTCATCCCTCCAGATCAGTATGGTTGATGGATACGCTCATAACCGGCAAGAAATATAGCCGGTTACGCACTAAGATGGCAAGCGTTGTTTCCGGTAGGCGCATCATTGTCAGGACTCAAACTGGAGAGGTAGCCGTCAGGTTGATGATTACCTGATGATTAGCCACGGGGGGTCACGACGTAACGGGTGGCGCGGCTCGACCGGAATGGCATCCTCGCCAAGAAGATACTGGCAGCCAGGATATCGACCTCGGGTGCCCGTTCCACGGATATGTATCCAGTTGATGTAACGCAAGCAGTCACATGGAGGGGCCAGAAAGCGCAACCCGCTTGCTAAAAAAAACTACTGTATTTCCTAAGAAATACGCATGTTTCCGGCCAAAATAGATGGAGCCAGCTGTCGGGCTCGAACCGACGACCTGCTGATTACAAATCAGCTGCTCTACCAACTGAGCTAAGCTGGCCCTTGAAACATGTGCAAGGTGCCAAAGCCTTGCTATCCCCGCAAGTTCCTTTTACAAAGCAGGGTCGATAAATTCCGTGAGGCCTTTGAAAAGTGACCGATTGAGCCGAAGAGATGGTCAACATCATGAAAACCAAAGACTTGGAGAAAGCGCTATGAAACTTGGCAAATATTCCATCGGGGTTGGCGATCGTTTTGGGTGCCAGGGCGAGGCGCAACTGCAGGCGCTGGTCAAAGCGCGCGCCGAAGGGGTATGCGTCGTTCCCGTCTGGAACAAGTCCGAACGTGAGCACGGCATCATCGGGACCGTGCCGGCCTCGGTGCGCCGGGAGGCCGATGAGGCCGTCCGGAAGCTTGGCTGGCAGGATGCTTACTTTGTCGATGCCGATCACATTAGCGGGCGGATTGTGGATAAGTATCTTGAGGCCGCCGACTTCTTTACGCTAGATGTGGCCGATTTCATCGGAGGGCCGGTGGAGGATGCAGCGGTGGCCGCCTTCGTGGACCGTCACCGGAACTCGCTGAAGGCCCTGCCGGGCCGGATCGGCTCCGGGATCGGGGACCTTGCGGTTGTGGCTCGTAAGTACCTGCCGGCCGTGAAAGAGGCGGGGCGGACGTATCGGCGCGTGGCGGCCGTGAAGGGGGAGGAGGGGTTTGTGGCCGAGGTTTCGATGGATGAGACTGATAGCCCTCAGGCACCGGCGGAGTTATTCCTCATTCTAGCGGCGGTGGCGGAGGAGGGGATCCGGGCTCAGACCATTGCCCCGAAGTTTAGCGGACGGTTCAACAAGGGGGTCGATTACGTGGGTGACGTCGCCGCCTTCGAGCGCGAATTCGAGGGGGACGTGTTGGCCGTCCAGGCCGCCATCAGGGCCTTTGGATTGCCTGAAACCCTCAAGCTCAGTGTCCATTCCGGCAGTGACAAGTACTCCCTTTATCCGGCGATGGCGGCAATGCTCCAGAAACACGGCGCCGGCTTGCATCTCAAGACGGCGGGGACCACGTGGCTGGAGGAATTGTCAGGACTGGCGTTGTCGGGCGCAGCGGGTCTGGAACTGGCGAAAGAGGTCTACGCCAAGGCGTTGGGCCGATTTGATGAACTCTGCAAGCCGTACGCCACGGTGATTGACATTGATCCGCACCGGTTGCCGGCCGTGGGGGATGTGAACGGCTGGTCTGCCGGGGCGTTTTCCGCTGCCCTTCGGCATGATACGGGGTGTGATCGCTTTAATCCTGATCTTCGGCAGTTGCTGCATGTGGGGTACAAAGTCGCGGCGGAGATGGGTGAGCGTTACCTCGGTTTGGTACGGCAGAATGCGGGGAGTGTGGGGCCGTTGGTGTCGGAGAACATCCATCGCCATGTGTGCGCCGTATTCGGGCCGGGCAAGGGCGCTGCGCTACGGGGCGGGATCTGACGTATTTTCTCTGAAAGGCGTCTTGACAATAGCAACGTAGCCGCTAGATTATTGCGCGCATTGACTGTTCGGGCGTAGCTCAATGGTAGAGCGTCTGGCTGTTTCCGCCGAAGGCGGATCCGCCAGAGGCGGAAACCAGAGTGTTGCGCCGGTTCAATGACAAGTTGGTCTTTTTGATAGATTGTTCGGGCGTAGCTCAATGGTAGAGCGTCTGGCTGTTAACCAGAATGTTACAGGTTCGAGCCCTGTCGCCCGAGCCAACTTTTCATTGCACAGCGTTGCATGAAAGCCCTGTAAATAAAGGGCGAAACGCCCATCCTCTCTTTTGGCTCTCCTGTGCGTGATGTTTGGCATTCCCTCGAAAGCTCACGCAGGAATTGCCAAACATTTTGCCAAACATTTGGCAGTGGATTTGGCCCCGAGAGTCTGACGGTACTACAAAAAAGGTTGGTATTTCGTAAAGATGCCACCCCTTACCCCCGCCACTTGAACCAAGTGAACCACGAGATCGTCACGCCGAGGAACCTGGCACCGGCCTGCATGGCCGACATTCTGTAGGCCCGCTGAATCCGGTAGAAGCGGGCATTCGCTTCCCAT
>CAYOIT010000165.1:0-9574 GCA_964404035.1 uncultured Verrucomicrobiota bacterium | reverse complement strand
TCATTACCAGGGCAGCGTCTTTTTGCTTGAGCCCGCAGGGGGGAGCCGTTATGAAGGACGGAACGTTTTATCGCGACAGGACAGGTATGGACGCATCACGGAAAAAGAGATTCAATCGGGTGGCAGTGCTGAAGGGAGGTCCTTCGACGGAGCGCGACGTATCCTTGCGGTCAGGGGCTGCCGTCGCCAAGGGGCTTCACGAGGCCGGCTACGAGGTCGTTGAGGTCGATGTCTGGAGCCGGACGCTGGATCTGCCTGCCGCCATCGACGCCGTCTTCATCGCCCTGCATGGCGAGTTCGGCGAGGATGGACAAGTCCAGGCCCTGCTGGAAAAACGTGGCGTGCCCTACACCGGATCGGGGCCGCGGGCCAGTCGGACCTCCTTCGACAAACGGCTGAGCAAGGACGTCTTTGTGCAGGCCGGCATTCCAACAGCCCCCTACGAGGTTCTGGGACCGGACCAACCCCGCACCCTGGCGCTCCCCGTGGTGGTCAAGCCGCCTTGCCAGGGGTCCACCATCGGCGTGTTTCGCGTCATGCAGGAGGAAGACTGGCAGCCGGCTTTCCGGGAGGCGATCCAGTACGACGGCGAAGTGCTCGTCGAGGCGTTCATTCCCGGTCGTGAACTGACGGTCGGCATCGTGGGAGAGACGGTCCTGCCGGCGGTCGAGATTGTGGCCCCCGACGGGTGGTACGACTATGCCGCCAAGTATAACAAGGGCCAGTCACGCCATCTCTGTCCCGCCCCCCTGGACCCGGCCACCGCGGCCCGCTGCGGAAGGCTGGCCCTCGAAACCTTCCGGGCCTTGAACTGCCGCGGCCTGGGCCGCACCGATTTCCGCATGACGGATGACGGCACCCTGTATGTTCTTGAGCTCAACAACATCCCCGGATTCACCGAGACCAGCCTGCTACCGGAAGCCGCGCAGGCGGCCGGCATCGGCTTTTCCCGCCTTTGTGCGCAGATCATGGAAATGGCCGGCCTAAGCGGTGGCGGGTTGAAGGAGTGAGCAGCATGTGGTTCGGCAACAAAGGCCGCGGCTCAAAAGACGGTGACCGGCGCGACAGTTCGTCCAAGGCGGCACCCCGCCCGCGCGACCGTCGATCGGGGCACGGGGCGCTCCTGCCCCGGATCGCCTGGGTTCCCCTGGCCGGCCTTGCAGGGCTGGTGCTGCTCGGCTTTCTGGTATGGAAAACCGGCGAATGGCTTTTCTGGGGTAACCCGGCCTATACCCTCCGGAAACTGGCCATCCACGTGGAGGGACAGGTCATCACCCCCCTGGATATTCGAACTGATACCGGTCTGTGCGAAGGCACCAATCTGTTCGCCCTGAGCCTGGGTCAGGTACGAACCCGTTTCCTTCAGAAGCGACCCGTCGCCAAGTCCATCGTCATCCAACGGAAGCTTCCCGATACCGTCATCGTGAACGTTGTGGAACGCGTGCCGCTGGCCCGGTTGGGCCGGGGGAGCTTGTACGGCGTGGATCGCGAGGGCTACGTGTTCCCCTTGCGCAGCAGCACCCGTGAATTCCCTGTGATCACAGGGAGCGCGGAAGGCAATCTCCGACCGGGATCCCGCGTCGATCAGCAGGTGTTGGGCGCCATCGAGACCCTCGATGCGTGTAACCGTCTCAAGGCGGGCGAGCAGGTGAAGATTGCCTCGGTCGATGTGAGTTCGAAGGAATACCTGGAGCTCTACCTGGCGGCCGGCGAGCGTATCCGGCTCGGGTGGCCAGGCCTGGGGCAGACCATGACACCGGAAGCCCGCGAGATTCTCGAGAAGAAGATTACGAATCTTGCCTCCATTTTGCGTGCCTCGGAAGAACGGGGGCGGCGCGTGGTGAACCTGGATTTGACGTACGGGGATCAGTACGTTCCCGCGCAGGAATATTAGCGCGCCAACGAACTTCCTTATTGCAGGACGGGGAGGTTTTCGGAACACTACAGCACTTTTTTGTGAACGAATAGGATATCCGGTTATGGCCTTGGCTCCCGTGGTGGCACTTGAAATTGGAACCTCGAAGGTGGTCGCCCTTGTAGGCGAACTGCGCGAGGACGGGCATATTGTCATCATCGGCATGGGTGAATCCCCCTCCTCAGGCGTCCGTAAAGGTGAAGTGACCGACCTGAACAACGCCCTCACCTGCATCAAGAGCGCTTTGGCAGGCGCGGAAGAGACCGGACAGGTGGCCATCCACCAGATTCATCTGGCTCTTTCCGGCGGTCATATCGAGAGCCTGGTAAACCGCGGGAATATTCCCATTTTGAACCCGGCCGAAGGGGTCTGCACCGAGGATGTCGAACAGGTCACCGCCGTGGCACGCGCCGTAAATCTGCCGCCGGAACGGCAGATTCTTCACTCCGTCGGCCAGATTTTCTACGTGGATGGCGAGCGGGTGGGCAGTCCCGTGGGATTCGAGTGCGCCACCCTCGCGCTCGACATGCTGGTCCTGCATGCCAAAAGCAACCATATCCGGAATTCCGTAAAGCTGTTGCGCGAAATTCCGATGGATGTGACCGATGTGGCTTTCAGCGGGTTATGCTCCGCCCTGGCCGTGCTGACCCCCGAACAGAAGGAGGGCGGCGCCCTGGTCATCGACCTCGGTGGTGGGACCACAACCTATGTGGCCTATGCCGCTGGAGTTTTTGCGTCCGCCGGTGCCCTGGGAATTGGCGGAGATCATGTCACCAACGACATTGCCCTGGCGTTCAACGTCCCCCGGGGGCAGGCCGACCGATTGAAGTGCGAGTCGGGCAGTGTTCTCTCCGAGGATGCCGGCCGTGGGGAGCGCGTGACGCTGCCGCCCGAAGTGGGCTATCCCGGCCGCACGGTCAGCCTCGCCGGACTGAACAACGTCATGCATCTGCGCATGACCGAAACCTTGCAGCTCATTCTGCACGACATCGAGCGGCAGGGCATTCAACACCAGATCGGCGCCGGCGTGGTTCTGACGGGCGGCGGCGCGCACATGAAAGGACTGATCAAACTCACCGAGCGGATGTTCCGCGTTCCCTGCATGGTGGGACGCCCCATGGGCTTCAGCGGCCCTACCGCCGTCACCGAGCGACCGGAGTACGCCTCCGCCGCGGGATTGATCCGCTACGCCTTCAAGGATGCCAAGGCCGGGCGCGGGGGAAGCACCCTTTTCAAACGTTTCCAGGACCTGCTATCAGGCCGTTAAGCCGGAGTAGTTTGCATGCCAACAGGTGACAGTACAATCGGGGCCAAACAGATCTGCGTGATGGGCGTCGGCGGCGGTGGCTGCAACGCCGTCAGCAGCATGGCAGCAGGCTGGGATCACGGTCCCTCCGTCGTCGCCATCAACACCGATGCCCAGGCACTGGACGGAATGCAGGGCGTCGTCCGGTTGCAGATCGGCAAGAAGATCACCCGCGGCATGGGTACAGGGGGAGACCTCACCGTCGGTCGCCTGGCCGCCGAGGATGATTTCGAACGGCTGCGCGAGGTCTGCTCCACCATCGACCTCGTGGTGGTGGTGGCAGCGCTGGGCGGCGGCACGGGTACGGGGGCGGCACCCGTGGTGGCTCGAGCCGCCCATGAAACCGGCGCCCTCGTCATCGCCTTTGCCACCCTCCCTTTTGCCTTCGAGGGGGATCGCCGGATGGCCCAGGCCCGCCAGGGGATCGCCGAGTTGCAGGATCACGCCGATGTCGTGATCGTGGTCCCCAACCAGGCCCTCTTCGCCGCGGCCGGCGGAAACGCCACCGCCACGGAGGCGTTCCGCCAGGCGGATTACATTCTCAGCATGGGCGTGTTCGCCATCTGGAAGCTGCTGATCCAGAGAGGGCTGATTAATATCGATTTCGCCACCCTGCGCATGGTGGCGCGCTGCAGCGGAGGCGTCAGCGTCTTCAGTTACGGCGAGGGACGGGGATTCACCCGCGCCGACGAGGCGGCCCAATCCGCCCTGCACAGTCCGTTGCTCGAGGACGGTGCGGCTCTGGCCAATGCCGAGTCGGTTCTGGTCAGTATCCTCGGTGGCCCCGACATGGCCATCCGGGAGGTCGAATCCATCATGAACGCCCTCCGCAAGGTGGTGCGAAAGGATGCCCACATTTTCATGGGAACCGCGATCGACGAGCACTGGAAGGACACGATTTCGGTCACGCTGGTGGCCTCCCAGTTCTGGAGCGAGGAAGAGCCCGGTCCGGGAGCCGAGGTCTCCGGCACCAGCCCCGAGGAATCCCCCAAACCCGCCGCGGGCGGCAAGCGGAAGAAACGAACCTCCGCCACCCAGCCCCAACTCGGGTTTGAGGCCCTCAGCAAGGGCATCTTCAAGGATGTCGAGCCCACGATTTATCAGGGCGAGGATCTGGATATCCCCACCTTCGTGCGGCGGCGGGTGATGATCGAAAAATAATGAAATATTTCCTCAACCAATTCAAGAGCCGGGACGATCACACGCCGCTGGTTCAGTTCATCAAGTATGGCATCGCCGGGGTGATTTCCACCGTCGTCCACGTCTTCTGTTTCTATATCATGGCGCTGAAGTTCCTCCCGGCTTTGAGCGGCAACGATGTTATCGCCAGTGTGCTGCATCTCGCCGTCCCGGAAGTTTCCAATGCCTTGCGCGCCAGGAATTCCATGATCGATAATACGGTGGCCTTTCTGTTCTCCAACTTTACCGCCTACGTCATCAATGTGGCCTGGGTCTTCGAACCGGGCCGGCACCATCGTGTCCTCGAGTTCTTCTATTTCTTCCTGGTGTCAGGATTCAGCGTGCTGATCGGGAGTGCCCTTATGGGCGTTCTCATCAGGAACTTCGGCATTACGACAACACATGCCTTCGCGGTCAATGTGTTGGTGTCCCTCATGATCAATTTCGTGCTGCGCAAGCACGTCGTCTTCAAGGGCTGAAAGGGACCGGCAATGAAATCGTGGCTCCAACGCATGGCGATCGTGTTGGCAACGGGATTCGGGCTTGGCCTGAGCCCGGTAGCCTCAGGAACAGCGGGAACGCTGCCCGGCCTGCTCATTGTCATGGCCATCTGGCCCTACGGCCTGCCCTGGCAAATCCTGGCGGCGATCATTCTGCCCTTGCTCGCCATTCCGGTGTGTGAGATTGCCGAACGGCATTTCGTTGAAAAGGACGACGGCCGGATCGTGGCTGACGAGTACCTGACCTTCCCGATCGCCATGATCGGACTGCCGCTGACCCCGTGGGTGGTGGCCATGGCCTTCGTCAGCGCGCGGGTGTTTGATATCATCAAGCCGCCTCCCGCCCGGCAGTTGCAGGATCTGCACGGGGGGCTGGGCATTGTCATCGATGATGTGCTGGCGTCGCTCTACAGCCTCGCCGCCAATCACCTCGCCTACTGGTTCATCGTCCGTTTCGTTATGGCCTAGCGCCTGCGGCTTCAGCCCGGCGCCTGGGGGGTGGCGGGAGGAACGTTCTCGTCCGCCGCCGGGATATCCACCATCGTATCGTCTTCGGGTTCCACCGTGGTCGCCGCCACGAGCTTGTCGCCCTCGTCGAGCTGAATCAGGCGGACGCCCTGGGTCACGCGGCTGATCACGCGCACGTCGGCCACCGGCGAACGGATCATCTGGCCCTGGGCGGTGATCAGCATCAAGGCATCATTCTCCATCACCGCATGGGCGCCCACAATGCAGCCGTTGCGTTCCGAGGTCCGGATGGTCATCAATCCCTTACCGCCGCGTTTCTGCAGGCGGTATTCCTCGAAGCTGGTGCGTTTGCCGTACCCGTTCTCGGTGCAGACCAGGAACGTCGCACGCGGATCCACGATCTCCAGGCTTTCCACCCGGTCATCTTCGGCCAGGGTGATGCCGCAGACGCCGCGCGTGTCGCGACCCTGGTCGCGCAGTTCAGCTTCCTTGAAGCGGATGCTCATGCCATTGCGGGTGGTCAGAACGATCTCGCTGTGTCCGTCCGTTTGCTTGATGCCGATCAGGCGGTCGCCCTCGTCGATGGCGATGGCGATGATGCCGGCGCTGCGCGGATTGCTGAAGGCGGCCAGATTGGTCTTCTTCACCACGCCCTTTTCCGTGGCAAACACCAGGAACTGGTTTTCGGCGAACTCGCGCACCTTGATCATGGCGTCGATATGCTCGCCGCTCTCGACGTTCAACAGATTGACGATGGCCTTGCCCCGCGCGGCCCGCGACGCTTCGGGAATCTCGTAGACCTTCTCCCAGTAGACGCGCCCGCCGGGCGTGAAGAACAGGATGTAGTCATGCGTGTTGGCCACGAAGAGCTGTTCGACGTAGTCCTCTTCCTTGGTGTCCATGCCGGCCACACCCTTGCCGCCCCGGTGCTGGGCCTTGTAGGTGCTCACCGCCGTCCGCTTGATATAGCCGGTGTGGGTGATCGTGATCACGTAGCCACGGTCGGCAATCAGGTCCTCCATGTTCACTTCACCCTCGTCAGGCACGATGTCGGTCTGCCGGGAATCGGCATAGGACTTCTTGACCTCCAGCAGATCGGCGCGAATCAGGGCAAACAGTTTTTCGCGGCTGGCCAGCAGGTCGCGCAGATAGGAAATCAGCTTGATGAGCTCCAGATACTCCGCCTCGATCTTTCCGCGCTCCAACCCGGTGAGCTGATAGAGGCGCATGTCGAGGATCGCGTTGGTCTGGATTTCGCTCAGCCCAAACCGGCTCATCAACTCGCCCTTGGCCTGCTCGCGGTCTTTTGACCCCCGGATGATCTTCACCACGGCATCCATGTTATCCAGGGCGATCTTGAGCCCCTCGAGGATGTGGGCACGGGCCTCGGCCTTATCGAGCTCGAACTGGGTCTTGCGCGTGATCACCTCAAAGCGGTGATCCATGAACGCTTCGAGCATTTCCTTGAGGTTCATGACCTTGGGCCGGCCATGATCAATCGCCAGCATGATGGCGCCAAAGGTGGTCTGAAGCTGGGTGTGCTTGTAAAGGTTGTTCAGAATCACCTTCGCCACGGCCCCACGCTTGAGCTCGATCACGATGCGAATGCCATCCTTGTTGGATTCATCGCGCAGGTCGGAAATGCCTTCAATGATCTTTTCCTGAACGAGACCGGCGATCTTCTCCAGCAGGGAGGACTTGTTGACGGCGTAGGGGATCTCGGAGATGATGATGCTCTCCTTGCCCTGTTTGCCTTCCTCAATGCCGGCGCGGCCGCGGACTTTCATCTGGCCCCGTCCGGTCCGGTACATATCCTGGATCGGCTTGAGTCCGCAGATGATGCCGCCCGTGGGGAAATCCGGCCCCCGGACGTGCTTCATCAGGGCCTCCACCGTGGATTCCGGCTTGTCGATCAGACAGACCAGCGCATCGACCAGTTCGCCCAGGTTATGGGGAGGAATATTGGTCGCCATGCCCACGGCGATACCGGTGCTGCCGTTCATCAGAAGGTTCGGGACGCGGGCCGGAAGCACCGACGGTTCGCTCAGCTCGCCGTTGTAGTTGGGCGTCATGTTGACGGTATTCTTCTCGAGGTCCGTCAGCATTTCCTCGGCCATGCGGGTCAGCCGGGATTCGGTGTACCGATAGGCGGCGGCGTTGTCGCCGTCGATACTGCCAAAGTTACCCTGCCCGTCCACCAGCGTGTAACGCAGGGCGAACGACTGGGCCATGCGCACCAGGGTATCGTAAACGGCCGTATCACCGTGGGGGTGGTACTTACCCAGCACTTCACCGACCACATAGGCGCACTTCTTGTAGGGGCGGTTATGCAGCAGCCCGAGGTCGCGCATGGCATAGAGAATGCGACGGGCGCCGGGCTTCATCCCGTCACGCACATCCGGCAACGCCCGCCCGATGATGACACTCATTGAGTAGTCAATGTACGAGCGCTGCATCTCATCTTCGATATTGATGTTCTGAATCAGTTCGTTTCGCGTATACATGGTATTTTTCCAACCTGAGGGGGAGAGGAGCTTGCCGCTCGTTAAATATCCAGGTTCTGTACGTTCAGGGCATTGTCCTCAATGAACTTCCGCCGGGGTTCGACCTCATCGCCCATCAGGATGACGAACATCTCGTCCGCGCGGATCGCATCCTCCTGCACCACCTTGAGCAACTTGCGTTTTTCGGGGTTCATCGTGGTCTCATAGAGCTGCTCGGGATTCATTTCTCCCAAACCTTTGTACCGCTGGATGGACAACCCTTTGCGGCCGAATCCGCGAATCACTTCCAGCAACTCGGGGAGCGAATGAATGGGCGTCTCGCCGTCGTCCCCATCCTGGAGCTGAAAGATCGGATCCTCGTGCTGGCTGAACTGCGAGAGTTCGAACCCTTTGCGCTCGATGGCCGTGACCGCCTTGGTCAGGGTCCCGGCCACATAAAGCTCAATCCATCGGAACGCCGCCGCCCCATTGCCTCCGGGAGCGTGCCCGTTCTCCGTGAAGATCTCGAGCTGCTCACCCAGTTCCTTTTCAGCCTTCTCGCGCAGTCCCTTGAGTTCCTCGTCGGTGAAGACGAAGTGGTGCTGGGCGGCATCGCCTTTGCCGACGGTGACATAGTATTTCGGGAAGGCGCCGGTCTCCGGGTGCTGCTTCTGCAGAAACTCGTCGAAATCAATGCTCTTGCGCGCCAGGCTCTTGACCACCTGCTCGACCTGCAGAAGCAGTTCCAGCACGGCCATGAGCTCTTTGCCGCCGAAGGTCTTCGTCTTCGACACCTTGAGCGTCAGATCCTCCGACCCCAGTTCCAACAACTTGCGGGTCAGCGTCTCATCCGTATCGATGTACTCTTCCCGCTTCTTGCGGCTGACCTTGTACAGCGGAGGCTGGGCCAGGTAGACGTAGCCGCTCTCGATCAGATGCGGCATCTGACGGTAGAAGAACGTCAGCAGCAACGTGCGAATGTGCGAACCGTCCACATCGGCATCGGTCATGATGATGATCTTGTGATAGCGAACTTTGGAAATATCGAAGTCGTCCTGCCCGATCCCCGCACCAATCGCGGTGACCATGGTCCGGATTTCGTTATTGTTCAGGATCTTGTCGAGCCTGGCTTTTTCCACGTTCAGCACTTTGCCGCGCAACGGCAGAATGGCCTGAAATTCACGGTTGCGGCCCTGCTTGGCGGAGCCACCGGCGCTGTCACCCTCGACCAGGTAGAGCTCACACAGGGCCGGGTCACGTTCGGAACAGTCAGCCAGCTTGCCGGGAAGCGACGCCGAGTCCAGTGCGCCTTTGCGCCGGGTCAGGTCGCGGGCCTTGCGGGCGGCATCGCGCGCGCGGGCCGAGAGCAGAGCCTTTTCAATAATCCGGCGGGCCACCGACGGATGTTCCTCAAGATAGGCGGCCAGCTCGTCGTTGACGACCGAGGCCACAATGCCTTCCACCTCGCTGTTGCCCAGCTTGGTCTTGGTCTGTCCTTCGAACTGGGGACCGGGCAGCTTGATGCTGATCACGGCGGTGAGCCCTTCGCGAATATCATCGCCGGACAGGCTCTCCTTGTCCTCCTTGATCAGCTTGTTGGCCTTGGCATAGGCGTTGACCGTCCGCGTCAGGGCGGAGCGGAACCCGCTGAGATGCGTGCCGCCCTCAATCGTGTTGATGTTGTTGGCGAAGCACAGCATCGTTTCGCTGTAAGCTTCGGTAT
>CAYOIT010000164.1:0-9634 GCA_964404035.1 uncultured Verrucomicrobiota bacterium | reverse complement strand
GGCCGTCATGCAAGGCAAGCGGCGGCTGACACGCGACCTCCTACGTCCACCGGGTGGGGGCGGCGACACCGTCGCATGCCAGACGGCCGGCAAGACGATGCGTCGTTGTCGCTCCCCTTCGTAGCCTGTCGCAACCTGTCACCCCCAACGCGCGCGTAGCGGCGCCCGGGGAAACGGGCGGGGCGGCGCGAACGGTGGCAGGCCGAACTCGCGCGAGATCGCATCGTCACCGACCCGGCGCGCCGTGATTGGGGCAAAGCGATGCAGAGGCAACGCCACACTCCCGTGTCGCCCTTCGCCACCAGCGCCACACCGCTCGGCTGGCCGGCGGTCCATGCCGCATCTATGCCAAGGACGGAGAGCATGCTTCTCCTCACTTCATCCTGGGATCGACTTGGATGACCGAGAGGAACACGCCGTCGAGGATCTTGAAATCCTTGTCCGTGGTTACCAACGTCCCGCGAACAACCGAGGTTGTGGCGGCAATCCAGAGATCATTGTCCCCCATGGAGTGGGCCGATACGCCACTTGGCAGCGGCTTCGCCGGATTTGAGCCCTCGCAGTAGGTAGCGATCTCCGCATAGCGTTGAATGATGGCTTCCCGATTGATGTCAACGACAGGGACCTGGCGGAGAAGACGCTCCAGGTTCTCTCGCTTCTTCTGCGCCCACGCTCGCCGTATGGGGAAACACTTGATCTCGCCGATGGAGACCACGGAGACGCACGCCAGATTGGGTGGTTGCGTGGGGGCGAATTGATCTTCCACGAACTGCGCAAACGGCGCACCCCGCGCGTAGCCAAGAAGAATGCCGGTATCCAGTACGAAAAGTGCCATATGGCCCGCCCTGCTACTTCTCGATGTCGGCCAAGAGTTCCTCCATGGATTCGTCCCCCGGCCATTGACCCCAGACGTCCTTGAGCCAATCCTTCTGCGACTGGGGGGAAGCCACATCTCTCACGAATGCGGCCTCGGTCTGCGCCTGCGGAAGTGCGCCGAAGATCTCCTCGCCCGACTCCATCGGTTTCAGCAGGTGGGCGTCGAGCAAACGAACATGGCCAGAAGGTTTGAAGTGTACGACCCCTTTCACGCTCACCTTCCGGCCCCACAGATGCCGCATGTCCTCGGCCGACATGAACTCCTCGTTGACGCGGCCGGGAATGATCTGTCCTTGATCCACTACAAGCTGGAACTTCCTGCGGCTGTGCTCGATGGCATTGAGAACGCCGGACACGATAAACGCCTGTGAAACCGGGGTGCGGACCTGCAGCCGATCGACACGCTCGATCTCTTGCCGGCCAAGCGAAAACTGCTCCTGAGGACGATCAATGGCGCGAAGCTCAAGGAACTGGTTCTCGCCCTCGACAAATGAACGCATGCCGCGCAGACTCTCCAGCACTCCGCCGTCGTAGTACTCACTCTCAAGGTCTTCTGAAGTGGCGTCGTTGACCGATCGGACAACCAGAGTGAACGCCGTATCTGAAGGACTGGGCGGAGTGACCCAGAAGTCCTGTTGCCGTATCTGCTCGCCGACGGTATCACCCAACATCGGGGCTTCGATGTCCAGAATAGTGGACCCCGTTTGGATGCCCGTCACGGTCATATCCACCGACTTAGCAATCCAGCTTGGAAGCGTGCCACGCTTCACGCTTTGCCCTTCGATGGCCAGACGAAGGCCCCGTTCAGCAAAGCTTAACAAGCGGTCAAGTACACCCGTCAGGACGCGCACACGCACGGTGCCGTCCGGCGTTTGAAGACCGCGGAGACGCAGTTGGTACTTAACAGTGTTCATGGCACTTGGACTGGCGAAGGCGCCCCTCCTTTCGTTCAGCCACATCCCCAGTATGCCTTGCCTCCTGAATCCGTTCCAGCAACTTCTCTGCCGCCTCGTACTCGCGCCCCTCCCGACGGGCGAGTTCGGCTTCGGTGGGGACCAGTTCGCCGCGGAAGGCCTTGGCCAGGATCGACTGTGCCAGTTTCTCCACGCGCGCCGTCCCTGCAGCCACTTGCTTCTCGATGGAATCGGCGAGGGCGAAGAGACGTTCAACCCGGCGGACGATCTCGTGTTGTTCGGGCAGTGGGGGGACAACGAGCCAGAACTCGACCTGCTTATTCACGCTCACCTGGTTCCTTGTCGTTTGTTCCATTACGGCGCGGAGTTGACTTTGCCATCGCTCAGACTGCATGGCTACCGAGCAGAATTCCGGTACAAGGTAGGCACTACGGAAGCGATAATAGGTGACAGAGGTTCCAAGGATACATGTTTCACCGATGTCCGGCATGACCGCTACGCGCCCAACGGTGGCATTGTGCGTCAGGAGTACGTCGCGGGGCCGCGTTAGGCCGATTCGAAGTTGCTTGGCCTTCGCAGCCGCCAACCTTGGAGACTGGTCAATGTGCACGCGGTTGTCGAACACCTGTGCGGCTGTAAGGAACGTGACGCCATTGTCCGCGAAGTCGGTCTTACGCGGATAGAGGGACCCGTGGTTTCCGTCCTGAAAGTCTTCCAGCGCACCTGCGGCCAGGAGTTCTCGAACGGTCTTCGTGGTCCACTCACGGGGAGAATCGTCGGGGGGCAACACCTGCGCAAGCCCGGTCGTCTTCCGTCGAAGGAGTGTCGCGTCTCGCTGAATGTGTCCGGTTTCCCGCATGCACCGGGCCATCAGCTCTGCAGCAGTCTCAACACAGGAATGTTGCTCCCGCCACTCCTCGGTCAATCGCCCGGAGCAGGCGGCGGCGAGGACGGATTGGCGGAAGCGTTTGAGAATGGCGGGGACCTTGGCCAGGCGCTCGCGCGCCGCATCCACCCGTGCCAGCAACTCCTCCACCTTTGCCACGATCCGCTTTTGTTCGGCGAGTGGGGGGAGAGGGATAAAGAAGTCCGCGACCTGCCGAACTGTCAACATTGGGATGGTCGCGCCAGAGGTCTCTTCCGTCCAGTCCACTGTGTCCAGCCAATAGCGAAGATAGCGGGCTAGTTGCGGTGTTCGTGCTTGGACGGCGATGGTGGTCTGAGTGGACACGAACGGTACTCGTTTGGGCAACTTCGGAAACCCGATGGAACCGCGAGCGGACAAGACAACTGTGCGGTTATCGAACAACAAATCGCTATTGGCAACGAAGCCCCAAGGTTCGTTGGCTTGACCGGCGGAGAAAACAGGAACGCCCGCGGCTGAGAGTTCCTTGGAGAGAATCGTCTTTCCCATTCGTGTGTCAGCCAGCGAGTTGAGTTGCACTGTCGCCCACCCCTCCGGCAGATCGGCGGCGGGCGGATCGGGGGGCACGGGACGAGGGTGTTGCGGTGTACGGCGGGTCATGACTGGTCGGCCTTATCGGCATGGTAGACGAATTGTGCAAGCACCCCTTGCACAATTGCTTCGCTGGCCTTCCAGCCAGTTTGTGCAACGGGGCGTTGCACAAACGCCAGGCCCTGAGAAACCGCGAAAGTTGAAGGACTATGCAGGCTCATTGCTGATGCATCCTCACTCCTTGCCCACGCCTTTGATGCAACGGGTTAGGAAGTCCGCCAGATTAGACGCTTCGCCCCCAGCGTCACCAAGGTGAGCCGTATAGGTCTCGTAAGGCACGAACTGCAGATGATCTGCGACTTCCGGGAGCAGTATCGCGTCTTTGAAAGACTGGACCTCTCCCCTGACCTTCTTGCTTGTGCGATCAGGGCATATCACGATCACGCCGAAGAAACGCTTGCCCAAACGCTGCGCCCACATGGCGGCAGACAAGAAGTTGCGCATGAGTTGGTAGTTACCATTACTGAACGGACAGCGATCGCCCTTCTTCTGCGGGACAAAGACAGACGGTTTGAAGAACTGTTTGCCGAGAGTCCAGTACAGGCGCGGCGAGCGTTTACCTTCCCACGTTTCAAGGCGGCACCATGCGGCCGTCTTTGTCTTCGCGTCAGAACTTGGGCCATAGAAGCCCTGGCAGGCTGGCGTCTTTCCCTTGCTTGTATCAAATTGACCGCATCGTCCCAATCCAGTAACGGCGTCGGTCAGAAACTTGGATTCGACGCAAACGGCCTCCCGAGATGAAGTCAGAAGAACATCGATGCTGGTGGCCTGCGACGTGCCCTGTTCGCCAAGGATGTCGGGATCTTCCGCCTCAAGACGGATGTCCCATTGGCGCGGCCTCTTACTGTCAGTCTGAATGACGGGAAAGGTGGCGGTCAGGAAGGCATGCAGAACACGGTCCCGCGCGGGAAGATGGCGAAGCGTGCCGAAAGCACTCATGCAGAAGACCTGCGAAGATTCCGGACGGTCCGCGTACTCATGCCATGGAAAGTCGCCTGACACTTCGTTCGCGAGCAACGCATTCGGGTAGAGGGTGGAGTTGGCAAGAATGCGGAGTCTCTTCTCCTCGTTGAGCGCGGTCTTCACTTCTTCTCCCCATTCTCCAGCGCCGCGATCACACTGCGCAGGTCTACCACAGCGCTCTCCAACGCGGCGATGGCGTCGGTGGCGAGTTCCTCGGGTTCGGGCAGGTCGTCGCTGTCCTCGACATCCTCATCCTTGAGCCACTTGAAGCCGTCGAGCTTGAAGTCCTTGGCCTTGACCTCGGAGATCGAGAACTTGTGGAAGCGTTCAGATTCCTTGCGCTTGGCCCTGCCGTTGGGATCGGCGCCATACGCCTTCTCGAATTCGGCGAAATGCTCGGGCGTGAGTGGGCGGTCTTTCTTGGTAATGCCGGGCACGTTGGTGCGGGCGTCGAAGATCCAGACGGTTTCGGTGGGGTAGCCCTTGGTGAAGAAGATGACGTTGGCTTTCACGCCCGTGCTGTAGGGGGTGAAGGTGCCGCGCGGCAGCCGCAGGACGGTGTGCAGGACACAGTCCTCTGTCAGCAGTTTGAACACCTCGCCGGCCTGGTCGGCGAAGAGGCAGTTGTCCGGCAGCACCACGGCGGCGCGGCCGCCGGGTTTGAGCATGGTCATGACGTGCTGTAGGAAGTTGAGTTGCTTGTTCGACGTGCTGACCGTGAAGTCCTCACGTTCCGGGGCCTGGTTGGCGCCGCGGGTGCCGAAGGGCGGATTGGTGAGCACGATATCGTGGCGCTGACGGTCCCGATTGGCCCAGATGTCGTCGATGATTTCCACGATGGAACGGGCCGGCTTCTCCGGGGGCTCGGCTGTGATCGCGGTGGCCTTGCGGAAGTAATCGAGCAGCGTGCCGTCGAAACAATCGAATACCGTGAAGTGCGATTTGTCCAGGAAGCGGTCGCCCTTGCGCGTCCCGCGGCCGAGCATCTGTTCGAACAGGATGCGGGACTTGACTGGGCGCAGCATGACGATGAACTCCAGGTCGGGAATGTCGACGCCCGTGGAGAGCATGTCCACTGAGACGACAATGCCCGGGGTGGGCCGGTTGCGAAACTCGCGGATGCGCTGAAGGGGGCGATCCACGCGGCCGGTGATCTTCTGCACGAAGGAGTCACCGCGGCCGAACACATCGCGGCAGATCTCCACGAGGCTGTCGGCGTGGGACGTGTGCGGGAGGTCGTTCGCGGCGAAGATTAGGGTTTTTGGAAAACGTTTGTATTCCTGCTCGTGCTGGTCGCAGTACTTGCGCAATTCTTCGATGATCTTCCGGTTGGAGTCGGGCGAGGTGATCTTCTCTTCAATCTCGGCGGACGGGAACTCCCGCTCGTCCTCCAGTTCGTCCATCTTCTCCAAGCCTGTGCGCGTGTCGATGACGCCGACCTGTTCGCCTTCCTGGAGGAAGACGCCCTTCATGCGGACGTTAGATTTGATGCGCACGGCATCGTAGTCCACCAGAAAGCCCTCGCGGACGGCGCGCTCGTATTCGTAGCGATACACAATATCTCGGAAATAGGCCTTGGTGTGAGCGGCGGGGGTGGCAGTGAGGCCGATCTTGACGGCATCGAAGTGGTCCAGCGTGTCACGCCAGACGGAGATTTCGGCCGTGCTGTAGCCCCGGTGGCACTCGTCAGCGACGATCACGTCAAAGGCGTGAATGGGAATAGCCAGGCGCTCGGCGTCCTCGTCAGGATCGTCGTCGCCAACGCCAAAGGCGACCTGACGCCCGAACAGGTTGATGGCCATGCGCTGGATGGTGCAGACATAGACGAAGGCATGGCCGGGCTTGGGGTCCATCAGGTAGGCGGACGGTAGGACTTTGGGGTCGAACTTCTCGTCCTCGTCGAAATCCTCGCGGTGGAAACGCTGGCTGTAGACCTCGTAGATTTGATCGAACTTGAGCCCCGGCTCGGGCTCATAGGCGGCGAAAGCGCGGACGGCCTGGGCGGCAAGCGCCCGACGATCTACCAGGAAGAGGATGCGCCGGCCGGCGCCGGACTTCATGAGTCGATAGGCCTCGTTGACGAGCGTGAAGGTTTTACCCGTGCCGGTGGCCATGGCGACGAGCATCTGGCGCTTGCGGTCGCAGATCGCGCGTTCCATCGCCTGGCAGGCCTCAATCTGGTAGGGCCGCAGGCGCGGGTGCCACTGGGAAACGCCCGCAAGGGCTTCCGCCGCTCGCTCCACGTCACGGGTCAACAATTCGCGCAGCGCGGCAGGCGTGTGGAACTCGGCGATCCGCCGCGACCGGCTGAGTTCATGGCGAACATCGTGAAACCAGATGACCTCGCCGTTCGTTGAGTAGAGGAACGGGACATGGAAGCCGTGGAAATCGAAGGGACCGGCTGCGCCACGGGAATAGCGCTCTGCCTGGGTGAGAACGTTCTGGGGGCCGAGGGTCAGCTTCTTTGCCTCGATGATCGCAAGAACCTGGCCATCCACAACCAGCGCGTAGTCTGCGGGACCGTTGGCCGTGGGGAACTCGGCCACGGCACATTTGTTTAGCGTTGCGATTTGGAGGTCTGGGCGATATCGGATGACGGTCCAGCCCAGCGCCACGAGCTTTGGATCGATCCGCTGTTTGCGAGTCTGCCACTCAAACTCGTTTTGTTCGTTGGCCGGCATTGCCTGCTCACGTGCGACTGCGCGCTTCCAGGAGTTTGCGGGTGCGGTCGATCTCGGCGGCGAGGGTTTTCTCAGCAGGGAGGGCGACTTTGTACTCGGCGGCGAGGATCTTGTTGGGCAGGTTTTCGAGGGCGTAGCGGGCGAGTGCGGCGTCTTTCTGGGCGCAGAGGATGAGGCCAACGGGCGGGTTCTCGTCGGGGTGCGCCCAGTGTTCACGGGCGTAGTTGAGATAGAGGTGCATCTGGCCGGCGTCGGCGTGGGTGAACTTGCCGAGTTTTAGGTCGATGATCACCAGGCACCGCAGCCGGCGATGGAAGAAGAGCAGGTCGACGCGGTACCACTCGTCGCCGATGCGCAGGCGCCGCTGGCGGCCGACGAAGGCGAAGTCGCTGCCCAGTTCGAGTAGGAAGGTCTCGAGGTGCCGGATGAGGGCGTCTTCGAGCTGCGACTCGGAGTATTCGTCCTTGAGCCCCAGGAACTCGAGCAGCAGCGGGTCCTTGATCTCCTCCTCCGGCGTGGCACGGTCCTCGGGCTTGGGCCGGCCGCCCTTCTTGAGCATGGCGGCCTTGTCTCGCGAGATGGCGGTGCGTTCGTTGAACAGTGTGGAGATCTGGCGATCGAGTTGCCGGACCGACCAGCCGCCGCGCAAGGCCTCGGTTTCGTAGAACGCGCGCGCCTGGGGATTGTCCACGGAAAGCAGGCGGACGTAGTGCGACCAGGGGAGGGGGAAGCGGGTTACGAGGGTGGCCACGTCGGATTCGGCAGGCAGTGTCTGCGGATTCGGGGCCGAAGAAATGCTCGACGGTGTCGAGCATTTATCCGCCAACAATTCGCTCGACACCGTCGAGCATATTGAGTTCGCGGGAAAGTCCGTGAAGAACAGTCGGAATCGCTGAAGGTTCGGACGCGAAAAGCCACGGCCAAACTTCGCCGTCAAATCCGCTGACAGCCTATTCAGCAGCTCTTCGCCGTAATCTGCCCGAGCCTTGCCTCCCTGCTCGAACTGCACGATGCGGCGACCGATTTCCCAGTAGGTGGCGGTCATGACCGCGTTGACGGCGCGGGCGGAGGCGCGGCGGGCGGCGTCGAGGAGTTGCGCGATGCCGGCCACGAGGCCGGTGTAGTTCCGTCCGACACCCGAAGCGGATACCTCAGGCGCGGAAGCCGGGGCCCCAGGCGTTGCGGTTTTGAGTCGCATTGTCACTGGTCGCTCACATTACTTCCAAAGTCCAATTGCGTCCAAACAATGGCCATCGGAAAGATGCGGTCGGACTGCTAAGTGTAGTACATCCTCTCGCGCCCGGCTTTACCTAATAAATTACCCATTACCATTACCCATTACCCAATACGCCGCCATTTGGCCTGTTTCCCACGGCCAAGGCATTCAATTCTATTCTCTAACGTCATGTTCTTCAATACCTTGCGAATCATGCCCAGACTGACCTCCGGACATCTCTTGTGGAGTTCGTTCACATGGAATTCGCCTGTGAAACTGGCAATAGCCTGTCGGACGACCTCGGTCTTCTCTCCGAGCGGCAGAGACGTGTTCTCGTAGCGCAACGCGAAGTCCTGGTACACGTTCTTGAGTGTGTAGAGGAGGTAGTTCACATAGGGCCAGGGATCGTGGTTTCCGGCATGCCAACCCTGTGAACTCGCCTGAAGCGTGGCGTAGTAACGATCCTTGCTTTGCTCGATTATGCGCTCCAGGCTGATGTAGCGACCAGCCGTGAACCCCAAATGGTAAAGCGACAGCAGGAGCAGCAAACGCGACACGCGTCCGTTGCCGTCACGGAACGGGTGAATGCACAGGAAGTCGAGATTCTGGGCGGCCCAGATGACGAGCGGAGGGATCTGCTTCTCACATATCGCTTGTTCCGAAAGACTGCAGAGCCGGTCTGTGGCAGCAGGGGTCTCCTTGGCAGAGAGCGGTCGGAAGCGGACCGTGACACGGCCATCGGGGTGTTTCTCGATGATTTCGCCGTCGTCCTTCTTGAACCGCCCACTGTCCCAGACATCCTGGTGGGACAGGGCGTGGAGTCTTAGGACGGTCTCCGACGACACCGTAAGCGTGGCGTGTCTTTCATGGATCAAGGACAATGCCGCTTGGTACCCGCGCACCTCGATTTCGTTGCGGTCCTGCAAATGGCTCTTGCCGAAAATCACGGTGCCGACCCGCCGTTGGTCGATTTCTACGCCCTCGATCCTGTTGGAGGCGACGGCGCTTTCGATCAGGGCGTGTTCACGCAGCACCTTCAGTCTTTGCGGCGACTGTTTGGTGAACAACTCCTGCTTGCCGCGGTATTCGGCCAGATCGTTCAAGAGCCAGACGGTGGCCATGGGAATCTGCGGCGGTTGACGAAGAAACAGTTCCAGGGTCTTCATTTGATCACCAGCCACGTTACCCGTTCGAAGTCTGATTGGTCATTCGCCAGTTATCGTTGAGTCGGTTGCGAAGAACGCTTTGCATCATATTGCAGCTTCATTGCTTTCCGGGTTGATCTGGGCTGCAATCCCACATTGCCGGCCCGGAAGACGTTCTTTCCTCTCACAGCACCCCTGAGGCGGCAAGTTACTCCTCCATTCCGTGCGATTCAACCCCGAGGTACTGAGCGCTCAGGCGGGCGCCAATAGTTCGAGGAGTTTCTCGCGTGTTGCCATTGCATTCTCCGGCGTGAGCCGTTCGG
>CAYOIT010000163.1:0-9788 GCA_964404035.1 uncultured Verrucomicrobiota bacterium | reverse complement strand
GGTAGAGAACGTGAAGTCCCCGGGTCAGCGTCACTTCCCTGAGTGTCGACGGAGCAGGACATTCCCCGGTTTTTGGTGGTGAAACCCCGGAAAGCCAATGTTTACGGGCATTTTGCTGATTCCGGATCTGGATTGGTATTTTTGCTAGATTTGGCGCGGAATTGGAGACGTGCATGAATGTCATCTGCCAGATCGATTGGATCAAAACCTCCGTTCTTCGGACCCTCTCCAGAGTGGAATACCCTTAAAATGAATGACTTATGCGCTTTCAATGCCCTTTGTAAAAACCGGGGATATTCTATCCCCTGTTTTTTCGAGAAGGCCGATCCTCCGACGGGTTCCCAAAAACCGGGGAAAGTCGTGTCGACGGAGCCCTTGACAGCCCTCCGACTGACGGCAATACTGCGTCAGCGTTCAGATGCGGTATAACCATGTCGCTTGGTCACACCAATCAGCACGATGTAGCCACGCAGAGGGTGACCCTGCCCCGAACCACGGGCCCGAGTCAGCCCAGGTACACCTATGACGCTACCGGCAAGGACTGCGTCGTAGCTGTAACCGCAGACGCCAGTCATAAGGAGAAGTACGTCTACGACGCGTCAGTCCTCCCGACCACGCCTTTTTCACGCAAAACAGCCGACTTTCGCTGCCCGCCGTCCGCGACGGCCATGAATCAAGAATCCGGGTTGTACTACTATGGTCTTCGTTTCCTCACCACTAGTCAGGCCAGGTGGTTGAGCCGGGATCCCATCGGTGCACCAGGGTTCATCTCGGACTATGTGGCCATGGCGATGGAATCACTCCATGCCTATTCGTGGGTGCGTAACAATACGCTTTCATTTGTCGATCCACTTGGCTTGTCGGAATGGCGACTCGATATAGGAGGCGATCATGGCGGGCCCCACATTCAGCTTGGTGATTACCGCTGGGATGCCGCAACGCTCGAACCACTTGAGCACGGTGGAATAAGACCGCCCCCGCTCACCAAGGCGCAACTTAGAGAACTCGCAAAGTCCGGCGTCCTGGATCGAGTCCTTAAGAATGTTCCAGGGTCGGTCGTGGAGCAGGCGGGAAAAGAACTGTTCGGAAAAGAGTTTGCGGGAGCAGGCGCAAAGTGTCTGACGAGGAGTGCACAGAAGGAATTAGCCAAGAGCATTCTGAGAAAGATTCCGATCGTCCTGCTCGTGTTCGCGACAGCCGACTACGCCGAAGGTGGCATCGAAAAGGCCGCAAAGAATGCCGTCATTCCGGGCGATCTTATTGAGGATGTTCTGAAGGAAAGTAGTCGGCTTTATGCGGAGTGGTCAGACGAAAAGGCTAAGGCCATTTTCAACGAACGGTGCAGGTGTGCAGGATTCTCTGCCGAGGATCCGCTATGAAGAACGAGTTCAAACTCATCACTAACTTTGACACGACTCGATATCGATGTGGGTTGGGGGCTGGAGATCGCATTAGACTGAAGGTTGACATCATTGTCAAAGATCACAGAGGCAAGGTCACAGGCACGGTTCATCGTGCCAATGAAGTATGGACAGTGTTGCCGGGCTCATCCTGCGACCCAAAGGTTGTCCGGCTGCGTCAACCGAACGGCTCCTGCCATTTCTGGGACGATGACGAAAGCATCTTTCAGAAGTTCGAGGTGATTCCTTATTGATTGTTGCCGCCACTTGTATCCGACGCCGTCGCCAAAATGTAGGGTGCGCGTGAGTGAAGGGTCCCCACGATCGACAATTGAAATGACGCGCTAACCATGGGGTGACCTCGCAACGCCTGCCTACGAAGCGGGTTTGGTTTCCGAAAGTGCATAACGGTGGTTGATGGACGAGAATCGGGCACGGAACGAGGCGATATCGGACTTGCTGAGGCAAGGCGTTCCCTTCGCGGATCTGGCCAGTCAATTCCAGATCTCGGTCAAGCGGGTGGCCGCGATCAATGAAGAGGCGCAGGAACGTGCCGCGTCGCGAAAGCGGGCGGCTGGGCTTCGACGGGAGATGCGTGCCGCCAACGACATTGACCGGCGCTGGCCGATCGAGACGGTCATGGCGGCCTTGAATCTCGATGCACGGGCGCACGGCTGTCTGGAACGCCACCTGCGGGCCAGCGGACGGCTGGAGGCGAGTCTGAGGGATGTCATGGATTTCCTGGTGACGGGTGCGGGCGCGGATGCGGACTTTCGGGACCTGATCCCGAACATCTCACACCGGAGGCTGGGCAAACTCACCTTCACCTCCCTGGCATCCGTTCTGTGCCGGGCGAACTTCGGGCAGGTCTTCCGGGAGGAGTGGACGAAGCGCCGGAAGCAGGCGGCCATGCATCTGGTGGGGTCGGGATTGGGCAGGTCGATCACCTGCATCTTGTGCTGTGGCGGCCCACCCCGCGGATTCCGCTGACCGATTATGTGAGCGACCTCACGGCTCGACAATCGACAATTGAACCGACCCAGTGACCATGGGTTATCACCTGACAACGCTTAATTGCGGAAGTGGTTGTGCCCCGGAAACCGCATCTCTGAGGATGAATCGTGAACCGGAACCAGAAGCGGAACGAGGAGATAGTTGGATCGTTGAAGCAGGGCGTTCCCGCGCTTGAACTGGCCGAGCGATTCCGGATGTCGGTCGCACGCGTGGGAGCCATCCAGGCCGAGGCAGTCGCGCGCGTCGAAGCGCTTGGGCGGGCCAGACTGGTCCAAGCACAGATGCGGGCGGCGGATGATCTCGACCGGCGCTGGCCGATCGAGATGGTCATGACGGTGCTGGACCTGGATCTAAAGTCCCTCAACTGCCTGGAGCGGCACCTGCGGGACGGCGGGAAGACGGATGCCAGTTTGCGCGACCTTCTGGATTGTCTGGTGAGGGACGTTGACGACTCGGCCGACTTCCATGCCATGATGCCGAACTTCTGGCGGAAGGGGTTGGGCCAGATTACCTTCGCGGCGGTGGCGGCGGGCTTCAACCGGGCGAACCTCGGTAAAGCGTTCCGTCAGGAGTGGACGAGGCGCCGGAAGAAGGCGGCCAAGCGCCTTGTAAGACCACAATTGGGTCGGTCCCTGGCCTGCATCCTATGCTGCGGCGGCCCGCCGCGCGGATTTCGGTGAGGCCCGGGAGGCACCTTCGTAACCCTCGCGCGCGTGACGGCGCTTTCTTCTTCGCCGCGACTTCGGCCCGGCTTCCGTAGAAGAACTGGCGATTCCCTCCGATCCGTCCTACCCTGCGCCCGGAGGAGGTCGACGCATGAAACCGCAACGCTGCCCGCATTGCCGGAAACTATTCCAGCCCGACCCCCACAACGCCTGGCACCAGGGGTACTGCGCGCGCCGGGTGTGCCAGCGGGCGCGCAACCGGGAGAACTGCCGGCAATGGCGGCGGAAGAACCCCGACCACTTCAAGAAGGACATCGATCGCACCCAGGCGTGGCGTCGGCGTCATCCCGGTTACTGGCGGCGCGAGCGGCGAACGGCCTTCACGGCGGACATCCTGCTGCCGGTCCAGCGCGCCGGCCGAAACGGAGTCGGTGTGCGGTTGCGGCATCCGAACGGGGTTACGTTACGACACGTCGTTATCGCGAAAACCCGCGACTGGCTTGGGGTTTGGCGGGATGTGGGTCTTACGTTACAAAACGTCGTGGCTCGGTGGGGAGTTCGGGTCTACCGTTGGCGACATGAACGGAAGGAATGACAGGTCGCAAAAGCCGGAGGGGGGTCCGCTCTTTGGGCAGGCGGCCCTTTGGGAGAAGGTTGCGCGTTTCTACCATGAGACGCTGGTCAAGGGCGCCGAGGGACCGGCCTGTCTGGCCCGGCATGGACTCAACGACTCCGGGCTCGTGCAGGCCTTCCGCATCGGATGCGCCACCGGGACGCTCCTGCGGGTGCTGCCGACCCAGGGCGGGGCCCGTGACACGTTGCGGGATATGGGCATCCTGGACGAGTCGGGCCGGGAGCGGTTCCTCGACTGCCTCACGTTCCCGCTGCTCGATGCGGACGGGGCGCTTGCGGGACTCTCGGGCGTGCGCCTGGCGAACGGACAGGCGGTTGTGATCCCCGACGCCGCGATGGCGCTTTGGAACGCGCCGATCTTGCGCACGCATGCTGAACTCATCGCCACGGAGGGCATCATCGAGGCGCTCACGCTGCAACGGGCCGGCTGCCCCAACGTCATCGCCCTGGTGGACGGAGAGTTGACCGAGGCCGACCGCGCGGCGATCCGCTCCGGCGGCGTACAACAGATCAGTTGCGTCGGCGTGGCCGGCAGCGTCGAACGCCTGGCGGCGGCCTTCACGGGCCTGCCCTGCACTGTCCGGCGCTGTCCCGTCGAACAGCCATTCAACGCCACGCTTGTACGCCACGGGCCCCAACGGGTGGCCGAAGTGCTTCAGGCGGCACTCATCACACCCGATCTTCCCGAACCGACCGGGCCTCAGGTCTCGCCCGCCGAACCGATCCCCGACGGGTTCCGCGTGCGGTTTGACCGCCGCCGGTACGAACTGCGGGGCATCGAGAAAGGGCCCCGGCGTCTCAGGGCCACGCTGCGTACCGAGCATGGCGGACGGCTCCACGTGGACAGCATCGACTTCTATTCCGCCCGCGCCCGCAAGACGCTGACGCAGGACCTCTGCCGGTTCTTCGAGGAAACGAACGAGACAATCGAGTCCGACATCGTGCGGCTCATCCGCTGCTGCGAGAGCCATGAACCGCCCGCCGGCCAGCCGCTGCCCGATCGCGTGGCGGATATCCCGGAGGCGGAGCGGCGGGAGGCCGAGGCCTTCGGGCGCAGTCCCGATCTTGTGGAACGCCTGGTGGCCGACTACGCCGCCTGCGGGCTTGTGGGCGAAAAGGCCAACAAAGTGCTCTGTTACCTGGCGGCCGTGAGCCGTAAGACCCAGGACCCGCTCTCCATCCTCATCCTCAGCAGTTCCGGGGCCGGCAAGTCGGCGTTGCAGGATGCCACGCTCGCGTTCTGCCCGCCGGAGGATGTCGTCAAACTCACCAGCCTCTCCGGCAAGGCGCTCTTCTACAAGGCCCGGCAGAGCCTCAAGCACAAGATCCTCGCCCTGGAGGAAGGCGCCGGGGCGGAGGAGTCCGGCTACGCGATCCGTAACCTCATCTCCGCCGGGGAACTGGTGATCGAGGTGACCGTCAAGGATTTCGGCACCGGCAAACTCACCACCATGGTTAACCGCGTGGAGGGGCCGACCTCGGTCTTCATCACGACCACCGATCCGGAGACCGATCCCGAGACCCGCAGCCGCTTCTTCGTGACCAGCGTGGACGAGAGCCGCGAACAGACCCGCGCCATTCTCGCCGCCCAGCGCCGACGCCAGACGCTGGACGGCCAGCGCGAACGGGAGGCTCGCGAAGCGGTGCTCCGCCGGCACCGCAACTTCCAGCGGCTGCTGCAACCGATCAAGGTCGTGAACCCCTTTGCCGAGCAGTTGAGTTACGGCGACGACCGCCTGCAGAGCCGGCGCGACCAGCCCAAGTACCTGAACCTGATCCGGACAGTGGCGTTCCTGAGGCAGATGCAGAAGCAGGTGAAATACGCCGAGGGGGTGGAACATGTCGAGGTCGACGAGGCGGATATCCGGACGGCGGGCGCTCTGGCCACGGAGGTGCTCGGGCGCGACCTGGACGACCTCAATCACGTCAGCCTCGACCTGCTCATGCATCTGGAACGCATGGTGCACGGGAAGATAGGTGAAGCGCGGCAACGTTCGGGCGAGACGGTACCCGAGCCGAGCGAGGTGGTGTTCTCCCGGCGGGAGATCCGGGAGTTCACCGGCTGGGCGCACACCCGGGTGCGACGCTACCTCAAGCAACTGATCGAACTGGAGTTCGTGGTCATGGCATCCCGGCGGTTCGGCGCAGCGTATCGCTATCGGCTGTCCTATGACGGACACGGCGAAGAGACCGAGCCTCTCCTTCCGGGCCTGCCGGACGTGGCCACAGGTGGCCAGTGTTGGCCGGGGGGTGGCCACCCGTCGAAATCGGCACAAGAGCCTGATAACAGCGTGGTTACCACGGGGGGTGGCCAGAATGACGGGGAAGCATGAATAGACATGTGTTGGGTAGTCATAGTGATGGCCTCATAACCGTACTGGTGCGGCGGTATCGCGAGCATCTGGTCGTGCGCCGCTTCGCCCGCAAGACGGTCGAAATCTACGGCATGGCCATGGACCGGTTCGCGGACTTCCTGTCGGGCCGGGGTCTCACTCGGGCGCAGGAAGTCACGCAAGCCGACCTTGAGGCCTATCGGCGTTTGATCGTGGAGCGGCAATGGCGGCAGGCCTCGATCGAGGTCTACCTGCGGGCCATCAAGAAGTTCTTCCGGTGGTTGGAGGACACGCAGGTGGTCTTCCTCAACCCGGCGGAAGGGATCGTGATCCGCCAGGCGCCCCGGCCCCTGATGCCGGTGCCCAGCGAGGAGGAGATCCTGCGCCTGCTGGCGGTCCCCGACACAGCGACCTTCGCGGGACTGCGGGATCGGGCCATGCTGGAGACGGCCTACGCGACGGGCATGCGAGCGGAGGAACTGTCGCGGCTCACGGTCAAGGATGTGGACCTGGGCAACGGCACGGTCCGCGTGATGGGCAAGGGGAGCAGGGAACGGATGGTTCCGCTGGGCGCGGCTGCGGCCGAATGGCTGCGCAAGTATCTCGCCAGTACCGCTCAACCGGCACCCGGCAAGCCGGCGCCGCTCTGGGTGGTGCGGGGTGGGACGGCGCTTTCCTATGGCGGCCTGCGACTCAACATCCTGCGGCACAGCCGGGCCTGCGGCGTCACGCCGCTCATCACGCCCCACGCGCTTCGTCGGGCCTGCGCCACGCACATGCTGCGCCGCGGCGCGCACCCGGTGGACCTGCAGATGCTGCTGGGGCATACCACCCTCAAACACCTGACCCAGTATCTGCGGCTGACCATCCATGAACTGCAGGCGGTCCACGCCCTCAGCAAACCCGGCGCCTAAGGGTTCCCATGCAGACATTCCTTGAACTCCTCATCGACTACGTGCAGCACCTGCGCGCGCTCAACTTCAGCGGCTGGACGGCCAAGCAGGCCAATAACGACCTGCGCGAGTGGATCCGCTGGATGGGCGCCACGCTCGGTGTCACCACGCCCGACCAGTTGCGCGCCAGCCATCTGGAGCGGTGGCAGCGGCACATGAACCTGTTCCGCACCCGCAAAGGGCTCCCGCTTAACCCCCGCACCATCAACAAACGCATCCAGGAAGTCCGATCGTTCCTCAAGCATCTGGCCCAACATGGTTATGTCCAGTCCCGCCTCGGGGAGGGCGTCCAGTACGTGCGTGAACCCAAGACCCTGCCCGGCAGCGTACTCAACCACGAGCAGGTGCGGCGGATGCTCGACGGGGTGCCGACCGACGGGGCCGAGTCCTTCCGCAACCGCACCATGCTGGAGTTGGTCTACTCCAGCGGCATCCGGGTGGCCGAGTTGCTGGGACTCAACCTGCGCGACGTGGATTTCGCCAACCGGGTGGCCCGCGTCCGGGGCAAAGGGCAGAAGGAACGCATGGTGCCCATCGGACAGACGGCCCTGCACTTCCTGGAAGGCTACATCAAGGGCGTGCGGCCGGGGCTGCCGATGGTGGACGAGGAGGCGCTCTTTGTGACCCTGTCGGGCGAGCGGGTCAAGTACTCGACCTTCCTGAAACTCGTTCATACGTTCGCCCAAAAGGCGGGCCTGGAGGTCAACGTCACGCCTCACACGTTTCGCCGGTCGTGTACGACCGAGTTGCTACGCGCCGGCGCGGGCATGTACCACGTCAAGGAACTGCTCGGCCACGAGTCGCTCGAAACGCTCAAGCACTACGCCAAACTCACCATAACCGACCTCAAGGAGACTCACCGCCGGTGCCATCCGAGGGAGAAAGACAATGAACGGGACACGTCGCTTGCATGGGAGACAGAAGAGCGTATACTGGGGGAGTGGGAAATCCCACCATGACGCAAGAGGAGCGATGACCATGACAACAGCGGTACTCAAGGAATACGATGTGCATCTGGACTCCAAGAAGCGCGTTACGCTTCGGGGCACGACTAGTGATTACTATGCCGTCCGGCTCTTTTCCGACGGAACGGTGATGTTGGAACCGCGGGTCCTGACCCATCCGGCGAATGTCTCGGCCAGTGTTCTTCGGATGATGGACAAGGCCGTCAGGAACCTGAAGCGCGGCCATGCCTCGCCGGCCATCGATTTGAGGCGGTACACGGCGAAGGCGGGCCGTGCATGAGTGCCTACGCCATCCGCATGGGTATGCCGGAGATGGATCAATACTGGACGGACCTGTCGACTCGGGCTGATAACGGCCAGTTGGACAGGGAAGAACAACGCCAGTTCAATCAACTCGTGAAAGCCTTGCAGTTCCTCAGTGCCAACCCCCGCCATCCAGGGCTTCACTCCCACGAGATCGACGATCTCAGCCGTCGATACGGGATCAAAGTCTGGCAATCCTACCTTGAGAACCGCACGCCCGCGGCGGGCCGGCTCTTCTGGGCCTACGGCCCGAACCGGGGTGAGATCACGGTCATCGGCATCGAGCCGCATCCGGAAGATAAGAAGCATGGGGCATACGATCGCATTACCCTATCCAACATGCCGCCGAACTGAGCCGTAACCGGTTGCAGAACTACCGGTTGCCGGACAAGGGCCGCGCCCTATTGTCGGGCAAGAAATAGCCTCGTTTTGCGTCTGATTTGCCTTCCCCGTCCTCGCGTCTCGCCTAGAATGCAGCCCATAGGACTTCGTCCCATGGGTTACCATCTGACAACACCTGTTTGCGCACCTGATCGTCCCTCCAAAAACCGCATACCCCCGTTCCGCCAGGTATGAAACTGGTGTCGAATCTGGTTGCACCTCTTGAACCGCATATGACAACATTTGACACATGGTTGCTGTAAGCGAAATCAGGGCATTTTGTAGACGGCTGGCTGTCGAATATCAGCCTAGCCGGATTGTCCTGTTCGGGTCCTATGCTCACGGAAAACCTCGTCCGGATTCCGATGTTGATCTGCTGGTGGTGATGCCATTCAAGGGGAGCGGCGTCAGCAAAGCCGCGGAAATGATCCGGAAACTGAGCCCGTCCTTTGCTGTGGATCTGGTCATTCGGAAGCCGTCCGATGTCGAGCGCCGTGTGGCTATGAACGACTTTTTCTTAAAAGAGGCCACGAGCGGAAGGTTGCTGTATGAAGCCCCTGACGCATGAGTGGATTGCCAAGGCTGAGGCTGACTATCGGACGGCATGCCGGGAATGGCGGGTGCGTCGCCAGCCGAACTATGACGCGGTGTGTTTCCACGCCCAGCAAGCGACGGAAAAGTACCTGAAGGCGCGTCTTCAGGACGGAGACATCGCCTTTGCGAAGACCCACAACCTGATTCACCTGCTCGATCTCGTTCTAGCCGTGGAGCCGACGTGGGATGCTTTCCGCCCGGACTTGGGAGTCCTCAACCAGTTTGCGGTCGCATTCCGATATCCCGGAGAATCGGCCCAGAAAACAGTGGCCGCCCAAGCCCTGAAGATCAGCAAGGCTCTGCGTTCGGAGGCGCGCACGGTTCTGCGTATCGATTGAACCTACGGTCAAGTGGACGGGCAGGGTCAGGGATCGACAAACGCCAACCGAAATGACGAGCTGACCATGGGCTACTACCCAAAGACGCCTGATTTCGAAGCTGGTTGTACCTCCAAAACCGCATACCCCCGTCTCGCCAGGTGCGAAGCTGGTCTTCGATTCCTCACCACCAGTCAGGGGAGGTGGATCAGTCGCGATTCGATTATGGA
>CAYOIT010000162.1:0-9789 GCA_964404035.1 uncultured Verrucomicrobiota bacterium | reverse complement strand
CGAATGCCCAAGTGTCCGACGCATTTGATTTGCCGGGAGGGAGTCTGGTATCATCCGGAAATGAAACCACGGGCCGAGATGAAGACGTTGCCGGGCTATATCCAGCAGCGGATGAATATGGGGGATCTCCTGGCCTCCCGGCGTGTGCTTCAGGTCCTTTATGAAGAGGGATCCGCCACCCAGGCGGAAGTCGCCCGACGGCTGGACGTCACCCTGGGCGCCTGCAGCCTTCATTTCCAGCGCCTGGAGTATGAAGGGCTTATTCGCAGTCAGCGGGTGGCTTCACGGCGGCGTGGCCGGCCCTTGAGCCAATGGGAGATCAACCGCGAACACAACTGCACGATGGGGCTCGTGTTCAATCCGCCGCATCTTCACCTGCAGTTGGAGGATTTTGGAGGGCTGACCATTCTGGTGCGGGAGGCGAACCTGACCCCCTGCCGGACCTCAGCGCAGGTGGCCGCGTCCGTGGCGGACCTGGTACGCGAGGCCATGGGGGTGGTCAAGTCGCGCGGGGGCGTCCTGCGCCATGCCTGCGCGGCCTTGCCCGGAGTGATGGACCCGAACACAGGGGCGGTACGGCGGGCGGTCAATTTCCCGGCGTTGGAAGGGTTGGACCTGCAGGCCCTGCTGAGGGAGGAGTTCAACGTGCCGGTGCATGTGAACTCCCTGGGGGTGGCCTACTACTATGGCGAGATCAACGACATTCCCTCCGATCGGACGGCCATGGTGTTCTACTGGGACCTGGGCTTGGGCTTTGTCTTCGGCCGGAACCGTCATCTGTTGGCGGTGCAGGGCGGCGAGGAGCGGGGGCAGTTGTTTTCCGAATTGGGCCACGTCAAGGTGCAGCATGGGGGGCCCCGATGTCATTGCGGTCAGACCGGGTGCCTGGAAGCCTATGCCGGGGGGTGGGTGCTCCTGAAGAAACTGGCCCGCCATGGAGTCCGTACGCTGGAGGATCTGGCCCATGTGGCGGAGTCGGCCACCCCGGAGATCCTGCGCGCCATCGGGCAGACCACCCGTCTGCTGGGCTATCATCTCTCCTGGCCGCTCCAGTTGCTGGGGGTCAGCGAAATGCGCGTGACCGGGCCGCTGGCGCCCCTGTTCGAGAAGGGGAGGGATGACTTCCTAAAGGGATTGACGGAGGCGGCGGGGACGCGGTGTGTCAACAGTCTGAGGCTGGGCGTCAACCTCGACTACCAGCGGAGTCTGTTTCAAGGTGCCAACATCACGGCCCGCCGGGCCTATCTGTACCCGGAGGAATTCGAACGGTTGTCGCCCATTTCCTCAACGCTGCAAGGCCAGTACCTGGCCGGTGTCTAGCCTCATCGGTATCGTCCCGCCACTCCTGGCCTGGATGATCAATGGATCGGAAACCGGAAGCCCCGGATCATCTGGAACTCAGGAAATCAGGGAAGGAATTCCGGATTCGTGAGTTCCTGAGTTCCAGATTCAGATCCTGCCGGCTGAAGAGCCTGTATTTCCGTAATATATGTTGACCGGTCAATATATATCACGATAGAGTGGGCGCATGGAGATGAAGACGCCATGACTGCAGGACTTCCGTCGCTTCAGGAACCGGTGCGGCTGACCGCGCCGCTGGATCCGGGCTTTCGCCCCATGATCCCGGCCTTGATGGCGGTCCGCGCCGCGGCCCGCGCGGGCAAGTCGGTGACGTTGGGCATTGCCTGGGAACGCGATGACGGACGGACCGTCCGGTACGACCTGGATCTGCCGGACGAGAGCGACGATCCTGAGGTGGGCCGGGTGGCTGAACGTGTGGTGAAGTTCCTGCTCTGGTCCGCCGGCGGCTGGAAACTGAGGCTGTCGGGCCCCGACAGGTTGTGCCGGCAGATTGAGGACGCCTACCGTCCTGGAGGGGTACGGGCGTTCGATGCGGACTCGATGCAGCGCATCTATGGACGGGCCCTGGTGGTCGAGCGGTGTCGGAGGGAGGAACTGCCGGCGGCGTCCGATGCGGCGAGGTCGGTCGGCGGGCACTTGGACGGATGCCGGATAGGATTCGATCTTGGCGCCAGCGACTACAAGATCTGTGCCGTCAACGGCGGCAAGCTGGTGTTCAGCGAGGAACTGCCCTGGGATCCGAGGATCCAGACGGATCCCGACTATCATTACCGCAAACTGAATGAGGGACTCAAACTGGCGGCGGCTCATCTTCCCCGGGTGGACGCCATTGGCGGCAGTACAGCAGGGGTCGTCGTCGGGAACCGGATCATGGTGGCCTCGCTGCTGCGGTCGATTCCTCCCGAGCGATACTCGGAGGCGCAGGACCTGTTCTGCCGGATCCAGAAGGAATGGCAGGTTCCGGTTGAAGTGGCGAATGACGGTGACGTTACCGCGTTGGCGGGAGCGATGTCGCTGGACGTACGGGCGATCCTGGGTGTGGCCATGGGGTCCAGCGAGGCGGCGGGATATCTTGACCGCGATGGGCGACTCACCGGCCGGCTGACGGAACTGGCCTTTGCCCCGGTTGATTTTAACCCGGCCGCCCCGGTCGATGAGTGGTCGGGGGATCGGGGGGTGGGAGCCCTGTATTTTTCCCAGCAGGCGGTCAGCCGACTGGCGCCCGTGGCGGGGATTGAGTTCGCCGAGGAGCTGCCGATGCCCGAACGGTTGAAGGTGGTCCAGGAACGGATGAGGGCCGGCGATGAACGTGCCCTCCGGATTTACGAGACGATCGGCGTCTATTTGGGGTATACCGTTCCCTGGTACCGCGAATTCTATGATTTCGATCACCTGCTTATCCTGGGCCGGGTGACCTCGGGACCGGGAGGAGACGTGATCCTGGGCAAGGCGCGCGAGGTGTTGCGCACCGGCTTCCCGGCATGGGCCGACCGGTTGAAGGTGTTCATGCCGGACGAAAAGGCGAGGCGGGTCGGGCAGTCGGTGGCAGCGGCCAGCCTGCCGGCCCTGGGAAGCCAGCAGGCAGAGGGGAGAGAAGGAAGGAAACCATGCAATTGACCAACCCTACAGCGGATATTTTCGTTCCGGACGGGCTCGCCGTGGGCGAGGCCCTGGCCCGCACCACGTGTCTCGGCATCGGGGCGCACCAGGATGATCTTGAGTTCATGGCCACCCACGGCATTCTCGAATGTTTCAGCCAGCCGGATAAATGGTTTTGTGGCGTGACTTGCACCAACGGCGCCGGCAGTCCCCGGGCCGGCGTGTATGCCCGCTACACCGACAGGCAGATGCAGGACGTGCGCCGGCGTGAACAGAGGACGGCGGCCTCGATCGGCGCGTATGCCGCGATGATTCAGCTAGATCATCCCAGTTCGGCGGTCAAGGATCCATCGAACCCGGCGCTGTCATCGGATCTGCTGGCCATCCTGAGGGTGACCCGCCCGAAACGCGTCTACACCCACAACCCGGCGGACAAGCATGATACGCATGTGGCGGTCATGAGCGCGACCATCGCGGCGCTACGCCAGTTGCCTGTGGACCAGCAGCCGGAGCAGGTCCTGGGCTGCGAGGTATGGCGCGGGCTGGACTGGTTACCCGACCGCCGCAAGGTCCTGCTGGACACCAGTTCGCGCCAGAATCTGGTGGCGGCCTTGTCGGGGGTGTTCGATTCCCAGATCAGCGGAGGGAAACGTTACGATCGGGCGGCCGTGGGACGGCAACAGGCGAATGCCACCTTCCTTGAATCGCATGGGGTTGATGAGGCCACCGAGTTGTCTTTCGCCATGGACCTGACCCCGCTCTTACGCGATCCGCAGCTTGCCGTTGTCGATTACGTCGAGGGATTGATGGACGAGTTCAAGGCCGAAGTGAAAGGAAAGCTGACACCATGGAAGTGATTATCCGTCCGACGGCTGAACGGGCAGCGCGTTTGGTGGCGCGGCTCATTGCGGTGGCTCTGCGGGCCAAGCCGGACCTGGTGCTCGGCCTCGCGACGGGGCACACCATGGAAGGGGTCTACGATGCGTTGGTCACGATGCACCGCCAGGAGCATCTTGATTTCGCGCGGTGCACCACCTTCAACCTTGACGAGTACATCGGGTTGGCCAAGGACCATCCCTTTTCGTATCACGAGTATATGCGGAAACACCTGTTCTCCCGCGTGAACCTCGATCCCGCGCGAACCCATCTTCCGGACGGCTCGGCGCCGGACCTGGACGCGGAGTGTGCCCGTTACGAGGAGCGGATCCAGCGGGCTGGCGGCATCGATCTGCAACTGTTAGGGATTGGCAAGGACGGTCACATTGGCTTTAATGAACCCCTGTCCGCGTTGCGCTCGCGCACGCGCCAGAAGGCGCTGGCCCCTTCGACGATTGCACAGAATACGCCCCATTGCGGCGGGGATCCGGACAAGATGCCGCGGCGCGCCTTGACGATGGGGGTCGGTACGATTCTCGAGGCCCGCGAGTGCGTGATGCTGGTCACCGGGGCGGGGAAGGCGGAGATTCTGGCGCGGGCCGTGGAAGGGCCGATCACGGCCATGGTGACGGGCTCGGCACTGCAGTTGCACCCGCGGTGCCGGGTGATAGTCGATGAGGCGGCGGCGGCGTGTCTGGAAGGGCAGGAGTACTACCGTTGGATTTTTTCCAGCGAGCTTGAATGGGCGGAGTTCAGGGACAATCCGCAGGTTTGAGTCGACTCCTTCCTCAAGGACTCCAGCGGGGCCGGGGTGATGGGGAATGGCGGAGGGGAGGCGGGTTGTGACGGAGTGGGACTTTGAGAGCGTTGTCAGTCATTTTCGGGCCTGGGGTGACTATGTGGAGTGTCTGCCGCATGGGTCCGGCCACATCCACGACACCTTCAAGGTGACCTTCAACATGGCCGGTGCTCCCGTCCACTATCTGCTGCAGCGCATCAATCACCGCATCTTCAAGAATCCCGCCGCCATCATGGACAACATCCTGCGCGTGACCAATCACGTGCGCACGAAGCTGGCGGCGGCCGGTTACCCCGATGTAACGCGGCATTCCTTGTGCATTGTCTTCACCCGCCACGGGAAGCCGTGTTACCAGGATGGGGCGGGGAACTGGTGGCGGATGTACCTGTTTGTCGAGGGGGCTTGCACAGTCGACACGGTGGAGACCGAGCAGCAAGCCTACGAGGCCGCCCGCGCGTACGCCCGTTTTCAGGCTTGGGTGGCGGATCTTCCCGAACCCCGGCTCCACGAGACGATCCCTGATTTTCACAATACTCCGGTCCGGCTGGCGGCCCTGCGCGAGGCCGTGCGGGCGGATGGCGTGAACCGGGCCGGGGGCGTCCAACGGGAGATCGACTTCGTTGAAAAGCGGGCGGATCAATGCGCCCGGCTGCTGGCACGCCATTGGGCGGGCGAGATTCCCGAGCGGGTGACGCACAATGACACCAAGATCAACAACGTCATGCTCGATGAGAAGACCGGCCAGGGCGTCTGCGTGATCGATCTCGATACGGTCATGCCCGGGCTGGCCCTGTACGATTTCGGGGACATGGTCCGCAGCGGCACCGCCTCCGCGGCCGAGGATGAGCGTGACCTGAGCCGGGTTCGGATGCGGATCGAGATGTTCTCCGCCGTGGCCCACGGTTATCTGTCCGAGGCCCGATTCCTGACGCCTGCCGAGCGGGAGGAACTGGTGTTTTCGGGACGGCTGATCACGCTGATGATCGGGATGCGGTTCCTGACGGATCATCTGGCGGGGGACACCTATTTCAAGATCGAGCGTCCCGGCCACAATCTGGACCGCTGCCGTACCCAGTTTGCCATGGTCGAGAGCATGGAAGCGCAGGCCGGGGAGATGGAGCGGATTGTCACCGAGTGCTGGAAGGGTTGAACCATGGCGTCGAAGTCTACGGCGGACAGGCCGCGATTGGTCGCGTTTGGCGAAGTGCTCTGGGATGTTTTCGAGGATCGAACGGAGATCGGGGGGGCGTCCTTCAATGTGGCGGCGCATGCCGTGCGGTGCGGCCTGCGCGCGGACATCTTGACCCGCATCGGCCGCGATGACCTGGGGCGAAAGGCCTTGGCCGAGATCCGTCGCCTGGGGGTGGGGGAGTCGCTGGTACAAGTGGATGACCGCCGGGGAACAGGGACGGTCACGGTGACGCTCTCGGCGGCCGGGCAGCCCTCGTATGTCATTCATGAGGATGTGGCGTGGGATGCCATTGAGGCCGGTGACGAGGTGATCCGCCGTTTGGATCCGTCCGGGGTTGACGTGTTCTATTTCGGAACCCTCGCCCAGCGGCAGGCCGCGTCGCACGCCAGTCTGTGCCGCCTTCTGGACTGCATGAAGGGGGTCAAGGTCTTCTTTGATGTCAATCTGCGGCAGAGTTATTATACCCGGGATCTGGTCGATGAGGGGTTCCGTCGGGCGACGATCGTGAAGTTGAACGATCACGAAGCCCGGCTTCTCTCCGATCTCCTCTGGCGCGAGCCGCTGGATGAGCAGGCATTCGCCCGTCGTGTGTTGCGGGAGTATCCGGTCCGGATGGTCCTGATTACCCTGGCGGAGCGGGGGTGCCTGGTGGCGGAGGGGGAGACGATTACGCCTTGTCCCGGCGTTCAGGTGACGGTGGCGGACGCGGTGGGTGCCGGCGATGCGTTTTCGGCGGCCTTCTTGGCTGATTTCCTGAAGGGGGTGCCCGCGGTTGAAGCGGCGATGCGAGCCAACCGGATCGGGGCCTTTGTGGCCTCGCGGCGCGGCGCCATTCCTGATTACGAAGCGGATCCCGGGCTATTCTGAGCCTGGGGGGGGGCGCGGACTGGTCAGGCGCAGGTGGCAGGGGCGGCCGGAATCAGGCTCTTTTCGACCTCATCCAGCCAGGCGTTGATCTCATCGGCCCTGAACGGTTTGGCGATGGTCTTGACGGGGAGTTGTTTGGCACGGGTGACGTTCTCCTCCGACCAAGCCCCTGAAATCAGGGCGATGTGCTTGCACTTGCACCCCTTCTTTAACTGGCTTTCCACGAAATCCAAGCCATCGATTTCGGGCATCTGAATGTCAGACACGATGATGTAGGCACAGGGTTGGTCGACAGGGCGGGAACAGCTCGCGTCCGCGATCACGGGGCAGGGGCAAAACACGGGGTCAGAAAAAGACGTTGCCTCGTAACCACGGCGAGTGAGCAACCTGCAGAGCAAGGTGCAGACCACAGGATCGTCATCAAATACCATAGCCTTCATATTCCGCCCTCATCCCCCCTCACGACTCGCTTGGAACCTATGAATACGTAAGCAGAATGGACGAAAGGGGGGCGATGCGCAATCGGGTTAAACCACTATTCGGACTCAGGGATTCCCTGAGAAATTGATTCCGAAATACGAAGAAAATCACCTGTGCCATTTCCCTGGAGGGCGCCAATCCTTTGGTGCCTTGTCCACCCCTGGCCAGTCAACGCCCAGGTGGACGCCGGTGTCCTTCATGATGAACCTTCAGGGTGAATCCCTACCGGCGTCTGACCGCGCCTGGGACACCGCGGTCCGCCTTGAAGAAGGCACTGCGCGTCAGAAAAAAATCAGAACAATGAAGAGAAAAGCGCTTGCACTTTCAGCGGCACGAGCCAAAATAACTGCATCTGAGATAAACATCGATGGAGCGCTTGGGTGTGGATGGGGATTGGAGCAGAGCATGAAATAGGGGTTGATCGAAAACGAAGGGGAGGCCGATCATGAGGGCACAATCCACTATGCTGTGGCGTCACGGCCGGGGCTGTTTCTCAGTGGGAAGCGTTCGCCGCCTCAGGCTTATTATCGGCGTAGGCGTGGTCGTCTTTTTTCAACCGCTCTTCCTGTGGCCTTCCCCTGTTGACGTGCTGCCTCCGAAGGATGACGACGCCGATAGTCTCAAACATATGTCCATACAAGACCTGATGCAGATCAGTGTTCTTTCGTCCGCCAGTTTCTTTCCGGTCCAGAGCGACAAGAATCCCGGCTTTGCCCAAACGTTCACTGCGGCTGAGATTGAGGACTCGCCGATCAGAACGATTGGGGATTTGATCGACTTGAAATGCCCAAGTTTCGCGCTGGGAGGAAGCCCACGCGAAGGACTCCAGATAGGCGGACGCGGGATCACCAGCGAAAACACGTGGCGGACATTGTATCTGATTGACGGACACAACACCAATCATCGAGTCCACTTCGGAATGCTGGAAACCATCTCCACGCCCGTGCTGGGAGACATCAAGAGTCTGGAAGTCATCACCGGTCCCGGTGCCATCGTCTATGGCAGCGGAGCTTTCGATGGCTTTATCAACGTGATCCCGCGCAACGGAACTGACGATGAGGGGCTGACCACCAGCCTCGAATACGGGTTCAACGATGATCTCAGGAAACTCGAAGCCGGATACGGCGTGACCTATGGGCCCGGCAGGGACGTCTATATAGACGTCGCCTACTTTACGTCCGACGGGTTCGAGGCCGATGATGCGTGGGGGTACGAGAATTCCAAGGCCAATCAGGCCTGGGCGTCGGAAGTCGGCAACTACGATACGAAGGCCATGATTCGAACGGCGCGGCCGTACAGGTTCGTCGGCGATAACTACCGGCTCGCGACGTACTTGAATTACGACGATTTCAAGGCCCATGTTATCTTCGGAACGACAGACCAGGACATGTTCTCATTCAACGAGCAGGGCTTTGTGCACAGTCAGTATCTGCTCTGGCAGACCAAGTATCTGGCGGAACTGAGCCGTGCAAACTCCCTGGAATTCATCCTGAACGGTGAACTATTCGACGAATATTACCTGTGGTCAGCCAACACGCTGCCGGCCTTTAACCTGGGTGCGAAAAGCGGCGGAGACGAAATGGGTACAGAAGGAAAGCTGATCTACAGAACGGAAATGATTCCGAGGAATCGAATCGCTTTAGGCGGGGCGGTTGGCGCCCGTCAAATGGAAAGCATGGAACAACTGTTCCGCAAGAACGATCTGATCGGTCCGGGCAATGATGCCACGGGAGAGTACATGACGCTGGGGTTATTTGGAGAAGACTTCATTGCGCTGACAGAAGACCTGACCGCCTATGCCGGACTTCGCTACGACAAGATGTTTCAAGGGACCTATCAATCGATGAACTCCGTTGCCGGTGTAACGCCCTCGCCGTTTACGCCCGACGATCTCGACCATGTGTCGCCTCGCGTGGGGCTGATGTACCAACTGGGACGAAACGACACGGTAAAACTGTCGTACCAGCAGGGCTTCCGCTTCCCCGAACCCGCCATGTACGGCTGGCACGAACTCTTCGACACCGTTCTCGAAGAGGGTGGCTTCGAAAGCTTGCCCGAACTAGAGACGGAAACTTTGGACAGCATCGAGCTGAACTACGTCAAGAAGTTTCCGGAACAACGCCTGAATGTGTCCCTCAATCTGTTCCACAATACCTACAACAACCGTCTCACCTGGGTATGGTTCACGCGCGACGGCGGCTATATGCAGCCGGAGGGGTGGGATCAGGCTGTCAAGACCGTCGGATGGGCCGGAAGCTACGTCAATATTGATGGCACGGAATATGTCGACGGCGGGGAAGCCGTTCTCTCGTATACAATGACCGATAACTTGTATTTGAATTTGGGGTACGAACTTCTGGATATCGATAACCTTGATGTTGTCCGCTATCCGAGCCAGCAGTTGAAAGTGAACCTGAAAGCGGAATCATTTTCGCACCGACTGGTGTTTGACGTCTATTACATCGCGAACCCGGGAGGAATCGACAATCCTGACACCGTCCAAAACCCGATTTATGAACGTTCCCGTTCGATGATCGACCTGGCCGTGAGCTACAAAGTCACAAAGGACACCAAGGTCAAGCTGGTCGCCGAAAACGTTCTGGAAGACGATGTC
>CAYOIT010000161.1:0-10146 GCA_964404035.1 uncultured Verrucomicrobiota bacterium | reverse complement strand
TGAGATTGAACTCCATGCCGTCGTCGAACGCGTTCACCGTGCCCGGCGCGCGGCCGCTGACGCGCGGCTTATACCCCGGCATGATCCACGTCCGGCAGGCGACATAGAGGTTGTCGGCGTCCCATGCGAGGTAGTAGGTCGTCGGCCGCATGATGAGCAGGTTGCCGCCCGGGTTCTGCGACGCCAGCCCGCCGATCGCCAGCGCCTCGCGCCATTCAGCCGGGTCAATCGTGCCATCAATCGTCGGGGCATGCGTCATCCGGGGGATGACATAGTTGCCCCCCTTCCCCTCCGGCAATGCCGCCGCGCATACGCGCACCGCCATGGATCCCAGCACCAGCACCAGCATCACCCACCGACCGGTTCTCTTCATGTTCATCCCCTTCTTTTCCGTTTTCATTTCAGGTCCCTGTTGAAATCACTTACCCCGTGGCTCCTCGACCGCGGGCCTCGACGCGGGCGTCTCCCCCAACTTTCGGTTCATCGTTTGCTCCTTCATGTCGATCCGGGCCCGCTGTTGCCCGTGCTCCGCCAGCAACGAGGCGGGACGGCCATGAATCCAGAGGCGCTCCACGGAGATGGATCGCCAGCCCTCCGGCAAGGTGACCGGGAACTTGCCCCACTCCCGCGGGTCGCCGGCGTCGAGTTGGATGCCGGTGAACCCGTACAGGCAGGTGAGCAGATACCCGCCCAGCGTGGCCATGAAGCAGGTGGTGTCGTCGCCGCTGAAGCCCCCCACCCCCTTGCCGAGTTCCGAGAACATCATGAACGGTTCGCGCAGGAATGGCAGTACTCCCGATTCCAGCATGCTTCGCGCCGATTCGCGGTCGCCGGTGCGGACCGCCCAGGTCGGCGTGAGGGTCGAGAGCATCGGCATGCCTTGGGATCTGCTGATGTGTGCAAAGTAATAGCGATAGGTCGCCGCTTCCGTCGCTGGATCAGCGCGATAAACCATGGGGAAGAACCCGGCCAGCGTTTCGGGACAGGCCGACCAATGCCCGGCATCGGCCTGCGAAATGGCGAAGCCATCGTAGTTGAGGATGGCGCCGCTCGCCGCATCGCGGGCCAGCGCCAGGCTCGCGGCGATCTCCCGCCAGCGGCCCGGCGGATGCAGTCCCACCCGCTCAGCCATCGCCGCCGCTTCCCGCAAAACGACGGAAGCGGACATATTGGTGTAGGAGTCGTTGTTCACGTCTTCGCGCGATTCGTCAATGCCGCTGACGCCGCGCAGTTCGAAGCCGCGCCCGGTGCGGACCACCGCGCCGTCGATCCAGTCGGCGACCCCCTGCAGCACCGGCCAGGCCTGCTGGCGGGTGAACAGGTCATCCCCCGTCGCATGGGCATACTGGGCGAAGGCGAAGGCGATATCGGTATTGATGTGCCGTTCCTGCATCTGCACATACGGCAGCGGCGTCACTTCATCGCCCGCCAGCCCGCTCTGCCAGGGAAAGCACAGGCCGCGCTGGCCGAGCAGCCGGGCGAGGTTGCGGGCCGGCGTCAGCCGTTGCGACCGGTAGTCGAGGATCGCCCGGGCCGTCTCCGGCGCCGTGAGCAGCAGGAACGGGTACAGGAAGGTCTCGCAGTCCCAGAATACGTGGCCGTAATAGAAGGGCGCGCTCAGGCCGAACGGCGCCACACTGAGCGGCGAGGCGGCGTGGGCGCTGGAGTGCCCGTAGAAGAACGCCGCGTCGGCGACGTCCTGCCAGGGGCCGTCGGCATCGATCAGAACCCGGCCCCGCCACAGTTCGGCCCAGACCGCGCGGTTGTCGGCCCGCAACCTGTCGAAGCCTTTGACGACAGCCTCGCGCACATGCCGTACCGCCTGCCAATGGGGCTGGCTGTGCAGAACGGACGGCACGCACGCGGCGATCTGTTCGAGCACATACTCCCCGCCGGGCTGAGCCTGGAAGCCGATCTGCCGGGTCAGCGCGCCCCGCTCGAACCCCCAGCCGTTGCGGCTGTCGGCAACGACCTCGCCGCCCGAGAACCGGCAATGGACCGCGATCCCGCACGAACTCAGGCCGCCTTCACCCTCCAGGTGCAGCACCAGATCCGCCAGCGAATCGGGCATCGCCCGTTCGAGCACGCGTCCCGGCAACCCCTCGGGATTCACCTCCGGGGCAAACACCACCCGGCAGGGGCGATCCACACGCAGCGTCGTGCGCTGCAACGCCAGCGTAGGCTCGCTCCGGCTGCAAAAGGTCACGGTTTCGATCTCGGCGGTCGCTTCGCGCCCGCGCACCGTGAACCGGCTGACCAGCTCTCCGGCGGCGAAATCGTACTGCTGACTCGCCGCGCCGGCCGCCTCCGGCGTCTTCCGGGTCGAGACGCCGTCCACGGCGATAACCAAGGCCAGCGGGTAAGGCAGCGGCGCCGCCGTCTCCATGCCGATGTCCGAACCGCGATGCACGTAACCGTTAAGCAGGGCCGTTCCGGCCAGAGGGACGGGTCCAACCCGCAGTCCGACCAGCCCGTTGGCCACGTAGGCCGGCGTCCGATCCCCACTCTTCCGCACTGAGGTCAACATGTCTCTCTCCTCATCTCTAAAAACACGCTCGCAGTCCACGTATAGGCCGGATCGCACAACGGCTCGCCGCTCAACGCATCGAAGTTCTCGGCGAAGCCGCTCTTCTGACAGAGCCGACAATACCGCCCGGCAATGTCGGCTGCCAGTCCGGTTTCCCCGGCCGCCTTCAATCCCTCCACAACGATCAGGGTGGGCGGCGCCCAGATCGGACCGCGCCAATAACCCGCCTTTTCGTACAGCGGCGAAGCCGGATGCTCCGTGGCCAGCCCCCACTCCGTCACATGCCGACGGATCTCGGCGACCAACGCCGCGCGGACCTCCGCCGGCAATCTCTTTCCCAACACGATGGGCAGGGAACCGAAAATGCTGTCGGACCGTTCCGCAATCTTTCCCTCGCCATTCAACACCACGAAGCGGCACCCATTCCAGAGGTGGCGCAACAGCTTGGCCAGCATGTCTTGCGAACGCGCCAGCCAGGTCTCCGCCGTTTTCGCCTTCCCCATGCCCCGCGCCAACCGGGCCAGCATCTCCATCTGCAGCACCATAAAGGCGGCCGCGTCCGGGCTGGCGGCGGGGGTGCCCGTATCGAACACGGTCCCGTTATCCCAGCCGGAATCGTTGCCGTGATAATATTCGGGCAACCCCGACCCCTCGCGCATACGAAATCGGAACCACCATTCCGTCCAGCGCTCAAGCGGCCCGTAGAAAGCCGCCAGCCGAGCCGGATCGTCGAACCATGGATTCCGGTCCAGCATCAGCCCCAGTATCCAGCCATGAATCGGAGGCTTGATGTAGTTGTAGAGCCGGACGGCATCGTTGATGAAATCGGGAATCTGCCCCGTGGGCAATTGCTGGTCGAAGATCGTGAGCAGTTGATCCCAGGCGAGTTCGGGATGATGCTCGCTGAGCGCCAGTGCGTTGATGGCGTGATCCCACCCCCACACATTCGACATCCAGTTCTTGCTCATCAGCATGGAAGGACGCTGGAAATGCCCGCGCGGGCCGACCACACAGGACCAGTTGAGAAGGGCGGCACGGTCGATCGTGTCTGTCCACTCGGCCCCCGCCGCCTGCCGGCAGGGCGCGGCAAAAGCATCGAACTCGCTCGCCACAAGCCGCACGGCCTCGTCAAACGATCCGCCGACCATCCGCGGCTCCGCGAACCCCACATGCTGATGCAGCGCCAGTTCCGCCTCGCCGCCCGGCGGTGGCGTAAGCACGAGAGCAACACCGGTCGCCTGCGATTTGTCACACGTCGCGCCGACCTTGAAGTCACCGGCCAACGAATAGGCCGTGTAGAAGAGGAAGGCCTGCGACGTGTTGACCAGCCAGCGCGGACCCGGTTGCTTGATGACATAGTTGTATTTGGCCTCGCGCAGCGCCAGACGGAGCGTCACGCCGCGCGCACGGACGCGCACCAACTCCGGCTCGGCGATACACAACTCGACTGTGCCGCCGTCGGCGCGGAAGATCAACTTTGAGGGCTGCCCCTTGACTTTGAAGGGAACCTCCCGGCCGTCGCGGCAAAGCACGATCCGGAAGGTTTCGCGGGCGGCATGGAAGCCATGGACTCCGCTCAGCCACACGCCCGGCGCCAACCCCGCCGGTTTGCGCGGGCTGTCCGGCCTATGTTCCATCACTGTGATGTACGAGCCGAATCGACTGAATGGATTTCGGCTGAGGTCAAGGGTTGTCATCGTGTCGCTCCACCCGCAAACAGGCTGAACCGGCAGACGGTAAGCGCCGGACCGAGCAGCACGCCCGTGCCGTGCGCGGTCTCGTCGCCGTTTAAGCGGCGGCCCTACAAAAGACAGAATACCCCTTCCATCACTGAAGTCTTACTTTCTCTAACGAAAATTGTTTTTGACAAAAGTGAGCAACTGTTAGATTATTACATTCATGAAGTCAATACATGATTTGACTATTTCCAAAGAAACACTAAGCCCACCCCCATTTCGCCAGCATCGTTATGATCGAATTACGGCTGAGATGCGGCAGGAAATCCTGCTGAACCATCGTTCTGGCGATCGGGTGGAGACGGAACCGGCCCTTGCGCACCGCTTTGGTGTGAGCATTCCCACCATCCGCAGCGCCATGCTCGTACTGGAGCGCGAGGGTCTCATCGAGCGCCGCCAGGGTAGCGGCACCTACGTTTGCGACCGCCACGCCCGTCAGCACATCGGCATCGTGCTCCCCGTCGATGGTCTGGCCCTCCCCACGCTCTACGCTTTCCACCTCAGCCTGGCCCGGCGGCTGTGGGCGCTGTTCGAGGAAGCCGGCCAACGCGTGAAACTGTATCTCGTCAATACGGATGCGCCACCCACTCGCCCGCAACTGGCTCACGAGGAGTTGCTGGAAGCCGCCGGGCAGGGCCGGCTCGCGGCGCTGGTCGTCACCACCACGATTCCGGACGAACTCACCGGGCGCGTGAGCGCCTCGGGCGCCATTCTTGCGGGTAACGATGAACGGGCTGCCGTTCATGTATCGTTCGACTACAACGGCATGGTGCGCGACGGCCTGCGCCACCTCATTCAAGCCGGCCGCCGCCATATCGCCATGATCGGCTGGGGCGCGCCCGACAGCCACCACGTTATCGGTGACGTCTTCGCCGACGCCATGGCCGGGTGTGGCCTGACCGCCCGACGTGAATGGATCCGCGACGATCTCCGTGCCTCCATGCCCGGCGCCGGTTGGGAAGCCTTCCGCGAGATCTGGCGCGCCGGCGCGGAGAAACCCGACGGCATCCTGATTGCCGATGACATCCTCTACCGCGACGCCAGCATCGCCATCCGCGAACTCGGCATCCGCGTTCCGGAAGAGCTGATGATCGTCACACACTCCAACAAAGGCGCGACCTTTCCGCAACTGTTCCCGGCCACACTCCTTCAATTCAACCCCGAGGCGTATGCCGAGACCTTGGCACAAGCCACCCTCGCCCTGCTGCGAGGGGAATTACCGGCGGCCAAGGACATCATTCTGACACACCAGGTGGTGCTGGCAACGTCCGGGCGCGTTCACGATAGCAGGGAATTGTTGAAATGGAGGGACGTATGAAACATTGTCTCAACCACAGGCTTCTTGTATTTGCGGCGCTTATCCTGGCGGTTCTGGGGGCGGGGTTGAGTGGGACGGCGCAGGCCGTTCTGACCGGTCCCTATACAAACGACAGTCACACGTTGCACCTGTATCATTTCAACGAGGCGAGCGGCCCGATCCAGGACACCGGCTCCGGTACGGCCCTGCCGCTGAGTGACGTGTGCGTCACCTATTCCAAGCCCGCTTGCACCAACACCTTCGGAACCAGTCTCAATATGATTCCGAATGGGTATCATTCGTCGACAGTCGCCAGCAATATAGGCGGACATGCGGCCACCTCCGCGGGCGTCAGTCAGACCAATCTCCAAAGCGCGACCGGGGCCTTTACCTACGAAGCCCTGCTCCGAGTCGACAATATCACCAACGGACAGTCTCTCATAAGTCACGACGGACCGGATGGCAGCCGCGGTTGCGGCCTGGCGATCAATGCAGGGGTGCTCTCCTTTTCACCCGATGGAAGCGTTTCCTACCCCAGCTCGATCCCGACCAATGGTGCATCGGCGTATGCCAGCAACCAATGGTTTCACGTGGCCGTGACGTACAATGGCATCGAAAACACCGCGAACAACCTGAAGCTCTATTGGACGCCCGTCAGGGCCGATATCTCGCAGGCCAGCCTGCTGGCTTCCGTCACCATGACGAGCGATGCCCTTGCCAACTCGAATCGGTTCTTCGTGGGTTCCTATGCCCGCGGCGCCTACCGAATCGAACTGTGCGGGGAGATGGATGAAGTGCGGATCAGCGACGTGGCCCGGGGCTCGAACGATTTCATTTTCGCGGTCGTACCGCTGCCTGCCATCAGCAACGGGGCGGCGACGAACATCGCGACGACTTCGGCGGACTTGGTTGGTACGCTTATCTCCACGGGGTCCTCCCCGACGACCGTCTGCGCGTGCTGGGCCACGAATGACTGCACGACCGACACAGCCTCGTGGCTGGGCAACGGCGGAGTAACCAACCTGGGCCCGCGTTTCGCGGGCGAGACCTTCACGAACACCGTCAGTGGCCTCCAGTCGAATACCCTGTACTACTTCAACCTGATGGCCAGCAACACGGTGGGCATCGCCTGGGGCAGTTCGACGGGGTCGCCGTCCTTCAAGACTTCAGGGCCGCCGACCGTGAACAATGCCGGTGGCGCCACCCTGATCGGTTCTTCCCAGGCAACCTTGAACGGGAATCTCACCAACGGAACCCGCGCCCACGTCTTCTGTTACTGGTGGACCAACGGCGCACCGATCACGAACTCGTATGACTATGGGACGATCTCGGAAGGCCCGTTTTCCAATACCGTCACCGGCCTTGCCTCAAGTACCTTCTATTCCTACCGGTTCTATGCCACCAACGCCTATGCGGAATCGTGGGCTCCGATCGCCAACTTCACCACCCTTCGCGATCCGATATCCGTCTCAGGCTGCGTGCTCTGGCTCAAGGCTGATGCCGGCGTCCGCACCAATTCGAGTGGGATGGTAACCAACTGGGTGGATCAGGTTTCGGGGATCGTGGTTACCAACTCCGCGGCCTCGCCTGCGGTGCCCACCCTCGTCTCCAACTGGCAGAACGGCTACCCCGCTCTGAACTGGAGTGCCCAGGCGACGAACGGGTTGACCGTTCCAGCCGGAAGCATTGACGTCACGAATGGCCAGAACCGGACGGTCTTCATCGTGGCCAGGCTCTCCGGGAGCCGGGGCAGCATCAACGAAGTATTCGGTCGGGGCACGGGGCAGATGATCGATCTCGCGGGAACAGGGTCTTCGCCGGCCGGTTGTATTCGATTGAGGAACTCTACCAACTTCTACGCCAACGCCCAATTGGTGGCCAATGGGACCTACATTATTGCCGTAGTGGCCCAAGGAGGAAGTTCCACCAACGTGAGTGCTTACAGAAACGGAAATATGGTCGGCAGCACCAACTACGACTGCGCCCTCTACGCACTCACCGGTTCCGTCGGCGTCGGTTGGTCGACCTATACCACCGAAGCCCGAAGTTACATTGGTCATGTGGCGGAGGTGGTGGTGTACAATCGCGCGCTGGACACTTCCGATCACAATGCGATCGGGGCTTACTTGTCGCAGAAATACGCCATCGCTTCGACGTATGCTGGCGCCATTCAGCCTGTCAGTCCACCCGCTTGTTGAGAAAGATGCTCGAAGAGCCGTGGCCAGGCGTTTGAACGAGGAACTTGAGGCTGGTCTGTCGGTGGCGCTGGACTCAATGCGAACGTCGGTATAGTCTCAGGGTAGAAGAGCAGAATGAACCAGACATCGCAATTCATCGTATTCGTTTCGTGCATGGCTGTCGTGACCATCCTGTTCTGGACGGTCTTCACCATCGTCGTGCGGTATCTCATCTCAGCCTTCAGGCTCCTGCATCAGGTCAAGACGAACGAGCCGCCCCTGTGGGAAGCCCTCGGTAGTCCGACGATGTTCCCCATGTTCCATGTCTCGCGCAATCCGCTGAAGGGCCTCTCATCCCAAGTGGGATTCTGTAGTTGGTTCCTCAAGGGCGGTGTGGGAGCTGGCACGCCCGAGACCAAGGCGATGGTGGAGAAGACAAGAAGGCTGTTCAAGATGGCGATCATCGGGTTCATCAGCTTGTTCGTGACCTTCCTGCTGGTGTTTGTTGCCGTATTCGCCGCTTTCGTCCGGCATCCTGGATGATCTGCGAACGGCAGCCTGCTAAAGGCTTCGAGAAGACGGGAGATTCACAGTGAAGCAGAAAGCAACAGTGTATACCCTTTTGGGCGTCCTCCTCCTGGCTCTCGTGATCTTCTTTATGCTTCCGGCACTTGCTCACGTTCATACGATTCGACCTTACCAGCGTTGCCGGACCATCCTTCGGCAAATCAAGATGGCGAAGGAAATGTATGCCTTGGAGCACGGCGCCAGTAATGGAGTGCTTCAAGCCGATACCATTCTGACTCCTGATCAACTCTCGACCAACTACATCAAACATGGTTTCTCTGGCTTGGTCTGTCCTCTTGGCGGACAATACTCCATCAACCGACTTTCAGAAGTGCCGACATGTTCGTATGCATCTCAGGATGTGCGGCACTCTCTTCAGAAGCCGGAGAACAGAGAGCAATAGTCGCCCAGCATCGGATTCTGGCGGGACATCGGAAATAATAGCTGGATCCGAAGAACAGCAAGTTGGCCCATATATGGAAGTCTCACTCAATGCGCACATGAGCGACCGTGCCACAGAACGAATCGGCAAGATTCTCCGTGGCGCTTTCGAGACCGTGGAGGCAGACCTCAGCAAAGACTACGGCGGAATGATTCAGCATCTTTGGGTTGATTTCGAGTTGATTCAGAGTCATGCAGAGGGGCGTCGGCCATTCCGGTTTCGGCTCCAGAAACGGGTTGGCGGTTCTATCTGTAAGCTCACGGGATTACCAACACCTGTCTATGAGAATGTCGGCCATTACAGCGTTAGGCCATATTTTCAGGAGTTGTTGAGGATTCCACCGGAAGCCGTTGCGAGTTATGCTTTGAGCCTGATCTACGCATCTACGTCTGTTCTTGTGGAGAAGCAGAAGAAGCTGGGCGGATTTGACGCGCAGAGGTTTCGCATGGATTTCTTATCGTCATGCAGGGAGCGTGGTTATGAGATTGCTCACCACAAAGATGCCGGCTAGCCGAGGCTGATCCGTGAGGGCAGGTACTCTGGGTAACGATAGTCAGAAGTTGGGTTGCAGAAAACCATGCGGCCATGCGACTGTGTTGACAGATTCTTCTTGATCCTTACCGCTGGCATGGATACATGTACCAATAGTTATGCATAACGAATGGTAATGCTATCCGTGAAAAAGAAACCAGAAATAGAGTCTGCCCAAGCAAGGGCCATACGTATCATCCGGGTTCGAGGCGGAATGGTACAGACTGCCGAAGCCATTCGAGCGGGAATTCACTCTCGCACGCTTCATCAACTGTGTGTTGGCGGAAGCCTGGAACAGGTGTCCCGTGGCATATACCGGCTTGCCGACCAGCCGCCGATTTCCAATCCCGATCTGGTCACGGTAGCCCTGAGGGTTCCGCAGGCGGTGATCTGCCTGATTTCCGCTCTGGCCTTTCATGAACTGACCACCCAGATTCCACATGCGGTCTCGATTGCGCTCAAGAAGGGAGCCGAAGCCCCTCGCCTGGACTATCCGCCGATCTCTGTGCATCGGTTTTCTGAAAGCTGCCGGAACGCAGGCATAGAGGAACACCGACTGGATGGTGTGACGGTCAGAACATACGGTCCAGAGAAGACCCTGGCTGACGTGTTTAAGTTCCGTAACAAAATCGGAATGGACGTAGTGCTTGAGGCTCTGAAGCTCTACAAGGCCCGTAAGACGTTTAACCTTGGCGAACTGCTCAGGTTCGCCCGAATCTGTCGGGTCGAGAAGGTGATGCGGCCCTATCTGGAAGCCATGACATGAGCGCGAAATTGCCATTAAATGTGGCCGCATCCGTTCGCCAGCGCCTTCTTCCCAACGCCAAGCCGGAAGTGTAGCTGGGGTGGCGGGATGAACATGTGGCTGG
>CAYOIT010000160.1:0-10420 GCA_964404035.1 uncultured Verrucomicrobiota bacterium | reverse complement strand
GACTGGGATCTCTCCGGACAGATCGAGATGTTTGTGATCCAGGCCACCCGCGGCACCATGAACGCGAAGTTTGCCGTGATGTACGATGCCGACGCGCTCTATCTCGGCGCGGACGTCAATGACCCCAGCCCCATGATGAACATGCGTGATCCGCGTACCGATCCAGGGCAGGGCTGGAATGCCGATTCCTGCCAGTTCCGCCTGACGACCGACCCGAAGGTGGGCTACCCGATCCTCGACGAGAGCACGTTCAAATACAAGGGCAAGGGCAACGTCACCGAAATTCGCGACGACATCGTCCATCTCACACTCTGGCACTACACCGAGACCGGCGAGCCCCAACTCGCCATGCAGCTCGGCATGACCTACCGCGTGCCGCAGAACGCGCCGCGCGGCCTCGTGCCACAGGACCAGTTCCAGGCCAAATATCTCAAGCGGCCCGATGGTACTGGCTATAGTTTCGAGTACCGCATTCCCTGGAAGACACTCAACGCCAAGGCCCCTTTGAAAGGCGGCGACATCGTGGCCGGCACGGTACAGTTCAATTACTCGCGACCCGACGGGCAGGAGACGGCGGGAGGTGCGGCCTGGGCCTATGACCTCCAGCGCGAGGCCGGCTTCCCGTTCCAGAGCACCAAGTGCTGGGGCAAACTCGTCTTCTCGCCGACCGGCAAGGTGGACCGCAAACTTGTGCTTGAGGGCGTGCCCCCGGACCGCCCGCTGCCGTTGGAGTTCAGCTACACACTGCCCGAGGACACCGAATGCACCATTCAGCTCTTCAACGAGAAGAACGAGAACGTCCGGATGCTGGTGCCGCAGCAGGTGCGCCTGGGTGGCAAGAATACCGAGCGGTGGGACGGGTGCGACGACACGGGAAACCTGCTCCCGGCCGGTGCCTACACCTGGCGCGGCATCACCCACGCCCCGGTGAAGGCCGAGTATCGGTTCTCGGTGCACAACTCCGGCCAGCCTGCGTATCCCACGGTCGATGGCAAGGGCGGCTGGGGTGGAGACCACGGCATGCCGGAGGCCGCCTGCGCCTTTGATGGCGGCGTGTTCCTGGCCTGGGATGGCAGCGAATTCGGCTGGGGTGTGATCCGTACGGATTTCGACGGCAAGAAGCAGTGGGGTTGTAACTATAATGGAACCGAACTTGCCACGGATGGCGTAACGGTCTTTTCCAGCGGGTATTTCACCCAGAAGACGACCATCCAGCTCATGACCTTGAAGGAGGCGCGGCCAATCCAACTTGGAGGCAAGGGTGAAATCTCGGCGCCTCCGGGCGGCGACGAGAAGAGCAACACCGTGACCGGCCTGGCCTGCGATGGAAAGGAACTCTTCGCCAGCTATAAGGCCAGGAATATGATCGCCCGGTTCAACCCCAAAACCGGCGCGCTGCTGGGAACATTGGAGGTTCCCGCGCCGGAACGGCTGGTGGTGAGCCCGGAGGGGCGGTTGCTGGTGATCAGCGAGGGGAAGGTCGTGAGGGTTCAGGTTGTTTCGGAGTCTGTCCGTCGTGGCACGGGCGTCTCGCCCGTAGCCTCTTCGGTTGCACCCCCGCCACCGGGCAACGGGCAAGATGCCCGTGCCACGACTCAGACCTTCGAAAACTCAGAGCGTGGCTCTGAAACCCTGATCACCGATCACTTGGATGCCCCCCAATCCATTGCCATCGACACCAACGGTACGATCTATGTCGCCAACCGCGGCACGTTGCAGAACGTCTCCGTCTTCGATGCCACTGGGAAATACCTCCGCAGCATCGGCAAGGCGGGCGGGCGGCCTGCGAAGGGAAAATACGACGCGAACGGCATGTACATGCCCGGCGGGATTGCGGTGGACAAGACCGGCCAGCTCTGGGTGACGGAAACCACCGACGCCCCCAAGCGGATCAGCGTCTGGGATGCAGGCCCCCATTCGACGGGCTCAGGGCAGGCTGGCGCTTTCAAGAGGGAGTTCTTTGGAGGCTGCTCGTATTTTGCCTATGGCTTCATCGACCCGGCAAAGCCAGACCAGATCCTCGTGAACAACGTGCTCTGGAAGATCGACTGGACCCACTACAAGGTCACGCCGCTGGCCACGGTCTGGCGCAAGACCTCGCCCGAGATGATCCCCGCGCCGGGCGTCGATGCTTGTCATGCGCACCCGAAGATCCTTACCGCCGCCAATGGCCGCGAATACATGTATGGCAACAGCTACGCCCACTTCTCGGCGCTCTACTACCGCGACGGCGAGTTGTTCAAGCCCGCGATGAGCATGATCCATGTCGGCTACGCCTACATCGGCCCGGCCGGTATCCCCTTCATGGATGACGATCGGGCAAAGTACCCGGAAGGCGAGTATTTCTGGCAGGATCAGAACGGCGACTGCTGTGTCCAGCCGGACGAGGTCGTGCCGCTCAAGGGCACGAAACTCGACCGCTTCTCCATCGCCCGCGTCTTTCCCGATCTCTCCGTGCTGCTTGGCAATGGCTATCTGCTCAAGCCCGTCAGCGAGGAGAACGGCATCCCGAAATACGACATCACCAAGGCGGAGAAATATCCGCTGCCTATCGGTTATAGCGCCATGCCAATGGAGGATGGCGGCATGGTCAGCTACGATTACCAGGGCAAATTGACCCGCTATGACAAGGACGCCAAGCCGCTCTGGAGCTACAGCGGCATCACGGGCTGGCATAACGCGCTCAATCTCGGCGTGACCGGTCCCGGCAAACTCTGGGGGATGACCCAGTGCATGGGCAAGGGCGGCGACTTCCTTGTCTTCCAGACCTACTTCGGCCCGAACCATGTCTTCCGGTCCGACGGCATGTATGTCGGCGCCCTGCTCAAGGACGGGCGGCTGATGCTCAACCGCGGCCAGGACGAGGGGCAGCCGGAAGGGCAGGGCGGCTACTTCGGCAAGCTTAAGCTCGATGGCAAAGAGCGCTACTTCGCGATCGGCGGCGGCCAGGATGCCCGTGTGTGGGAGGTGACCGGTCTCGATACGATCAAGGACCTGCCTGGCGACACCTATGTGCACACGCCGGAACTCGCCGCCAAGGCCGAGCAGGCGCAGCGCGAATACAAAATGGCGATCGCCGCCGGCAACCGGATCGTGATCGGCAAGGATCTCGCTGGTGCCAAGTCCGTGCAGAAGGAACTGGAGAACGGGTGGGGCTTCAAGGCGAAGGTGGCCCGGGACGCGAAGAGCCTGCTCCTCGACTACGAGGTCGTCTCCGACACGCCGCTTTTGAACACCGTGGCGGATCCCAAGCTGCTTTTCAAGGGCGGCAACTGCCTCGACATCCAGTTGGAGAATAGTCGCGGCGAACCGGTGCGGGTGCTGGTCACGCAATACAATGGAAAACCCTTCGCGACGGTTTACTTGCCGAAGGTGAAGGACTTCAAGGGCGAGCCGATCGTGCTCATCTCGCCCACCGGTAAGGAGAGCTTTGACGAGATCAAGTTCCTTGAGAACGTGGCGCTGACGGTTGAGAAGACGGACAAGGGTTTCCAGGCAAAGGTCGCGCTGCCGCTGGATGCATTACGCCTGGAACTGAAGCCAGGCCAGAAGCTTAAGATGGATCTCGGCTATATCTTTGGCAATGCCAAGGGAGTCGGCAAGGCCGTCCGCCGCGCCTATCTCGCCAACAACAGCTTCTCGGCGAACGTCGTCGATGACATTCCCAACGAAAGCCGGCTCGAGCCCAAGGAATGGGGCGAGGCGGTGGTGGAATGAAAGAACTGAGCCTGCGAAACCTGGTGAGAGTGGCCGCCGGCGTGATGACGCTCGCGGCGTTGGGAGTGCCTCCTGTCGTGGCCGCCGAGCCGCCCGTCCCGGCGGACGCCGGGACGGAACTCGACGCCTACTTTGCCGAACCCGGGGATCTGCCGTACGACGAGGAGACCCTGGCGGAGAAGCAGGAAGACGGCTGGCACTGGCGGCAGTTCCGCTACACCAGCCTCGTCTATGGTGGCGAACCGATCCGTATTCACGCGGTCTACGCTGCCCCCGACGGCGCCGACGCGGCGCACCCGGTGCCGGCCATCCTGATGACTCACGGGATTTTCGGCGCCGTGCGCGGCGGGGACCCCCGGTACTGGAGCGCCGTGACAAGTTTTGTCAAAGCGGGCTACGCCGTGCTGTTCTTCGATTGGTACCCGAACTTCGCCCATGACTTCAAACCCAAGTCGCCGGATGAACCGAAGCCCTTCAGCACCTTCGGCAAACTCGATTACTTCACGCCCAGCTACCGGTATACGCTGGCCGGGAATGACTGGAAGGACTCACTGCACTACCAGGTGGTCATGGCGGCCAAACGCGGCATCTCCTGGCTCCAGGCGCGGCCGGAGGTGGACGGGAAAGCCATCGGCGCCACCGGTGCGTCCTACGGCGGGATTTTCAGTGCGATGATCGCCGGGATCGATAAGCGCATCGTGGCGGCCAATCCCTGCGTCTACACGGCCCGCTTTGGGCCCCAAGAGGAAAGCTACAACAGATTGGGCGACAAGGAATTCCAGGATGAGGCGAAGCTTCGGTTGTGGCAGTCGCGATTTGATTCCTACACGCTGCTGGCCCGCCGCCCGGTGCCGGTGCTCTACACCATCGGCGCGAACGACAACGTTTTCCGTGTCACCAAAGCGATGGACTGCTTCGCCGCCATGGCGGGCCCGAAACATCTGTTGATTGGCCCGAACGAGGGACATGGCTACTGGGCCGTGCCGCAGGGAATCCATTTCTTTGACAGCGTGCTGAAGAAGAGCGGAACGCGGCCGGCCGTTTCCAATCTGGCGGTCCGGCTCGAAGGCGGGGAGGTCGTCGCCTCCCTCCAGGCCACCGGCGAGATCGCGGCGGTCGAATGCTTCGTCGCGACCGTCTTTGAGCGGGATCCGATCCGTGGTTGGACCGGCGTCCCCGTCCCCACCTGGAAATGGACGGCGGTGCCGGCGGCGTTGACCGTCGACGGGCGGTATGAAGCCCGCTGGCCGCTTCCGGTCATGCGGCCGGCCTCCCCCCGCGAAGCGCTTTACCGCTGGGGCGAAGGCGACCGCTTCGATCCCGCCGCACCGCCACCGCCCGTGGAGGCGGATAAACTCCAGGGCGCCATCCGGGTCTTCGCCCGGGTGACCGACAAGCGCGGTGTCCAGGAATGCTCGCCGCTGACTCCGCCGCTCCTCTTCTCCGACGCCGCCACGGCCGTTGTGGCGGTTGCCCATTCGCTCCCGAAGTTCGAAGCCGCGGTCAGCGCCACCAACAAGGCCGTTGTTGAGCTGATCCCCAACAGCGCGGGAAATCCCGTGGCGACTCTCGACCTGCCGTTGCCCGTGAAAGCCGTCGGCAAGGCCGGCTACGTGCTCTGGAACTGGCGCAAGGAACCGCCCTCGGCAGCGCTGATGACCGATGGCGTGGCCACGCCGACCAAATCCATCGGGCCGGCCTTTTCCGACACGATCCAGGCGGACTCCTTCAATGGCTTCAATCCCCTGCCGGGCCCGTCGTTCAGCGCCTCCGGCAGATCGACCTTCCGGATCAACGGCAAGGACGGCATGGCGGACAAGGCCGCTGGCTGGCATGGCTCCGTCGCCCCGGGACCCGGCAGCGAAGAGATCCAGCTCCGACCCCAGGATGACGCCGAACATCGTGTAACCCTGGTGATGGTGGGCGGGCTCGGCGATACCAGCGTCCGCGTGTCCGTGCGGGGTGAGAACGGCGCCGCCGAGACGGTTCACTATGTGCAGACCCTGCGCGCCGACAACATTTTCCAGTTTCGCTTTGCCGGACCGGTGGTGCTGCGCGTCGAGGTCACGTCGGCCCCCTTTCGCCGGTCAGATGGTGCGGCGGCGCACCACCTGACCCCCATCGGGCCATCGGCACTGTTTTTGGATTGATGAAGGGGCGCTACGTCGCCCGGGCTAACTGAGGAGTTATACGAAAGGAGCATTACTGATGAAGAACCGTCATGTGTATAGTCTCGCGGCCATGCTTTGTTTGGCCGCCAGTTCAGCGCTTTACGCGCAGGGTGTCTACCACAACCAACGCGTCTTTGTGGTTCCCACTCCATCCAAGGTCACCATCGACGGCGACCTCAAGGATTGGGATTTGAGCGGTGAGATCCTTACCTATGTGGTCGAAGCCTCCATGGACTATCAGAGTGCCCGGACGGCGTTCATGTATGACAACGAGGCCCTGTACATCTCCGGTCGCGTGGCGGATCCCTCGCCGATGCTGAACCAGGCCGACCCGGCGGTAAACCCGGACTTCGGCTGGGATGGCGACGCGTTCCAGTTGCGGCTCGCGCTGGATCCCGGTCTCGGCTACCCGCTGAAGATCGGCGGCTATGACCGTAACCCGAGCGACATGCTGGTGCACATGACCCTGTGGAACTATTCCGGCGACGGCAAGCCGGTCCTGCACCTGAAGTATGGCATGAACTACCACGATGCCCACGGCTACCACAAGGGCGTGGTGCCCGCCGACAAGTTTGAAGCCGTGTATAAGAAATGGGACGACGGCAAAGGGTTCACGTTTGAGTATCGTATCCCGTGGAGTACGCTCGGCGCACCGCGGCCGTTCAAGGGTGGTGACCTGAGCGCCGCCGCCATTCAGATTCAATGGAGCGATGCCACCGGCCTGCATTCCTATGGCGGCGGCTGGGCCGTGGACCTGATGTCACACGCCGGCTTCACCTATCAGTCCACCGGGAGTTGGGGCAAGATGATCTTTGCCGAAAGGGGCAACCTGCCGAAAGAGCTCACGCAGCAGGGGTTGCCCCCGGTGCGCAAGCTGCCGCTGGTGCTGGACTACAAGCTGCCGAAGGAGCAGGTCACCTCCATCACCCTCATCAACAGCAAGGGCGATCTGGTGCGCAACATTGTGGCGGCGCAATCCCGTCCCGCCGGACAGGTCACGGAACGCTGGGACGGGCTTGACAGTGCCGGCCGGGTACTGCCGCCTGGAGACTACACATGGAAGGGCGTCTATCATGATCCGATCAGCGCCAAGCACGTGCTCTCCGTGTCCAACGGCGGGAAGCCTAGCTACAACACGCCGGACGGCAAAGGCGCGTGGGGTGGCGACTGGGGCTGCCCGGCGGACGTTTGCTTCGCCGGCGATCGCGGGCTCCTGGTGTGGGACGGGTCGGAGGCCGGCACCGGACTGATCGGTATCGATGCCAAGGGCGCCAAGCAATGGGGCTACCGGATCGGCGGCTCCTTCGTGGCCACCGACGGGGAGTGGGTGTTCACCTATCTCGGCATGGAGAAGCAGATCCGCGCCTACAGCGTGGCCGACGGCCGGCAGGTCAATTTCCTCCGCGGTGAACTCTGGGCGGAACACAACGCCATGCTTGACGGGGAAACGAAGAAGGCTGCGGCCGGCAAGACGGCGGAACCAACCCCAAAAGTGGCGGGCACGCTCTGTACCGGCCTGGCGTGGATGGACGGCAAGCTCTATGTGGCCCACGCCGCGGCCAACGAGATCGCCGAATACGATGCGAAGCAGGGGAAGATCCTGCGCCGCCTCGCGGTCCCGGGCGCGGGCGATCTGGCGGCGGCCGGCAACGGCACGCTGCTGGTGCTGGCCAATGGCGCCGTGCACAGGCTTACCGTCGCCGACGGAAAGCTCACGCCGTTCATCACCAGCAACCTGGAGCAGCCTCAAGCCGTCGCGGTGGCCACCAATGGCAACGTCTTCGTCAGCAACCGCGGCAAGCTCCACAACATCAGTGTCTTCAGCAAGGATGGGGCGTTTATGAGCAGCATCGGCAAGCCCGGCAGCCGGCAGATGGACAACCCGTTGCCTGCTTCGTTTGGCAATGTCAGCCCTGCACGGGCCGGCAAGTGGGATCCTGACACCGTGCTGAATCCGGCCGGGCTGGCGGTCGATGGCAAGGGTCGCCTGTGGGTGATGGAACATGATTTTTCGCCCAAGCGTGTCAGCGTCTGGGACCCTGTCACCGGTAAGTTGCTGGACGAAAAGTTCGGCCCCGCCTTCGTGTCCACGCCGATCTGCATGGATCCCGCCGACCCGACGCGCGTCTACTGCCAGAACGTGGAATGGGAGGTGGATCTTGACAAAGGGATTTCGAAGCCCGCTGCCATCATGATCGAGGCCAGGGGGGACACCCCCTATTTTTGGCCGCACATGGTCAACAACATGGTGTTTACCGCGAAGAACGGGAAGCAGTACATGCATGCCTGTGCCACCGGTCCAGGGGTGCGTGGCCACTTCCTCTGGGTCCGGCGCGGCGATCACTTCGAAGCGGCGGCCGGCATTATCCATCCCTTTGCCAACCTTTCGTGGCGTGCCGGGGCCAAGGATTGGCAGGAATTCGCGAAAATCCCGTGGCTGTTCTGGGAGGATAGCAATGGCGACGGCGTGATCCAGCAGGCGGAAAGCCGGGAAACCAAAATGCGTGCCAATGGCGCCCACAGCACGGTGGATGCGGATCTGAACTTCTATGGCAGCAGCATGTATACCGTGCTCTACTGGCAGCGGCTCTCGCCCAAAACCATCCAGAAGAACGGCGTCCCGCTCTACGACGACACCTCCTTCATGCAGGTGGACTACGGCAAGGATGGCTATACCTACGATTTGTCGGTCAATCCCGCCGATGGTTCGGTGCTGTTCTACGCCGGCTCGGACATCAAGAACCTGGACCGCACCGAACTTTGGCCGATCAGCTACTGGTCGAAGGACGGGAAGAGGCAGTGGCGTTACCGGGTCGGATGCCGCTGGCACGACATGTACGAGTTTCCGATTCCGAAGGCCGGCGAACTCTGGGGCTGCACCCGCAATCTGGGAATCACCGACGGCATCACCGGGTACTCCTGTTATTTCGGCCAGTGTCAGCTCCTGACCACCGACGGCGTGCCGATCGGCACGGTCATGAAGGATGGCCGCAGCGGCGAAACCGGGGCTGACCAGATCCAGTGCGAGTGGTTCACCGGCCAACTCGCCAAAATTAAGAACGGTCGCTGGTACCTGCTGGGCGGCGATCAGGATGGACGTGTGCTCGAGGTTCTGGGCCTGAACAGCTTGAAGCGGTTCGAGGGGAAACTGACCCTCACGGAGGCCGATGCCAAGGCTGCGGGCGAGGCCCTGGCCGAATGGTCGGCGCTGAAGGCCAAGGCCCAGGCGCTGGTCCTGGCTCGAAGCGCTTCGGATACCCCCGACTGGGCGAATGTCCGCGGGGTGACGCTGGAGGTCGACCTCAAACGCGGGTTCACCGTCAAGACGGCCTACACCGCGACGAACCTGCTCGTCCGCTACGAAGTCCGGTCGCCGTTCGAATTGGTCAACAGCACCCCCGAAGTTAACATGCTGTTCAAGGGCGGCAATCTGCTGGACATTCAGCTGGCCACCGACCCGAAGGCCGATCCCAAGCGCGACAAACCGGCGCCCGGCGACCTGCGTGTGCTTGTGTCCCGGCGCGATGGCCCTTCGACAGGCTCAGGGACTGTTGTCAAGCCCGTGGCGGTCGTCTATCGCACCCGGGTTCCGGACTTGAAGGGTGAACCGGTTGTCTTTACCTCGCCCACCGGCAAGGAAAGCATCGACCGGATTGAGGTGTGGGACGATGTGAAGATGACGTATGAAAAGAACGACGGCGGTTTCACGGCCACTGTCAGCCTTCCGCTGGCGCGGCTCGGCTTCGCCCCCCAACCCGGCACCACCCAGCGCCTGGATGTGGGCTATATCTTTGGCAACGAGAGCGGCAATACCACCGCCACCCGGGTCTACTGGAGCAATCACAGCATGACCTCGGGCGTGACGCAGGACGTGCCCAACGAGGCGCGTCTGGAACCGGCGCAATGGGGCGAGGCGGTGGTGGAGTAGGGAAGCCAGCGGAAAGAGGCAAGCGGGAAGCGGGGGTTCCCTTTTGTCATTATCCTGTGTATCGTGTCCATCGGTGTTAGCGGCATCGTTTCAACAGCGTCCAAGGTGAGAGGTACTATGACCAAACGTGAGATCATCAAGACATTACTGGCCAAACAACTTCCGGAACGGGTCGGTCTGAACGAGTCGTTCTGGCCCTTCATCGTCGAGAACGCCTGGCAGAAGCAGGGGATTGAGCCGGGCACGGACTTTATACGGCGCTTCAACCTGGATCTGCGCAGCATCTCCTGGTTCGGGGCACCGGCCCCGCGGCCGGATCTTGCCACCGTTGTCGAAGAGTCGGACGAGTGGATCGTCAACCGCGACGGCTGGGGTGCCGCCATGAAGACCTGGAAACACAAGGCGGGCACCCCGGAGCATGTGGGCTTCATGGTGTCCTCTCCCGAGGTCTGGAAGCGGGACTTCCGCGATGCGTTTGCGGCGATCAATGTCCGCGACCACGTGGATCTCAAGGCTCTGAAAGCTGGTTACAGGCAGGCTATGGCGGGGGAGGAATTCGTCACCTATTCGGCGCTTTTTGTTTTCGAGGATCTGCGCCGGATCC
>CAYOIT010000159.1:0-10529 GCA_964404035.1 uncultured Verrucomicrobiota bacterium | reverse complement strand
AGGTCCCGTTCGGAGACGGGACCTACGGAAGAAGAGAGGCATAAATGAAGACACTGAGTCATTTGGGATTTGCGGTCTTGATTGCGGGGACGGTCATCATGAGCACCGATACGGGTTGGGCGCAGACGGGGAGGGGACTGCATAAGAAGATGTTCGCCGTACCAGTTCCCGCGAAAGTGACGATCGACGGCAAGTTGGACGACTGGGACCTGTCCGGGCAGATCTACAGCTATGTTGTGGCCGAGACGGCCGACATGATGAGTGCGCGGCTGGCGGTGATGTACGATGCCGAGGCGCTGTATGTGAGCGCTGTCGTGCGCGACACCTCGCCGATGATGAACCGGCACGACCCCAAGGTGGATCCGGAAAAGGCGTGGGACGCCGATGTGCTGCAGATCTGGTACAGCCTTGATCCCGACCTGCCGTATCCGCTCGTGGCCAGCGAATTCGAGAAGCACACCACGCTGCCGCCGGTGGCGACGATGTTCCTCTGGAATTTCACCGACCGCCAGGAGCCCAACCTCGCCCTGCTGCGCAGCTTTGTGCCGGGTGTTGTGCCGGTCCGGCCCGACCTCGGCGCCAAGGGTGTCATTCCTTACGAGAATTTCAAAGGGGCCTTCGTCAAGGCGGAGGATGGGGGTGGTTACACCCTTGAGTACCGAATTCCCTTTGCGACGTTGGGCTTGAAACGCGCGCCCAAGGCCAACGATTTGCTGGCCAGTTGTGTCGCGGTGTTCTGGGGCACCCCCGACGGGCTCAAGACGGCGGGCGGGCATGCCTGGGCCTACGATGTCATGGGCCGGGCAGGTTTCCCCTTCCAGGAGTCCGGCTGCTGGGGGAAGATGGTGTTTGTCGAAAAAGGCAACCTGCCCAAGGAGATGGTGGAGGAGGGGCTGCCGCCGGAGAAACCGTTGCCTTTGAAGTTTACCTACAAGCTTCCGGAAGACCGCCAGGTGACCGTGCAACTCTTCGGCCCCTCGAACCGCGTGGCGCGGTTGCTGGTGGCCCAGCAGGATCGGCGCGGCGGCAAGAACGTCGAACTCTGGGACGGACTCGACGATCAGGGCAATCCCCTGCCGGCGGGCCGTTATACCTGGAAGGGCGTGCAGCATGACCCGATCACGTACAAGGCGCTCTTCAGCGTGCATAATTCGGGCCATCCCCCTTGGCCGACCGACGACAACAAGGGGGGCTGGGGTGGGGATCACGGGACACCCAGCACCGTGTGCCGCGTGCCGGGCGGCATGGTGCTGGCGTGGAACTATTGCGAGTTCGGCTGGGGCATCATCCGTGTGGATGCGGAGGGCCGGAAGCAGTGGGGCACGAAACATAACGCCCTGCATCTGGCCAGCGATGGGAAGCGGCTGTTCATTGCCGGGGATCACGCCTTCAACGAGGAGGGCGTGCAGGTCCTCGATCTCGCCGATTCCCGGCCGATCAATTTCGGCAACGGCAAGCCGTCGCTCATCGCGCCCGCCGGTGGCGATGTAAAAAGCAATCAGGTGAGCGGTCTGGCGTACAATGACGGCAAGGTCTTCGTCAGTCTCGGCAAACGCAATTTGATCGCCGTCTATGCGGCGGAGAGCGGGGATTTACAGGGGACACTGAAGGTGGCAACACCCGGTCCGTTAGCCTTTGCCCCCGATGGTGCTGTTCTCGTGGTGAGCAAAGGCATGATCCGCAAGCTGACGAACCCCTCACCTCAATCCTCTCCCCCAAGGGGCGAGGAGGCAGAAAAGATTCCCTCGCCCCTCGAGGGAGAGGGCCAGGGTGAGGGGGGCACCGGGTTCATTACCGATCACCTGGATTCGCCCGTCAGCCTCGTGGCCGATACCAACGGCATGATCTATGTCGCCAATGCCGGCAAGAGCCAAAGCGTTGCGGTCTTCGACGCCACCGGTAAATACCAACGCACCATCGGCAAACCCGGCGGCCGCCCGGCGGTGGGCAAGTACGACCGCGAAGGCGTGTATATGCCCGGCGGGATCGCACTGGACGAGCAGAACCGGCTGTGGGTGGCTGAGACGGGCGATTCGCCCAAGCGGATCAGCGTTTGGGACACCAGCACCCCTTCGACAGGCTCAGGGCAGGCGGGCAAGAACACGGCCGAATATTTCGGGGGGTCCTCTTATTTCGGTTACGGTTATATTGACTCGGCCAAGCCCGGCGAAATGCTGGCTCATAACGTCCTGTGGAGTCTCGATTGGAAGGCCCTGAAGGGTACTCCGACCACGACGGTCTGGCGTAAGACCAGCCCGGACATGATCGAGGCCCTCAATCCGGACGGCTACCAGGGGCTGGCCAGGATCATGACCGCCGCCGATGGCCGACAATATATGTGGGGCAACGGCCAGGCCAAGTCCATCCTCTACCGGCGCGACGGCGAGGTGTTCAAACCTTTCTTGGCCTTCATCAATGTTTATGGCTCGCCGCTTTATCCCGGCCAAGGCATCCCGCTGCTGGACGATCTGAAAGCGTATCCCGGCGGCAAATATGTCTGGCAGGACGCCAATGATGACCAGTGCGTGCAGGCCGCCGAAGTGAGCCCGGTGAAGGTGAGCGCGCACCATCCCGGCATCGCCGGCATTGATGCGGAGATGAATCTGTGGCTGAACAATGGCGAACGGCTCCGGCCGACGGAAAGGACGCCCGGGGGGTGGCCGCGCTATGACGTGAGCAAGATCGAATCGACCCCGTTGAAGGGCAAGGTCGCCGGCTATGAATGGCGTGATCCGGAGGGGTTCACCTATTCCTCGGCCGGCAATCTGGTCAAGTGGTCCCCGACGGGAGACGCGCTGTGGAGTTACAGCGGCATCGCGGGTTGGCACTCCGCTCTCGGCTTCCCGATGGTCGGTCCCGGCCGGCTTTGGGGCATGACCGGGCCGATGGGCACGGCCGGCGATTACTTCGCGATGATGACCTACTTCGGCGTCAACCACATCTTCACGCGGGACGGCATCTATGTGGCCGCTTTATTGAAGGACGGTCGCATGGGCGGGCGGGGTTCGGACGAGGGGCAGCCGGAAGGGCAGGGCGGGCAGTTCGTCAAACTGCGGCCCGATCCCAAGGGGCCGGACCGCTATTTCATTATTCATGGCGGGCAGGACTCGCGGGTCTGGGAAGTGTTCGGCCTGGACAGCGTCAAGCCCATTGCCGGGGGCGTCTATGAGATGACCGTGGCTGACGCCAACCTGGCCAAGCGGAAACACGAGGAATACAAGGCGCTCCTGGGCCGTGGCGCCAAGCTGACCATTGTCCGGGGCCGGAGTGCGCTGGACGGGGCGGAGCCGGTGTCCAAGCGTGTGGACCCTGCGCGCCACTTCGAGGCGCGCGCCGCTTACGATGCCACCAACTTGTATGTGCGCTTCGATGTCACCGCGCCGACCGAGCTGATCAATGCCGTGAGCGATCCGAAGTTGCTCTTCCAGGGTGGAAACTGCCTCGACCTCCAACTCGCCGCCGCTCCGCAAGCCGATGCGAACCGCAAGGAGTTGGCCGTGGGCGACGTGCGCGTCCTGGTCACCCGCCAGGCGGGAAAATCCTACGCCGTCATCTATCGGCCGCGGGTGGCTCATTTTACCGGCGAGCGGATCGTCCTCAAATCCCCCACCGGGCAGGAGGCGTTTGACGCCATCGAGGCGCTTGACAGCGTCGCCCTCGACTATGCCAAGACGGCCGATGGGTTTCGCGCAACGGCGACCCTTCCGCTGGCGGTGCTCGGGTGGAAGCCGCTGCCGGGGCAGACGGTCAAGATGGACATCGGCTATCTGTTCGGGAATGAAACCGGCATGCGCGCCGCCGCGCGGGCCTATTGGAAGAATAACAGCTTCAGTGCCAACGTGATTAACGATGTCCCCAACGAAAGCCGGCTTGAACCGGCCGAATGGGGTAATGCGACAATAGAATGAAAACAACATGGAAATGATTGAAATCGGATATGTGACTTTGCAACCGGAGATCCGGGATAACCGGCTCCTCAGTCTTGGGGCGGTCAACGTCAATGGCGCCCCGCTGCGCAATCCCGCCACGCGCTGGCTGCCCTGGTTTGACACGTATGAAGGCGAGGTGTTTCGACACTTTCGTTTTTTGGAGGTCACAACACAGCACGGTGTGACCCGCCTTCACACGCGGGCGGTCAGCGACCCCGATGCGCTTTTTCGCGAGCGGCGCGACAGTTCCGGCGACGCGTGTTTCCGTAACGCGAATTGGGATGCCGCGCCGGTGGAGGCCGATTTCAATATCTGCTTTGAACCGGCGCAGGCACAGGTCAGGGGCCGAGCGTTCACCGGGTTCAAATACTGGTTCGAATACGACGGTACGCTGCCGATTCATCGCCTGGTTGACCGGCAAACCTGGGAAGTCGGCGGCAATCTGGACGACGTGACGATCTGCCTGCGGAACTGGCTGACGCCGCCCCGGATGAAGATCGGGCGCGATACCGTCTATTCAACGGTGGGTCTGGACAAATGGGCGGGACTGCTGCCAGGCAACCTCTGGGGGCGCTGGTCCCTGTTGCCGTCCTTCGACATGCAGTATGGGCGGGCGGGCGTGTTGCTGGGCTGGTTTGACGAGGTGTCGCTCATTCGCACCGTGATCGAGAGCAATGCCGGCGAGGATAGCCTGCGCTGTCTGGATATGCATGCCTTTGCCCAGGCGACCAGGGTGCGGACCAACCCCAAGACCATGCTGTGGTGTCCGGATGTGCTCGACGAGGTGGATGCGTTAAACCTGTGGCTGGAAGTCAACGAGCGCGAAGGGGTGCGGGCACGGGCACAATTGGGCATTCCCGACGAGGCGCCCCCGGCCATTGTTTTCGCCGAGAATGTCTGGAAGGGGATGCAGTTCGATACCACCTATGAGAAGGTGGTCGATGTGGCGTCCGAATTTGGCGCCGACTATGTCTTTATCGATCCGGTTTGGGAGCATCAGGAAGCACTTAAGGCGACGCTGGATTCATTGCTGCCGCCGGAGAAACAGAAGGGGACGTTGCTGGAAAAATGGTGGCACCAGAACATGTGTGTGACGTTGGATTTCGAGGTGGCGGAGATTATGGGCGGCGAAGCCGGGCTCAAGGCGTTATGCGACCGGGCCCAGGCGAAGGGGGTGCGGGTGATCTCCTGGATGGCCACCCACTATTCCCCGAACACCACGGTGCAACATGACCCGGCGCTGGCGCATGGGGCATTTGGCATTTTTGCCGGGAAGGAGTCCGGTCGGCATCCCGATACTGGGTATGCGGCCAGTTGCTGGACAGCCAATCTGAACGGGCCGGTGGCGGAGAAGATCCAAGGGCAGTTATTGGGCGTCTGTGAGCGCACGGGGTTGGCGGGATTCCTCTGGGACTCCTTCTGCAACCTGGGCTGGTGGCAGGTGGACTACTCGGATGGCAGTATGCGCCCGCAGTTCGACAAAATGGGCGCGTTGTATGGGACGCTCACCAAGGCCGGGCTCTACATCATGCCCGAGGCGGTGGTCACCTTTTCGCGGCACTCCTGTTGCGGTTTGCATGGCGGCAACGTCTATGCGGGTGATCTCCTTGGCTACTCGACAAACAGCAACATCGCGATGGAGAGCGGTTCTTCCATCACGGAGATCGCCGAGGATGATCTTCATCAGTACGAATTACGTCTGATTACCGGCCGGTTGCCGATCGATTCGTTCTTCAAGGCGATTGCCTTCAAGCGCGTGCCAGGTCTGCATTTCCAAACGGTTCCTCGTGAACAATGGCATCCCGAGCGGGTGGAGCAGATCAAGTCCGTGCTGGCGCTTTACAAGCGGTACCGGCCTCTGATGGATAAGCCGACGGTCATGAAGGACTATGCGGGTGTGCTCTGGGAAAATGGAACGGAGACGAAGCTCTACTTTAGTTTCGTGGCCCAGACGGTTCCGTGCGCGGGGGTGTTTACGGAGGCGCTGACGGGGGGCCGGGTGATTGACGGAAGACTTCAACCGTTGAAGGCCTATCAAGTCTCACCGGCCTGACCCTTCAAGCTCATCTTCGCAGTCTTCTGTATAGCAAGTGATGAGTCCCGATGAATGCGCCATGGGTTGGTGGTTTCGCCAGAACATTGAGGCTGGAATCGGCGGCACGCTTGCCGTTAAAGTCAGCCCCGTAAGAATTGGATCCGGAACAAGGGGGTTCAGGATCCAGAAGAGGACAAAGAGAGGAACACCATGACAACAGTGAGACGCTTGGCCTTTTCAGTCTTGATTGCGGGGACGGTCATCATGAGCACCGATACGGGTTGGGCGCAGACGGGGAGGGGACTGCATAAGAAGATGTTCGCCGTACCAGTTCCCGCGAAAGTGACGATCGACGGCAAGTTGGACGACTGGGACCTGTCCGGGCAGATCTACAGCTATGTTGTGGCCGAGACGGCCGACATGATGAGTGCGCGGCTGGCGGTGATGTACGATGCCGAGGCGCTGTATGTCAGCGCCGTCGTGCGCGACACCTCGCCGATGATGAACCGGCACGATCCCAACGTGGACCCCGAAAAGGCGTGGGACGCCGATGTGTGCCAGATCTGGTACAGCCTCGATCCCGACCTGCCGTACCCGCTCAAGTTCAACCAGTTCGAGAAACACGAGACTCCGCCGCCGGTGGCGACGATGTTCCTCTGGTATTTCACGGACCGGAAGGAACCGAATCTGGCGTTATTGCGCAGCCTGGTTCGCGGCACGGTGCCGGTTCGTCCGGATCTGGGTGCGAACGGTGTGATCCCTAAAGCCAACTTCCAGGGTGCCTTTGTCAAAGCCGACGATGGTGGCGGCTATACGCTCGAGTACCGCATTCCCTTCACAACCATGGGGCTGAAGCGGGCCCCCAAGGCCAATGACCTGCTGGCCAACACCTTTGCGGTGTTCTGGGGTACGCCCGATGGTCTCAAGACCGCCGGTGGCGCGGCCTGGGCGTATGACGTCATGGGCCGGCCCGGTTTCCCGTTCCAGGATGCCGGCTGCTGGGGGAAGATGTCGTTTTCCGAAAAGGGCGGACTGCCCAAAGCCTTGGTGGAGGAGGGGCTTCCTCCCGAGAAGCCACTGCCGCTGAAGTTCGCCTACGAATTGCCGCGCGACCGGCAGGTGACGGTCCAGCTTTTCGATCCATCCAACCGGGTGGTGCGGCTGCTGGTCGCCCAGCAGGACCGGCGCGCCGGCAAGAACAGCGAGCTCTGGGATGGACTTGACGATCAGGGCCGCCCCCTGGCTCCGGGAAAATATACGTGGAAGGGTGTCCAGCATGACCCGATCACCTACAAAGCGCTGTTCAGCGTTCATAACTCCGGTACGCCGCCCTGGCCGACCGACGACAACAAGGGTGGGTGGGGTGGGGACCACGGCACCCCGTCCACCGTCTGCAGCGTGCCCGGCGGCATGGTGCTCGCGTGGAACGGGTGCGAATATGGCTGGGGCATCATCCGGGTGGATCCTAACGGCAGGAAGCAGTGGGGCACGAAGCATTGCGCCCAGCATCTGGCGACGGATGGCAAGCGCCTGTTCATTGCCGGTGACCACGGCTTCAATGAGGAGGGCGTACAGGTCCTGGATCTGGTTGATTCCCGGCCGATCAACTTCGGCAACGGCAAGCCCTCGCTGGTGGCACCGGCGGGCGGCGGGGCAAAAAGCAACCGGGTTACCGGGCTGGCCTATGCCGACGGCAAGGTCTATGTCAGTCTCGGGATGCGCGATCTGATCGCCGTCTATGCGGCCGCGAGCGGGGATCTGCAGGGAACGCTGAAAGTGGCCTCTCCCGGTCCGTTGTCCATTGCCCCCGGCGGTGACGTTCTCGTGGTGAGCAAAGAGGTGATCCGTAAGCTGACAAACCCCTCACCTCAATCCTCTCCCCAAAGGGGCGAGGAGGCCGAAAGGATTCCCTCGCCCCTCGTGGGAGAGGGCCAGGGTGAGGGGGCTACCGGGTTCATTACCGGCCATCTTGATGAGCCGAGCGGGCTTGCGATTGGAACCAACGGTACGATTTATGTGGCGAACGCCGGCAAGAGCCAAAGCGTTGCCGTCTTTGACGCTGCAGGAAAATACCTGCGGACCATCGGCAAGCCCGGCGGCCGTCCGGCCAAAGGTGCGTATGATCGCGAAGGACTCTACAGCCCCGGCGGCATCGTGGTGGACGCCCAGAACCGCCTGTGGGTGACCGAGACTGCGGACGGCCCCAAGCGGATCAGCGTCTGGGATACGACTTCAGGCACGAACGTGGCCGAGTATTTCGGCAGTTCGTCGTATTTCGCCTACGGCTACATTGATCCCGACAAACCGGGGGAGATCCTGGCGCATTCCGTCCTGTGGACGATCGACTGGAAGAACCGTAAGGGGACGCCCAGCACCACGGTCTGGCGCAAGACCGCGCCGGACATGATCGAAGCCCTCAACCCCGATGGTTACCAGGGGCTGGCCAAGATCATGACCGCCGCCGATGGTCGTCAGTACATGTGGGGGAACGGCCAGTCCAAATCCATTCTGATGCGGCGCGATGGAGACGTGTTCAAGCCGTTCATGGCGGTCATCAACATCTACGGTTCACCGCTGTATCCCGGCCAGGGATCGCCGCTGCTGGACGACCTGAAGAAATACCCACACGGGCACTATTTCTGGCAGGACCAGAATGACGACCAGTGCTTCCAGCCGGAAGAACTCACGCCGATGCCGAAAGGCTTCCATAACATGGGCATTGCCTGGGTTGACCGCGATCTGACCCTGTGCCTTCGCACGGGTCACCTGCTCAAGCCGAAGGGCATGACGGAAGGCGGCTGGCCCCATTATGATCTGGCCGATCTTGTGAAATCCCCCTTGGTTGGGAAGGTGAACGGCTATGTCTGGCGCGATCCGGATGGATTCACCTATTCGTCGGCCGGCAACCTGATCAAGTGGTCGCCGACGGGTGAAGCCCTTTGGAGTTACTCCGGTATCGTGAACTGGCACAACGCGCTTAACCTCCCGATGGTCGGTCCCGGCCGGTTGCACGGTATGACCGGGCCGATGGGAACCGCTGGCGACTTTTTCGGGATGATGACCTACTTCGGCGTCAACCACATCTTTACCCGTGACGGCATCTATGTGGCCGCGGTGCTCAAGGACGGGCGGCTCGGCGGACGTGGCTCCGATGAGGGGCAGCCGGAAGGGCAGGGCGGGCAGTTCGTCAAGCTCCGCCCCGATCCAAACGGCCCCGAGCGGTATTTCGTCATTCACGGCGGCCAGGATTCCCGGGTGTGGGAGGTCTTCGGGCTCGACAGCGTCGCGCCCCTTGCCGGTGGTGTGTACGAAGTGACGGCGGCGGATGCGGAACTGGCAAAGGCGAAGAACGACGAGTACAAGGCGCTGATCGCCCGCAGCCGCAAGCTTACAATCGTCCGGGGCCGTACGGCGCTCGACGGCGCTGAGGCCGTGGCCAAGAGCGTGGATAATGCCCGGCGCTTTGAGGCGCGGGCCGCCTACGATGCCACGAACCTGTATGTGCGCTTCGACATTACCGCACCGAGTCAGCTCGTGAATGCTGAGAGCGATCCGAAACTGCTCTTCAGGGGTGGAAACTGTCTCGACATTCAGCTTGCCGCCGACCCGGCTGCCGACGCGACGCGAAAGGTGCCGGCCACGGGAGATGTGCGCGTTCTGGTAACCCGGCAGGCCCCTTCGACAGGCTCAGGGCAGGCAAAGCCGTACGCCGTGGTTTTCCGGCCGCGCGTGGCCGGATTTGCCGGCGAACGCATTGTTCTTAAGTCGCCCACCGGGCAGGAGGCGTTTGACGCGATTGAAGTGCTGGAGACCTTCGGCCTCGATTACGCCAAGACTAGCGATGGGTTCCGGGCCACAGTAACCCTGCCGTTGGCCGTGCTGGGCTGGAAACCGGGTCCCGGACAGACGGTGAAGATGGACTTGGGTTATCTGTTCGGCAACGAAACGGGTACCCATTCTGCTGCGCGCGCCTACTGGATCAACAACAGCTTCGCCGCCAACGTCGTCAATGACGTGCCGCACGAGAGCCGACTCGAACCGGCTGAGTGGGGAACGGCAACGGTGGAATAACGGGACGCATTCATCACGATAGATAACTTGTTGCGGCCCAACGAAGAACCCACCCCTGGCCCCTCCAGGGAGGGGAACCGAACGGCGGGAAGCGAAGATCCCCTCCAGGGAGGGGTAGGGGTGGGTCCGCGCGGTTGCCGGTATCTTGACAACGAGATGCTTGGTGCGGCATTTAACGTTGTTAAGAATCGTTGAATCATATTTTGTTTAAAGCAGGGGAATCATGACCACGTTGCTTTTCTTTGACGATGAGCCGCTCTCCGCACGGGAGCAGGTGGTCCGCAAGCTGGGGAAACCCCGCCGGATTCAGGAATCGGTCTATCATGATCCCTCCGGGAATTGCACGTGGGGTTACCCTGCGGTGTTCCGCGATCCGGAAGACACGGGCTGGCTGCTGTTGTACGGCATCAATTTCAACAAAGAGAGCTATTCCGGCGGTGGGCAGGTCGGCTTGGCCCGCAGCGCCGACGGCGTCCATTGGACCCCTGCGACCG
>CAYOIT010000158.1:0-10625 GCA_964404035.1 uncultured Verrucomicrobiota bacterium | reverse complement strand
TTCCCGAGTCCAAGCGCTGCCCGGCCGGGGACGGCCGGCTCCAAAAGACCACCGCGTGGAGACGGCGGTCCTCCGCCGTTCTCCCCCGTCGCCCGGATTCGCTCGTGGCACTACTTCAGCACCACCGTCGCTGCAAGGATGAATCGGCCGGCAAGCGGCCTTCCTGCATGCAGGAAGCGCGCTTGCGCGCGATGCTGGAATCTGATGGCGACAGGGCATGCTCATCGGAGCCGGAAGACGGAGCCGGTCGGCGGGAAGACCAGCACGCTCCCGTACCTCTGAATCTCATCCGCATCCGTCATCTCATCGCCATCGCAGTTGTTGGTCAGCGTCACCGGCACGCCATAACTGATCGCCACCTCGTCCGCCGCCACGGCATCGGTTTCCGTGTTGTTCAGCCAGAACCCGGAATAACGGTCCCGGTTCGTCGTCCTGATGAACGGCACCCGCTGCCTCAGTAGCCGCCCGTCGAGGAACACAGCCGAGTCCTGCCGCCCGAAGTGGTTCTGCACGCTGATCCGCACCCACTGGCCGTTGGTCATCGCCGCCACCGTCCCGCCCCAGACATCGTTCGAGCACACCACCCAGGCGTTGTTGTTGTACACCGCCAGATACCCGTTGGAATTGACGAATACGTTTGCCAGGGTGTTGCTGTCCACCTCGGAAGGAATGTCATTCGAATCGTACCGCCCCACCACCCGCAGGTCCGTCCAGACCGTGGCGGGGCTGGCCGTCAGCACCCGGTTGGACAACATCTGCCCGAACTCCAGCGCCACCGCCCGGCCGCTCCCGCCATAGGTCAGGTTGCTCTGCACCGCCACGGCGCCGTCGGAAGCGCCCCACCCGCGAAAGCCGAGACTGTTGAGGGAAACGCCCGCCGCGTAGCTCTCGAAATCGTCCTCGAACGGCAGGCCGACCCGTGCCTGGGCCGCGCCCCAGTTCTCGTCCAGCGTGAACGACCCCGTCAGCACCAGCCCGTTGGCCGTCAACGTGCCGTTGGACACCACCAGCCGCGCCCCCGACCGGATCTGAAGGTCCGTGGCCGTGACATTCCCCCCCACCGCCAGCGTGCCGGCATTCGAGACGATCAGTGTGTTACACGCGAACCCGACCTGCGAGGTCAGCACCAGCCCCGCCCCGAGGGCCAGGGTCCCGTTAATCGTGAAGACCTGCCCGGTCACAAACCCAAGGGCAAGGCCAATCACCGCATCCCCGGCATAGGGGCCCGGACCGGAGATGACCAGGATATCCCGCGCTTGCGCCGCCGCCAGCGCGCCGGTGACCGTCGTGAACGCCAGCCCGGGCCCCACTTCCAGCCGCCGGGCCAGCCGCCCGAACTGCTGGACTTCCTGCACGTCGGCCACGCCATCCGCGTTGATGTCGTTGGTCAGCGGCGCCGAAAAACCGGTGTGGGTGGTGAAGGCGTAGTTGTCGAAGTAGCTGGGATCGTCCGCCGCCCCGGTCAGCCGGAAACTGGCGCATTGGGTTACGTTGCTGATGAACGGCAACCCCTCGCGCAGGGCCTGTCCGTTCAGGAACACGGCGCACCGCTTGGACACGTAGTTCTGGTGAACCGTGATCCGGGCCCATTGCCCGTTGGTCAGGACCGGCACCCCCGCCCCCGCAACCGTGTTGGAAAGGAGCGTCCAGCCCCCCGCATCGCGGTCGTACACCGTGAGCCAGCCGTCGGCATTCACGTAGGCCAGCGCCACGGCGTTGCTGTCGGGCGTCGGCGCCGTCTCCGCGCGGTCGGTCACCACCCGCACCTCGCAGTCGAGCCATATGTTGGACAATCCCGGCGCCACCGTGACGGCATTGGTCAGCGCCGTCTCGCCGGGAATCGTGACGGCCTTCAGATTCGGGGACACGTTCTGCGTCCAGACCACATTCGTCTGGACCGCCACCGTCCCGTCCGACGCGCTCCAACCCTCCGCCGCGAGGTTGGTCAGGCTGTAGCCCTGCAAATAACTCTCGAAGTCATTTGTATAGGGAATGGATACTCCGGCCAAGACTGAGCCGGCCATCAGCGCCGCCACCAGAACCATGGGCCATGCGAGTTTTTTCATACGCCCCCCCTTTTTCGCCACCTTAACGAAGACTTGACTACTCATTTGCACACCATTGGCCCGCGCAAGAACTCCGGTAGAATCAATAAATCCCCAGCATGGTTCCACGCCGCGGACGGAACACGATCTCGCCAGTGGACAGTTGCCTGGTGACGCAACCCCTGGCGGTGATGCGGTTGAGTTGGTCGGTGGTCAGACCGGCCGCGTTCGTGCCGACGAACAGACGGTCGTCGCCCCCGCCGCCATCCAGCCCGCTCCAGTTGGTCACCGTCAGCGACCCTGTCCACGTCTGACTGGCACTGTCGGCAAACGTCAGCACGCTGTTCCCGCTGCCAAAGTCGATCACCGCGTCACCGTTGAGCGTCAGTTTCCTCAAGGTCTGATTGAACCCGCCGGGGTCCAGCGTACCCCCGGACAGGGTCAAATCAAGGTTACTGCTGACCAGGTTGCCGGCCCTGAACTTCAGCGTCCCGCCGCCGGTCTTCTGGAAAGCCACCCCGACCCCGCCGGTCACGGCCGAATACAGCGCGATCGTCCGCCCCGCGTCGGCATCGAAGGTGTGCGCACCCGCGGTCGTCAGCGTCAACGGGACATTGCTGATCGTCAGATCGCCGCCCGTAATGTTCCCGATCGTTCCGTTGGTCCAGTTAAAATACGCCTGGTTCGTGCCCGTCAAGTCAGCCGGGGGCGGACTGATCAACGTCCCGGCCCGCAACGTGCCCGTGTTCAGATTGATGATCCCCTGAGCCACCATGGGAGCCGCATTGCTGACCGACTCGATGACTCCCAAACTTAATCGCTGCACCACGCACGTCCCGCCCAACACGTTCAAGGTCCCGTACGCCGTGCCGCTGCAATTCGTGCCGCCCGTCGCTCGGTAACCCAGCACCGCATTGGTCACATCCAGCATGCCGGCCGTCATCGTCAGGACGCCGCCAGGAGAACCGGCAGTATTGGCGCCGAAACTAACCGCCCGCCCGAGGAAAAGGTCCCCGATCTGCGCGTCCACCGTGCCGCCGCTCAGATCCCAAGTGCCTCCCGGACTGCTGCCGGACACGTACATCTCGCCCAGGACAACGAGATTGACACGCCCGTTTCCGGACCAGTCCCGAAGCGTCAGACTTGGGAGCGGGTCCGTCCCCAACCCCGCCCGGAACGCCATCCTGCCCGAATACGAGGCACCGCCAGTTGCATTCGTATTCGCGTTGATCTCATTCACGCGCCCTAATTCCATGAGTTGTGTCGAACCGGCCCCCGTCCCTGCTGCGCTGGTCCCGACCAGAATCTGCCCCGTTTTCAGACGGTTGGTCACGGCCAGTCTCAGGGTCTCCGAATAGCTCTGATTCCCGACGCCGACCACCACCGACCGGTTGCCCGTGGCGTTGATGATGAACGTGTTAAGGTTGGTCAGACTGAAAAAGATGTTCCTACCGTACCCGGACGAGTGCCCGACCTGCACATTGTTCGACACCGCCAGCGTGCCGCCCCCCGCTACATACACGTCGGTCGTATATCCCGTGGGAGCGCCATTCTGGGTTTGCCCGATCGTCACCGCGCCCGTAACAGCGAGCGTTACCCCGGCAGGAATGGAAATCGTATGCCCCAGCCCGACATTGGAGACATTCGTCAGAGTCAGCGTATTGATCGTGTAGTTCTGGTCGACGGTGCTGTTGACTGTACCGGCGGGCGCCGTGCCGGCATCGTTGAATGTGACGGCGGCGCCATTGGCCGGCGGCTGGCCGGCGGCCCAGTTCTGGCCCCGTAACCACTCGGTGTTCAACAGCCCGGCGCCACCAGACCAGACCACGGCGCCGCTGGTCGGGTTGCTGGGCACGTCGGTAACCGTGACCGCACATACGTCGGTGGCCACGTTGCCCGCTTCGTTGACCACGGTCAAAATGACGCTATTCGCCCCGGGGCTCAGGGACACGGTGGACGAAGGGGCGCCGGCGCCAACGGAAATGCCGCTACTGTAGAGGCTTAAGTTATAACTGACGCTGTCGATCACGGCCGTGCCGCCGTTCGAGTCGCTGTAAATCTGCGGAAAGCCGATGGTCAGGGGCTGGCCGGCATAGGTGTTGGTCGAAAAGCCGGGAAGGGCTTTGGCCACGGGCGGATTGGTCGTGTAGAAAATATGGCCGACGCCGCCATTGAACGCCGAAGCGCCATTTGTGGCTAACCATGCGTAGAGGGTGACCGTGGTGTTGCTGGCGGGCTGGGCAAAGCCAACCGTTGCGTTTTGGGGCAAGTTGGCGGGGTCATAGGCGAGCCAGCCCCCGCCAGGCGCCGAACTGCTCTCGGTGACCTGATACTGGTTGTAGCCATTCACAGAGGGCAGTCCCGTGATTCTCACCGTGTTCGTGCCGGTGAAACGTGTGCTGCCGGTGGCGGGGTGGGCGAGGCCCAGAAACCCTCCTGCATTGTTGTAGGTCAGGAAGGTTTGATTGGACGCGACCTGCATGTACGAGGCCCAGACCCAGTTGGAGGAGCGGCCCACGCCGGAGATCTCCACCTGGTCGATAAAGCCGTCGAAATACTCGCCGGAGGAATAGCGGCCGATGTATGCATCGTTGAGAGTCGCCGTGGTGCTCAAGGCGCCGCCGGCTTTGTTGGTGCGGCCGATTTCGACACCGTCGCGATAGAGTATCATGGCCGCACCGTCGTAGGTGGCGGCGACATGGTGCCAGGCACCTGTGTAGTCGGACACAGCGATGGGTACGTTGGTGGAGGTGTAGGTCCCGGCGGGCAAACCCAATCCGAAAGATAGAATTGTCCCGTTGCCTTGGAAGGAGAGCAGGTGGCGGTCGTTACTGTCTTCTTTCCGGTAGATCTCGGTGTATTGCGCGCTTGTGAGGTTGCGGGGTTTGACCCACGCGGCAATGGTGATGTAGGGCGGCCTCAAGTTGGCCTTGTGACCGCAGTTGATCCCGGCGGCGACGACGCGATCGAAGTACTGCGCGCGACCGATGAGGCCGTTGGTCCAGCCATTTTTCAACTGACCGCCGGTGTTGCCGTTGGTCGTCGAATCATAGTGGAAGCCGGTGCTCTGACCGGAGGTCACCTGTTCGCCGAGATGCCAGACGGCGACATAGTTGTTGGACCAGGTTGAACCGTTGGTGGTGTAGGCCTGTTTGCCGGCCGCATAGCCCCAGTGGGCGTAGACAGAGGTGTTGCTGGCGAACGCGGGAACCTGGACCCAGACCTTGGACACCCCGTTGGTGTCCCACTGGTCGATCTCGTAATTGATCTCGTTGACCCGGTCCACCGAGAAGCGCAGGTCGGCGCCGTTGGAGGGCGAGTTCATGTTGCCATAGAAAAAGTTCTTGAACCCGTTGGTCAGGACGACCAGCACGGGGAAGTTGGTCAACACTTCCGAGCGGTTGTAGCCTGACACGTCAATACGCATCGCATAGGGCCATGAGGATAGGTCTGCGCGAGCCGTCTCGACTCCGCTCACGACCAGCATTGCCAACGCCGCCACCACTGCCTGCCATCGTCCGCCACATCCCTTGCGCATACTCAGCCTCCTTTTCCTGTTATTCGTTTCGAACTGACCCAAGGCGATCTCTCGCCCGCAACTCGACTCTCCTGGGAATTGTACCCGCTACAGTCTACAGCCTACAGTCTCGGCGTACTATGGGACGCCACTGACCAGAACCTGTCGCCCGCCCTCCGCTCTCCTGCAACCGATACGGAACCTGAACGATCTCGGGGGGGGCGTCGGGCGCGGGCAGGCGGCGATGGAGCAAGGCAGTCATGCCTTTGACCACGTCCAGCGGGTCGAACGTCAGGCAATCGCACCCCCGCAGCAGGTCGGCCACCTGGTCACGATGACAACCGACAACAACACGCACGTTGTCCGGTATGCGCACCCCGCCGGCCAACGCTTCGATGACGAATCCCGCCCCCATCCAATCGTCGGTGAGGAGCAGGCCATCGGCCCGTTGATCCACCGGCCGAGCCATCCAGGCGGTCGCCAGCGCCTGTCCGGCGGCCACGGCCGTATCGGACTTGACCGTCATGCGCCGCCAGGAGACGGCCGCGCGAGCCGCTTCCGGCGTCTTGGCCAACACCTTCGCGGGCGAGTGCCACGCGAAACCCGTTGCCACCTCAATCCGGCGGCAGCCCTTTCCCAGCAGGAACCGGAGGCCTTCGACCAGCAAGCCGAAGTTATCCGGCGTGACGGAGTTGCCCGCTCCTTCGTCCGAAAGTTGGACGAACGGCAGGCGGCGCGCGGCGAGCCAGTCGGTCAGGGTCGTATCGTACACGTAAGGCTGAACGAAGACCCCGACGATCTCGTTGTTGGCCAGATCGGCCAGGAAGGTCTCCGGCAGCATGCGCTCGATATTCGCGCCCTGCGCATTCATGACGTAGATACGCGGCGCGTTATCGTGGAACACCGCCAGCCGCATCAGTCCGTTGACCAGGGTGTCCATGTAAGCGTTCACGCCATGGATTGGATCGTGGGGACGGATCAGAATCGCCACGCACTGATGCGAGCGTCCGCCCGTCACCACGGTTCCCCGGGTCCGCCGGACCTTGACCAACCCCTCGGACTGCAACTGACGGTACGCCTGCAACACCACCGGCTGGCTGGCATTGGCGATCTGCCGGGCCGTCGGCAGCATCTCGTCTTTCCGCAGGGATCCGGAAAGAATCAACCCGCGAAAATGCGCTGCCACCTGCTGCGCCAGTGGCAGAACCGATGACTGATTGACTGGGATAGAAACCATAGTCAGCAACGCAATAGAATCGCCAATTACAATAAGATAAGGTAAACTATATTACTATCGCTGTAGGTTGTCCAGAGTTTTTTGTTTTTTTGAATATGGGGCGTGGGGTCACTCACGCGGGGGTGTCCCGCATCTTGTAGGGCCGCCGCTTGTCGGCGCGCCTTGCACAAGAGGGCGATCCGCAAGCGGACGCCCTACATGTCCTTCGTCCCCCCCTCTCGTCAATGAACTATTACTTTTTTGAGGCAGACGTCAGGGGCTTTTGTTTTGACCTGACTTGGGCAGCGGACGCGACAAGCGCGTCCCCCCAGTTCGGATTCCAGCGGGAAATCAGGGGTATTCGAGCCATCATGGAGGGGCCCGATTGACATCCATACTCCTCCTTGTCTCACAGGCTTTTCGTCCGCCTTTCGATTCGGCGTCGCGTAGTTCAGCCCTCCAAATCCCTCTACCATCCCCTGGAGGGGCGAGTTACACGAGCCCACGCGCCGGCCAGGGTTCTGCAAGCGTCTCGATCCGACAGCCAGTTACGGAAGCTCGGCGTCATGACGTGTCTCCAGTTTCAGATTGTCCAAGTAGAAGCGAGTCTCCGGGCTGGGGGCGTTGCGCAGCCGATCCCGCCCCACAGGCGGGCGCCAGGTTGAGCGCCCTCGTGGTCTTCCTGATAAAGAGTCCGCCAGTCATCGGGGCCCGCCGCGGCGGCAATTCCAGTCATCAGCGCCATCAGGAGCGTGAGCGGCATGCCGAACCGGCGGCATGGAGGAAGTTTGTGGTTTGGATTTGTCACGGCTGCACCCGCCGCCTCATTTGGTTCTCTCCAGACCGATGAGGCGCACCTGGCTCGGGTCCATGGTCAGGGAGATCTTGTTGCCGTCCATCGTGAAGGACCGCGTGCCATAGGACTCCACGTCAAAGGCCCTGACCTTGCCGGGGGTCAGGCCCAGCCGCTCCAGGTCAATCTCCAGGACGAAGCCGTGCTGCCCCTCTTTGGCGAGACGCTCGGGGTTGCGGCCATAGGTACTGTCGTTGAAGGTGACAATCAGCGCCTTGCCTTTGGCGCGCTGGACATACACCGAGGATTCAGACGCCCAACCCGCGGTCGCCACAGGTTTCTCATCGTAGTAGGGCAGGTATTCGATGTCCGGGTTGATGATGCCCCACCAGTCCAGCGGTTGGGTCATCTCGACGTTGTAACCGTCCATGCTGCCCCAGCCGTGCACATCGTTAAGCAGGAACACGCCCATGGCCACCCGGGCGCTCAGTCGGGGATCTTTCGTGCCCGCATTGCGGCCCACGAAACGCGAGTCGATGTGCGCGACTTGCCCGAACATCTTGTAGCTCAGGACCATGCGCGTCCATTCGTCGGTGAGGCTGGCCCGTATGCCGCCTTTTTCCATCTTGGACTTGATGTCCCCCCATCCCATGTGTTCGCCGTCGTAGGACGCGTGGGCGAAACTGAAGACCGGCATGAGCATGGTGGTGGCGGGGTGCAGCATGATGCAGGAACGAGGACGATACTTGGTCACGATCGCATAGGTGCGCCGCATCATCTCGCGTCCGGCGAGAATCGGATAGGTTGACTTGCCCTTGCCATCAGCGTCCACATAGCCGAACCCCGCTTTGAGGTTGCAGGACGCCTGCTCGCCGGGATAGCCGTCGAAATAGAGGCCGTCCACGTCATAGTTCTTGAACAACTCCTCAACCTGCCAGGCGAAATTATCGACGAAACTCTTCGATGGGTTGATCCGCGCTTCATTCCACCCGCCAGGTTCGCCCATTCTGATGCTCATGGGCATGTTGCGCCATTCGGGGGCGAACTGCGTCCAGAGCGGAATGAGCTTGTCCATCTGTTTCTCGCCAAAAGGCCTTACGCCGAGGAAGGTGCCGGAGGTAAAAGGCATCCACCAGCGGACTTTGTCGGCCGTGTACGGATGTCTGGCGCTTTCCCGGTGGTTCGGAATCAGCCAGCCGGGGGCCTGCGCCCACCAGGAATAGTCGAGACTGGTATGGGTGTACTCCGTCCAGAGTCCGGATCGGTACGGCGTGGTGTTGCCCCAACCGCGCCAGTCGGCCGGACGTGGACGTACCGGCGTGGCCATCAGCCCGAATGCCAGCGAGAACTCGGCGGGCATCTCGGCCGGGTCTTTGACGAAGTGGACCTTGAATACGCCGCCGATTTTCGTCGGACCGGCCTCAAGCACCTTCGCCGCATCCTTGGCTTTCCAGTTCTGATCGGATTCCGCGTACCACTGAATGCCCGCCGTGTCGTTGCCGATATACACATAGGACTCGAAGCCGCTGGTCCAGCCGTCCTTTTTCGGAAACCGCACATCGCGCCTGGTCGGGTGCTGCAGGAACAGGCACTGCTTCTTCGGGAACTTCAGTTGAAGACCGGCCGCCTCAAGCGACTGCGGGGCACCCGCCTTGAAGCTGAACTCACTCCAGGTAAAACCGTCATACTCGATCCGCGTCGTCGCCCTGACCTTGTAGCCGGCCAGGTCGCCTTCGGATGACAGGACAACCTTGGTGGGGGAAGCGCTCTCGACTTTCGTCGGCGACCAGGTGACGGCCTGTTCCTTGCCGCCGGTCTTGAACGTGAGGGCCGCCGGGGCAGACAACAGTTCGGCCCCCTGGCTGACGATTCGTGACGGCAGCGGCCCGGCAAAGAAATAGGTCCGGCCCCAGACGGAAACGGCTTTCATTGCCCCCTCATCCTTCACCGTGACCGGCGTCCACGGAGGCAGCACAACATCCGCCGTCCCCAGCGTGTTGCCCAACCACTCCGGCTGGACGATCTCGAAACCGGTCTCCTCCGTCGCAAAGCCCGAGTCGAGCGTCGCTTTGACGGTGTAACGCCCCATGGCCGCATCCTTGAGGGCGATCTCGATCAGACGGTCATTTTCCTTGCCGCTGATGGCAAACTTCTCTTCACGCATCACCTTTCCCGAAGCGTCCATGACCTTGATCGCGCCGCGCTTCTCCGCCGAGCCGGGGGCAATCAACTTAACGCCCAGTTCTTTCAGGGTCTGGTAGTAATCGCAATCCAGGGCCAGGGCATTGGGCTCGGCGCGCCGGGCGTATTCGACCGCGCCCTGTTCGTATATCTTCGCCACCTGATGGTCGAAGACGAAGGCATTGAGCAGGGTCAGGTCATCGATCAAGCTGACCCACGGCGTATTGGCCAGCGGCAGCGCCTTGGCCTCGCAACCCGGATCGAAAAAGAGTTTTCCCGTGCCCTTCTTCCAACCGAGATAAAAGCGTTTGCCCAGATCGTGCAACCCGATCTCAGCATTCTTGGACTCGTTCATGCGCTTGCCGTTCAGGTACACGGCCTCGTAGCCGTCCCGCCAGGTGAAGAGGTAGTGGTACCACTCGTCTTTGCGCAACACGCTCATGGCGTCCTGGGCGACACGCAACGGGGCCGAACAGGTCCGCCCCATCGGGAAACCGCCAACCAGTTGTCCGTTGCTGTAAAGCGGCATCAAGATATAACCCCAGGGCCAGAGCGTCTGGACCACCAGTTGCTGAATGTCATCGCCGCCGTCCGTGTGCATCAGCACCTGCAGGGCGTTCCCGTTCGAGCCGTCCCAGTCCTCCGCGGAGAGCCAGAAACTGATCGTGCCCTGTTGGACGGGGAAGTTGTCCTTGAGGGTGAACGCGAGGGCGTCGGTGCCATTGGCAAGACGCAAGGCCTTGCCCTTGCCTTTCCGGCCGGGGACCAGGGTTGGCTTGCCGATCGTCTCAATGGCATCGCTGCCGCCGCGGGCCAGATCCGCCTTCAGCCCTTCGTCGAACGAGGCGTGGAAGCAGACGTCATTCAAGTCCA
>CAYOIT010000157.1:4528-10689 GCA_964404035.1 uncultured Verrucomicrobiota bacterium | reverse complement strand
TCCCCTATAGAATGGCCAGCCGCTTATCAACCCCCGATAACTGACCGATTACCTTGACGGGACGTTTGCCATTGACACGAACGGTCCGTCTCGCCTGTATTGGCGCATCGCTTCCAGCGGCAACGGTCTGGTCACCGGCGATCTTGCCGTTAAAGGCGGCCACTTGGTGTTGCACCAGCCCACCTCTTACGCAAGCGGCACCGCCCGGCTCGCGGGCAATCTGCGGCTGACAGGCGGGACGATCGTGGAGCGCTTGCTCACCTCTACCGCCCGCACGATTCGTTTGAAGATGGAAGGGGCTTACAACCTGAACCTGGGCGACGGGGATTCCGGCACGATCGAAACGATCACGTTGCGTGGCAACCTCATCAATTCGGGCGGACCCAACGAGGCCTGGGGTTTCGACGCGGATACTGTCGTTGACGACGGCGGCATGGTGCTCCGTTATGTGGGCCCCGCCGGCCAAAATTCGTCGGACAAATATTCATTCGATTGGCGCAATTCAAGCGGAACCGCGCAGGCGTTTCGCGGCGGCTCGGCCGGCACGATTTTCGAGCTTGGCAATCTGCCCTACAACGGCGGTTTCGTGGCTCGCGGCGCGGGGGACACGACCTTTACAGGCCCGGTGACGGTCATGAATCCCTACCTGCTGACCTTCGCGTCCAATCTTCCCAATAATGGCGTAGCCCCAACCCGCAGCCAGGTTTTGTTGACCGGCTCGAACGCCGGCATGACCATTCAGAATACGGGGGGACGGGTCGCGGCGGCCTCCATCACGGTCTCCTCCGGCGCGTTTCTCGGTGGCAACGGTTTCTACGACGCCCCGGTTCTCGTCAATGAAGGCGCCATCTCGCCGGGCGCCAGCGTCGGCACGATGACGGTCAGCAATCTGACCTTGAACGCCTCGTCGCTTCTGTCATTCGAACTTCCGGTCAAGGGCGTCACCGGCGGCGGGACGAACGACCTGCTGGTGGTCAATGGCGATCTCGTGCTGGACGGAACGCTCGAGACTCCCGTGCGCGCGGGCGCCGGCGAGTATACGATCATCCAATACTCGGGCAGTCTCACGGACAACGGCCTCGACGTCGTGAACGGCCGGGTGGTGGCGGGCGCCGGCAAGGTCGTCGTGACGTTCAACGAACCGGGCACGATGATCATCATCCGGTAGGCTGGAAAATCTGTATCAGGGGCTGGCTCGGATCGGCAATCCCGTGGTGGTCCTGGCGCCGTTCAGTCCCTGATACAGATAACACGTTCCCGCGTGTTCCACGATGGATGGCGCGGTCGATGAAGAGCGTGCGGAAGGCATGAAGACACACGTGGTCGGAGGAGTGACCGTCCGAGTGTTCCCCCCCGTGGTCATTGCCCTGTCGGAAGCCGGTGAGACGCGCTGGGGTTAAGGCCATTCTCGCACGCCGGATACAGGTCTCAAGCGGCAGGCCGAAACACTCAAGGTCCAGCTCGAGCAGATGATAGCGAATTGGGATTGGCACCCCCTACGGGACATAGTTGGAACACGGTGGTAACATTTCTACCTCCTGCTGACCCTGGCCGCCTACGCGTTGATGATGACCGTTTCTGAGCATGCGGCAAACGAGGATCTACAGCGGGTCACCATGGGCTCGCTTTGCCTGCGGCTGCTCAAAATCGCCGTGCGGATCAAGAGTTCCGTGCGCCGCGTGTTGCTGGAGTTCACGGGGCACTTCCCCTGGGCCGAGGACTGGATGGCCTGCGCGCTGGCAATCGGCGCCGTGCCCAAAGGCTGAACGACCGACGTGAAACACGCTTCCCCAAACCCCGCTAGGCCGGGGTCTGCCTTGCTTCGGCTTTTTGTGTGATTTTGCCTGTCTCTGAAACAAAAATGACGCGTGATTTCGACCGGAAATGGTCCTGTGCTGAAAAGGCCACGTCAAAAAGAATCAAATTGCCTTCAACAGGCTCTTTCGTGAATAATCCGGGCTAGATCAGTTAGCGGAGGTTCGCGTCATGCAGGGGAATCTATTGCGTCTGCAGTGCCCGTGGTCGCGGGTGTCTACAAGGGTCTTTTGCGCCACATAGGAGGAGAAGGATGACCCGTGTCACCGGATCGGGATCAACGCTTGGTGCCTGTATACTCGCCCACTTCAAGCGCGTGCGAGCGTTCGCGGTTTTCTTCTCGGCGGGTATTGCACTGTGGGATGTCGCCCCGGCCACTGCGGTTCCGGCCTATCCCGGGGCCGTGGATGTAGCGCAACCCGACGGGGCAAGACTGCGGCTGTATGCACGAGGAGATGAATACTTTGCGTGGCACGAGACGGCCGATGGGTACGTTGTGACCAGAGACAGCGTTGATGGTTGCTGGAAGTATGCCACGCCCGTCGCTGGCGGAATGGCGCTTCGCGCCATTCCGGACGCTCGGGTTGAGGTGATCGATCCAGCCCGCCTGGGCCTGCGCAAACACGAACTGCCGGAAGCCAGGGCACTACGCGAGCACGGGCAACGGCTACGGCAGGCGGCAAAGAGCGTACCCGTCGAGATGGCGCCAACTCTGTCCGACGAGCAACCGCCGGATCAACCGCCCTCCGGGATTCCGGTGTCGGGCGTCAAGACCGTCAAGAACATCGTTATTCTGGCTAGTTTCTCCGACCATTGGGACGGCGGCGCCGGCACCGTGAACTCCACCTACGGACGCGTGGCGGTGTCCGAGTATTCTAATCTCTTCAACGAAATCGGGCATATCACCGACGGAGCCGTCGGTTCCGTGCGGGACTATTACGGCGAGGTGTCGTACGGCCGCCTCACGGCGGACTCCGTGGTCACGGTGTGGGTGCAACTGCCGCAGACCCAGGCGTTCTACGGAACGGGAAACCCGGATGCGAACCCACGACAGATGGTCGTCGACGCCATCAATGCGGCTGATGCGGCGGGGTTCAACTTCGCTCAGGGCGACTCGGACGGCGACGGCTGGGTGGATTGTCTCACCGTCATTCATTCGGGCTACGGGCAGGAATACGGCAACCCCCTGCCCGACGTGCGCGTCTGGTCGCACCAGTGGAGCATGTCCTCCGTGGTCACGAAGGACGGCGTCAAGATGTCCAGGTACCACACTGAGCCTGCGCTGCGGACCTCGAGCGGCACGGGCATCATTCGCATCGGCGTGATCTGCCATGAGATGGGGCACTTCTTCGGACTGCCCGATCTCTACGACTACAGCGCCGCCACGCATGGCCTGGGCGATTGGTGCCTCATGGCAGGGGGATCGTGGAACGGATCCGTGGGCAACCGTCCCGCGCATTTCAGCGCCTGGTGCAAGTGCTCCCTCGGATTCGTGGATCCGGTTCCGGTCCATTCCCAAACCGGCCTGTCTGTCCCGCGCGTCGAAGACAACCGCGTCGTGAAGTTGCTGCGCGACGGAATGTCGAACGGGGAGTATTTCCTGATCGAGAACCGAGCGAGAACGGGGTTCGACAACGACACCGCGACGATTTTTCCCGGCATACTCATCCATCACGTCGACAGCAAGAGCGGCAACAACGATTTGGGCACATGGTCGCATCCGTTGGTGAAGATCGAGGAAGCGGACGGCGACAACTCTCTTGGCGCCAAGACCGCTGAGTCCGAAGCCGGAGACGTCTGGACCAGCACGAGTGGATTGGCCGGCGGGTTCAGGGACCAGACAGGCGTCCAGAGCGCCAACGCGATGCTGTACCAGACAACACACGCCTACAACCGCAGCGATCTGTCAGCCTACTATTCCTACATTCGGCTGAACAACTTCTCGGCGGCATCTAGCACGATGACGTGCGACGTCACCACGCTCAAGACCACGGTGGGCAGCCAGACCGTGACCTTGCCGAACTTCACGGTCTCCTGGGCGGCCTGTTCCCAGGCCACGAAGTACGAGATCCAGGAAGGAGCCCGGGCCACGCTGACCAGTTTCTTCGACGGCGCGGAGGACGAGGATGCCATGTTCGAAAATTGGAACCTTGCGGGAACCGTCAAAAGGGATTCCGCCGGAAAGCGTTCGGGGTCCTACAGCTATGCCATGCATCAGTATTATTCCAGCAAGTGGGGCTCGTCGGTGCAGTCGATCACCATGCGCAAACCGTTCAAGGTGACCGCGAGCACGGCAGTCTCCTTCTACCTGATGTCGCACCTCAGCACGGGTTATGGCGACCTCAAGTGTCAGATATCGAACGACAGCGGGAACACGTGGAAGACGCTGGGGACGTACAGCGACTACATCGACCCGTGGTCGTTGCGATCGTACAACTATGCGGCGATCAGCGCTCAGGGCATCAGCTCGGGCGACATGTGTATCGTGCGTTTCATCGCCAACTATGAAGTCTGCTTTGGATGGTCGGCATTTCCCGGCTACGGCTACGCGTTGGACGACATTTCCATCACAGGCATCGAGCTGTCCGGCTACAGCGGGTGGGCCACCCTTAACAACAACGTGCTGACCACGTCGTACGCGGTCTCGGGCAAGACAGACGGCGTGTATGCGTACCGTGTGAGTGCGTATGCCAACAGTGTCTGGCAGGGTTACGGCTCTGAGGGTGAAACAACCGTGGACCTGCCCCCAACGGTTACGAATGTTTCTTCCACCCGCGCGAACGGCATCTACGGCACCGGCACGGTGATCCCGATCACGGTCACGTTCAGCGAGGCCGTCACGGTGTCCGGGTCACCGCAACTCACACTCGAGACGGGCGCCTCCGATGCCGTGGTCAACTACAGCAGCGGCAGCGGCACGGCAACGCTCGCTTTTCAGTATACGGTGGCTGCCGGACACACGAACGCGGACCTGGACTATGTGGGGACCGGTTCGTTGGCGCTGAATGGTGGGACGATCCGCGACGGGGCGCTGAACAACGCCGTGCTGACACTGCCGGCGCCCGGGGCCGCGCACTCGCTGGGCGCCAACAAGACCCTCGTCATCGATACGATGGCGCCGACCTTCACAAGCATCTCAGCCAGTCCTTCCCTCGCCACGCAAGGCACTTCGGTCACGATCGCTTTCACGGCTTCCGAAACCCTGGCGGCAAATCCCACGGTGACGGTGAATGGTCATGCGGCGAGCTATAGCGCCAAGTCGGGCCTGAACTACACCTACCGCTACACGGTGCTTTCCTCGGATGCTGACGGACCCGCGACCATTCAGGCGCAGGGGAACGACCCTGCGGGCAACGTCGGCACGGCCAGCAGCACCACGTCGCTGACTGTTGACAAAACCTCGCCAAGCTGTGCTATCACGCGGTTGGGTGAAACCCCCGTAAATGCTGTCTCGGTACAGTTCGCTGTGAAGTTCAGCGAGGGTGTTACCAACTTTGCGGTTGGCGATGTGACCCTTAGCGGCACCGCGCCTGGCAAAACCATCACGAGTTTCAGTATGAACACAGCAAGCAATTTTGGTGTGACAGTAGGAAATATCAGTGGAACCGGCTCCGTGACAATTGCCGTGGCCGCTGGCGGTTGCACGGATCTGCCTGGAAATCCAAACACAGCGGGAGGTCCCACGAGTTATGACATAATCAAAGGATTGGCGCAGGTTATTCTCAACGGCCTAAGTCAAACGTATGACGGCGCATCTCGGGTTGTGACGGCAACCACGGTGCCCGTGGGACTACAGACGATCATTACCTACAACGGCGGCGTCAACGCGCCGACCAACGCGGGGAGCTATGCGGTGACGGGCACGGTGAGCGCAGCGGAGCCGATGTACCAGGGTCAGACGGCGGGCACGCTGGTGGTGGCCAAGGCCGACCAGGGCATTTCGTTCCCGAACCCGGGCGGCCAGGTCACGACCAACGTGGTGACCTTGACGGCGACGGCAACCTCGGGGCTGGCCGTGGCGTTTGGGGTGGTGTCGGGGCACGCGGTGCTGAACGGTGAGACGCTGACCTTCACGAACGCGGGCTCTGTGAGCATCGTGGCTTCGCAGGCGGGCGATGGGAACTGGAACCCGGCCCTGAGCGTGACGAACACGTTCACGGTTACGAAGGCGTTTGCGCAGATGACGTTGAACGACCTGAGCCAGACCTACAATGGCACGGCTCGGGTGGTAACCATGAGCACGGTGCCGGTTGGCTTGCAGACGAACGTGACGTATAACGACAGCCCCGTGGCGCCGACCAACGCGGGGAGCTATGCGGTGACGGGCACGGTGAGCGCAGCGGAGC
>CAYOIT010000157.1:0-4428 GCA_964404035.1 uncultured Verrucomicrobiota bacterium | reverse complement strand
TGTACCAGGGTCAGACGGCGGGCACGCTGGTGGTGGCCAAGGCCGACCAGGGCATCAGTTTTCAAACGATTCCGGATCAGGGGATAACGAATACGGTGATTCTGAGTGCGACGGCAACCTCGGGGTTGCCGGTAAATTTCGCGATCGTGACGGGTCCGGCGCAGTTAACGGGCGGATCGAACCTTATTTTCACGGGAACGGGAAGCGTCTCGGTTGTTGCAGCGCAGATAGGCAGTACGAATTGGAATGAAGCTTCAAGCGTGACGAACACCTTCCGAGTATTCCAGAATTACATCCTGACGGGCACCCGATACGTCTGGCAATCCAGTCCCGAGGACGGTCCCGGAACAAGTTGGGACAACGCGTATCACGACATCCAATCCGCGATCGACGCTGCTTCAACGAATGAACTTGTTCTGGTGACGAACGGTGTCTATTCCACCGGCGGGCGGGCTGTTTATGGCGGTTTAACCAACCGGGTGGCTATTACCAAAGCGATAACGGTGAAAAGCGTGAACGGCCCAGCCTACACAGCAATTGCCGGGAACGGTATCCTGGGCGCCATGGCCGTGCGTTGTGCCTATGTCACCAACGGCGCCTCGCTGATCGGCTTTTCGCTTACGAATGGATGCACACAGATGACTGGCGATGCTGTCTACACCAGGAGTGGCGGGGGTGCTTGGTGCGAAACCAACGGTTATCTGGAAGACTGCGTCCTGGTTAGCAACACGGCCAACCTCACCGCGGGTGGTGTCTATAAAGGCGTTATTAGCCGTTGTTACGTGGTGAACAACAGCGCACCCTTTGGGGGAGGCCTATACGGTACGGTGGCACGAAGTTCGCTGGTGAGCGAAAATCGTGCATCCAGCAATGGCGGCGGCAGTTACAACGGCTTGCTTTTCAACTGCACCGTTGTCAGCAATACCGCCGCCAGCTCTGGCGGCGGTATTTACGAAGGAACCGCCACGAACTCTATTATATGGGGGAATAGTGCTTCCACGAGCCGCAACTACTACGGGGGCGTCTTGGCTTATTGCTGCACTTCTCCCTATACCAACAACGTCGGGAACTTCTCGTTCGACCCGACTTTCGTGGATCCGACAAGGGGCAATTTCCGACTCCTGCCCTTTTCGCTTTGTTGGAATGCCGGTACAAATCAGGCCTGGATGAGTAATGCGCTTGACTTGGATGGAAAAACAAGAAATTTAGATGGCGTTGTCGATATGGGTGCCTATGAGTATGAGTTTGTTTTGCCTCCTCCGGGATGGATAGCGATCGTCTCGCCTCCGGAGGGACAGACGGGTATCACAAACTCCGTGCCTTTCTTTGATTCCTTTGAGTCGTACACGAATGGCACGTATATTGCCGGTACTAATGGCTGGATTCCCAATGAGTTTAGTGTTTCGCAAGTCTTGCCCGAGACATATTCTTATTCGGGAGCGCTGCCGCTTCCATCTGAGCCACATGATAAAATCCTTCACGTAGATGGTCTTATAGGGAACAACCTTGTAGGGGGAAGCGGCCAGAGCATTCAGATGGATATGATGATTTACGGGAACTACCTTGAAGATCTGTCGATGACGAATGTGGTGACCAACGCACAGATGGCATGCTTTCTGTCTACGAACGGCTTGTTAACGGCCTATTGTGGATGGGGAAATACAAACCAAACCGGTTGGGTGGAAATGAATCACATGCCGATTGCACGTGAAGAATGGATCCGTCTTGCCGTTCAACTTGTCTACAAACCCGACGGGTCAAACAACTACTTTTCTCTGCAACTGAACGGGCAGGAGCTCATGCACCCGAAAGGCCGGATTCTGCCGGGATCGGCGACTACGAATGGCTCATGGTTTTTGTGTCCCGATCAGACAGTAAGCCGCTTCCCCGGCTTTTCTTTTTGCGGAATCGGGAAGGTGGACGATTTCGTTGTGACCAATCAATACGCGCAAATCGATGCTTCCGCTGGCCCGAACGGTTCGATTTTGCCCTCGGGCCGCGTATCCGTTGCACATCAAGGAAGCACCAACTTCACGGTGTCTGCCCATGTGGGCTACCACATTCGGGACGTGCTGGTGGACGACAACCATGCGGCGGAATTTGGGCAAAGCGACACCAACTACGTCTACATGTTTAGCAATGTCACCAACGACCACACGATCACGGCGGAGTTTGCCCGGAACGAAGTTGCACCGGTCGTCGATAACGCCGGTGGGGCATCGACTGTCATGACGGCTTGCGCGACGTTGAACGGGATCTTGGCGTCCACAGGGACGGCGCAGACTACGGTCTCCATATTTTGGGGTCCGACCGACGGCGGGACGAATAAGGAGGCGTGGACAAACGGGTGCGACTTTGGCATTCGTGGCGTTGGTCCTTTCTCAATCAACGTCACTGGGCTGGCCAGCAATACGGCTTATTACTACCGGTGCTGGGCGAGCAATGTGGCGGGGGCGGTGTGGGCACCGACGAGTGCGCCGTTCCATACGCTCGCGTCCAGTTTGGAAGAAGGCCTGGTCGCCTACTATCCCCTTAACGGCAACGCGGCCGACTACAGCGGCCGGGCGGCGCATGGGCGGGAGCACGGAGGCATAAACTATACGACCGGTCTGTTCGGTGAGGCCGCCGCGTTTGACGGGCTGGACGACTATATCGACGTGACCAACACGCATAGCCTGGCCTTCCACAACTCCCCGTTCAGCGTTTCCGTCTGGGTGCAAATCGAGGACAATGCCGATGAAACGCGGAGTTTTGCTCTGCTGCAACGGGGGGATCGTTCGTCGATCAGCAACGATTTCTTTTCGATTCACAAAGCGGGGGCGGTCGAATCGTGGACTGGCATTGATGGATGCATCGAGGGGCAGATATTCTACGACAACACGCGCTACAACCGAGTGGTTGGGGGTATGTCGGGAGCTCAACTGCCGAAGCGGTCTTGGCTCCATCTTGTCACGGTCGTGGACACATCGGACGATCGGCTGCTGTTCTATCTGAATGGGGAACTGCAGGGGACGTCGCCCGGGTTGATGCCTTTCGATTTTTCCTCGGAACCTTCCCTGACGTTTGTCATGGGTGCCACGCTGAGGAACGGTTCGGTGCATTGGCGGCACAAGGGTCTGATGGACGATGTGCGTGTCTATGGTCGCGCTTTGGCGCCGGCTGAAGTGAGCGGGTTGTATCAACTAGGCGAAACGAGCGGTGTGCGATTTGTGGTTCAGGGGTATCCTGGGCCGAAAGGGCAAGCGACACCTCATCAATACGGAACCAACCTGATTTCACGGGGCACAGACGCCCAGTGTTCCGTTTCCACCCCTGCCAACGACACGAACGGCGTGCGGTGGGTGTGTACGGGCTGGATGATGGACGGCCACGCGCTAACGAGCGGTTCAGGGACGAACGTGTCCGTGACTTTGACCAACGACGCAACCCTGACCTGGCAGTGGCAGCCGGAGTATGGGTTGACCACGGCGACCAATGGCAACGGCACGATGACGGCGGCGGAAGGGTGGTACGCCGCGGGCAGCAACGTGACGCTGACGGCCACGGCGGGGGTCTACTGGCACTTCGCCCGCTGGACAGGCGATGTGCCGGGCGACGCGACGAACAATCCTCTCGCGCTGGTCATGACTGGCCCCAAGTCGGTCATCGCGGAGTTCTCCCCGAATCTCGCTACCCACGACGTGCCGGAATGGTGGCTGGCAGAACACGGATGGACGAACAACTTCGATGAGTATGCGATGACGGATTGGGACAGCGACGGATTCTTTACCTGGCAGGAACACGTGGCCGACACCGACCCGACCAACGCGGCGTCGTGCTTCCGGATTGAGGCCATAAGCAATCTGCCGCCTTGGAGGATATACTTCTCCTGCTCCTCGACGGAGAGACGATACACGCTTTACTGGACAACGACCTTGGCCCCCGCCGCGTGGACCAACGATCCGGATCGGCCGCCTGTCTGGGGGCGTGGCGGGCCTGACGCCTTGACCGACACGAATGCCACTCACGGAACACGGTTCTACCGGCTCGGTGTGGAGCGACCATAGCGACGGTATGCTGGATGATGCTGAAAAGTGTGTATACCGGATGGCTTTCTGTCGCTATGGCACCCGTGTTGCTGAGCAAGTTCAGTGATGCTTCCAACATCAAGCGTAACGTTCTCCGGCCTTTGGCGGTCTTCATGAAAGTTCGCGCGGTTCGGCGTCGGGCTGCGCCAGATAATATTCGCAGTGAATGACGTGAAGGGCGGGCGGCAGGCTGTTGAGGTGTTGCGCCGGAGCACCAGAGTTCCAGGCTCCTTCGTCGTCTGGACCACGATGCCCGGCTGATTGTGCTCAACCAATCGGCGGGGAGATCGGTTGTGTAACCGACGTAGAAGTTGCCATCCTTCTGGTCCCCAGAGTTTCCTCTTTTGCAGCCAGTCACCGT
>CAYOIT010000156.1:0-10770 GCA_964404035.1 uncultured Verrucomicrobiota bacterium | reverse complement strand
GGTACTCCATGTACTGCTTCGTGACCCGCTCGATGGGGATATTGTAGATATCCACTTCATCCTTCTTGATCAGGTAAAGGAGCAGATCGAGAGGCCCCTCGAAGAAGTCGAGTTGCACCTTGTAGTCGTCTTGAACCACCATGTTGGTCATGCTTTTTAGTCCAGCCCCACAGCCTTGCGGGCTGCATTAAGAGTCTTGCGCGCCTCGGCGCGGGCGCGTTCCGCCCCCTCGCGCAGCACGGCGTCCACGTAGGCGGGATCCTTCTCCAGGTCGGCTCGCTTCTGGCGATAGGGAGCAAAATAGGCCCACATCGTTTCAAATAGCTTCTTCTTGGCCTCGCCATAGCCCATGCCACCGGCCCGGTAACGGGCCTCCAGTTCCTGGCGTTCGGTGTCGGACGCAAAGAGCCGGTACAACGCGAACACATTGCATGTCGTGGGGTCCTTCGCCTCCTGCAACTCCTTGCTGTCGGTAACCACCCTCATGATCCGGGCCCGGGTTTCCTTCTCCGTCCCGAAAATCTCGATGGTGTTGTTATAGGATTTCGACATCTTCTGTCCGTCAACCCCGGGCACCACGGCGACTTCATCACGAATGACGGGCTCGGGAATGGTGAACGTCTCCCCGAACTGGAGGTTGAACTTGATGGCAATGTCCCGGGTGACTTCCACATGCTGTTTCTGGTCGCGCCCCACCGGGACGAGGTTCGACTGCACGGCCAGGATATCGGCCGCCATGAGGACGGGGTAGGTGAACAGCGCACTCGACGGCGCAATCCCCTTCGCGATCTTGTCCTTGAAGGAATGGCAGCGTTCCAGCAACCCCATGGGCGTCACGATCGACAGCAGCCACATCAGTTCGGTCACCTCTGGAACATCGCTCTGCTTGAAAAACACCGTGCGCTTGGGATCGAGCCCGCAGGCCAGAAAATCCAGCGCTACATCGCGGCTGTTCTGGCGCAACGCGATCGGATCCGAAATCGTCGTCAGCGCATGGTAATTGGCAATGAAGAGGTAGGCGTCGCCCTGCTCCTGAAGCTCAAGGGCGGGCTTCATCATGCCAAAATAGTTGCCAAGATGCAGCTTTCCGGAAGGCTGGATTCCCGAAAGCACCCGTGTTCTTTTCGCTGTCGTCATGGTGCACAAAGTCCGTGAGGTTCGTTATTTGCAACAAGGGGCTGACTCTATCGCATGATGGGATATTCATAAAGACTATTTCGCGGGAGATAAGGGAGGCTGCCATTCCGGCGGCACCTCACCCCGGCAACTGCCGTCTTGCAAACCGGGCGCGCATGAGTTAGTAACGTCGCGGCATGAATACAGAACCCCCACCTTCGGCAAAGGCCGGCGTTCACTGGTGGCCCCTGGGGTTCGCCCTTCTCTTCCTCTTCCTCTATCTGCCGGTCCTGCCGCATCTGTCCCGGTGGCGCGGGGATGAACGTTTTTACACCGACGCCACGGTGCACATGCTTCAGTCGGGAGACTATCTGACGCCTTACCATGCTGACGGCAGTGTTCGATTCAGGAAGCCGATTCTGACTTATTGGGTCGTGGCCGGCAGTTATCGACTGATGGGCATTCATTTTCTCTCATCCCGCCTTCCTTTCCTCGTGGCCGGGGCACTGTGCATCTGGTTGACCGCCGGCATCGCCAGCGCGCTGTTTCGCGACCGGCGGACCGGCGTCCTGGCGGCGGCTATTTTCGCCTCCAACTGCACGGTCTTCCACCTTGCCATCCGCTCCACTCCGGACATCCTGCTCTGCCTGTTTACAACGGCCTGTTTTTGCGGATTCATACGCATCCTGTTTCTCGGCGACACCCGCCTTCATAACTACATCCTGGCGTATTTTGGAGCGGCGCTGGCGGTCGCCACCAAGGGACTGGCAGGACTGCTGCCCGTGTTGTTTGTGTGGCTCTACGCCCGCGTGGCGCGACGGCGTTCGCCCGGCCCTGAGAAACAGGCAAGCCTGCTGAACCTTCCCCTGCTGATTCCTGCGCTGGCCATCGCCTTGAGCTGGTACGTTATCTCTTTCTGCCTGCATGGCAGGATGGCGCTCTCAGGCTTCATGAACGATCAGGTCGCCGACCGCCTGTCCATAAGCCCGTTGTTCATTGCCGAGAATCTGGCTCGGTATTTGTTTGCCCCGGCAGTCCAGTTTTTGCCCTGGTCTCTGGCCGCCCTGACGGGAATCTGCCTCCACTCCCGGGCGTTCCGTGAGCTATGGCGTGACAAGCGTCCGGAATTCCTTTTTATCCTCGCCTGGTTCCTCATGCTGCTGGTCGTCTTCACGCCTGGCAACATCCAACGCACCCGGTATTTCATCACCGCCTATCCCCTCCTCTCCGCACTGTGCGCCGCCGTCGTGCTCCGTATCGTGGACCAGCCGGCGGCGCCTGTCGTACACCCCGCCCACCGGACCGCACGCTGGATCTACACGGGGACAACAGGGTTGGGAATACTGATTCTCGTGATCGGTTGTTTGATCGACGTCCGGCTTGCCGCAGGCGGAATCATGCTGACGCTGTTCTCTCTCGTCCTCCGGCATCTCACGTTCCGCACTGGAGTCTCCCCGCTTTCCGAACTCCTCGGTCTGGCCGCACTCATCATGGTCATGTTTGCCACCCTCGAGATATTCCTCCGCCCGGTGTTCTCCGTCTCTCCCGCGGCGGTCATCGCAGAACGTCTGGCTTCAGAAGGCCAGATTCATCATCCCCGCGAGATTGCCATGGCCGGATTGTCACTGAACTATTCCAGCCAGCTTCGCGTGACCTCCCGCGGACGGATTGAACCCATCCTGTTACCCCTCCCCGTCAGTCCGGAACAGTTGGACTCCTATCAGGCCGTCGTCTGCACTCCGGAAGTGCTGGACCAATGGAGGCCCAAGGACCGGCTTACCGAGCCTTGCGGATTCTTTTTCGAGCCTTGGAAAGGCCGGGACTATGTGGACCTGATCCTCAGCCGTAACAAACAGGCGGTGTTCGACCGGATGAAAGTCCCCTGCCTTTTGGTTCTGAAAGAAAGCAAGAAACCATGAAAGTGCTTCTGATCGCAGGCATGGGTGAAACCCCCGAAGCTCATCTCTTCCCTGAACTTGCCGCCCGTGGCATTCAGGTCGATCTCATATGCGATACCTCCTCCCCCTACTTTGTTCCGCTGACAGCGGCCGGGTTCCCCATGAACCACCTGCGAATGTCAGCCCGTATCGATCCGCACGCCATCCGCACGATCCGCGGATTTCTGAAAGCCGGATCGTACGACATCCTGCACGCATTTACCGGCCGTGGTCTATCCAACGCGGTCATCGCATCGGCGGGCATGCGGGTCAGGCGTGTTGGCTATTGCGGTGCCATGGGACACATCAGCCGATGGGATCCTGCGGCATACCTGGCCTTGCTGAACCCCTCGGTTGACCGGATTATCTGCAATTCCGACGCCATTGCGGGGTATCTCCAGTCCATTGGACTTCCCCAAACTCGCGTCAAAACGATACGCAAAGGGCAGGATCCGAGCTGGTACACGGCGGCCCCGCGCACCGCGTTGAAGACCTTCGGTGTGCCGGATCAAGCCGTGGTAATCGGGTGCACGGCGAATATCCGTCCCATCAAGGGAATCCCCGTGCTCATCGAAGCCATGCGGATATTGATGGGCCGCTTACCGATCCACCTCCTGCTTGCCGGCCACGCGGATCGCACGGAATTATGCCGGCTGACAAAAGACACCCGCCTGGATGAGCGCATCCACTTGACGGGGTATCGCACGGATGCCCCGGGACTCATGGGGGCCTGCGACATGTTCGTCATGCCTACGCTGAGAAATGAAGGGCTCTCCAAGGCGGTCATGGAGGCCATGTCCCTGCGTGTGCCACCGATTGTCACGTCTGTCGGCGGCATGACGGAAATTGTCAAAGACGGTCTGAATGGACGCGTTGTGCCACCCGGTAACCCTCGCGCTTTGGCGTCGGCCCTCGCCGACTATGCCGTCAGCGAGGATCTGCGTCGGATCCATGGTGAAAGAAGCCATCATCGCATTGTTTCAGAGTTTTCGTTTGCTGGCTGGGCAACCGGCATCGTCCGGTTGTATGAGTCTTTATTGAACCCGACAACTGTGTCAACATAGACCATGCACTTGGACATCAAACAGGCCGAAATCCACGCCGGCGTCCCTACTCCGTTGGCGAAATTCTCCATGCTGATTCCCACATGGAACAATCTGGGGTTCGCAAGACTCTGCGTGGACAGCATTCGCCGTCACTCCTTCTTTCCCCACCAGGTCATCCTGCATATCAATGATGGTTCGGATGGAACCTTGGAGTGGGCGCGGAAACAGAACCTCGACTTCACGTACAGCCCTGACAACATTGGCATCTGCGCGGCAGTCAACCTTGCCCGGACGCTGGCACGCACTGACTATATCGTCTATATGAATGACGACATGGTGGTTTGTCCCCGGTGGGATCTGGCCTTGTGGGAAGAGATCTGCGCACTGGGACATCCCCACTTCTTTCTCTCTTCCACCATGCTCGAGCCCTATCCCACACGAAGCAGCCCCGTCATCGCGCCCCGGGATTTCGGGGTCACGGTTGAAACCTTTGACGAAGCCCGTTTGCTCCGTGAGTTTGACACGCCGGAGAAGGCGGACTGGTCGGGAGCCACCCGCCCGCCGAATATCGTGCACAAGTCCCTATGGGATCTGGCTGGCGGGTACAGCATCGACTTCTCGCCGGGGTCCTATTCCGACCCTGATTTCTCGATGAAGCTGTGGCGCCTTGGCATCCGTCATTTCCGGGGCATCGGCCGCAGCCGTGTTTACCATTTCGTGTCCAAGTCCATCGAACGGATTGAAATGAACTGCGGGCGGAAGCAATTCCTCCGGAAATGGGGAATCACCTCCTCAACCTTGGAAAAGCACCTGCTGCGCCTTGGCGAGCCGTTTGCGGGCGAGTTGCCCGATGTTCCCCCGGGGCCGGCCTTTCGCCACGCGATCATGAAGAACAAGCTCCAGGCATTATTGCAGCGATAATGGACGCGTTCGACCCCAGGCCACGGTTCATGATGGACCACATGGTCATCCGGCTGGGAAAATACCTGCGCATCATCGGGTATGATGCTGATTGGGACCTGGGGCTTCGCACCCACGAGTTGATCCTTCGCGCCAATGCCACAGGACGCATTTTCGTAACCCGGAATCTCCACATCACCAACCAATATCCGCCGGTTCGTCGGATGATCCTTTTGACCCACCCCGACCCCGCCATCCAGTTCAAGACACTGGTTCAAGACCTTCATCTGGATACCCGATCCGCCTTGTTCAGCCGCTGTATCCGCTGCAATGAAGCGCTGGTCTCACTGCCCGATAAGGAAGCCGCGAAAGGGCAGGTTCATCCGAATGTCCTGATCCGTCAGGAGCGTTTCTTCAGGTGTCCGCACTGCGGCACCATCTTCTGGCACGGCAGCCATGTCGCCAACACCTGCAGGAAACTCGAACTCGAGCCGCCGCTCGAAACGAGTTAGGGGCCTTTTCGCAGTACGGCGGGCACTACGCTGCCCGCCGATGCCGCTGGCCAATCACCAGTACGCTCACTCCACACGCGGTCTTTCCCGACGTGGCACGGGTTTCCAACCCGTAGCCTCTTCTCTTCCGGCGCTTGCCCGGTGGCCGGGGCAACGGGTTGGAAACCCGTGCCACGCTATGGTGGACGTGTACAGCGGGCGATAACCCGCACGTCCCGTCTGCTCATCCATCACCACGCCGAGAAGGCCCGTTCCAGATCGTCAATCAGTCTGCCCAACGATTCCTCCGTCTGGCGCATCCTGCGAAGGTCCATGGCCTTCACAATCTCCTCGGCATGCTCCATTCCGCCAATGAGCGGTCGCACATCAGTGTCGGAAACCGCCTTCGCTAACAAGTCCTTGTATAGGTCGCGCTGGCATTTGGTTGTCGGCGCATTGCATCCCCGCCCGAGAACGGCCTTGAAAGCCTGCGAATCAATCAAGAGCCATCGCTCGATGTGGGGATCGGGAATGGCCATCACCGTGGGCAAAAGCCCCTCAAGGGGTCTCAGAATTGGGGCAAGCTGCTCCTCGCGCTTCCGCCTCCCGACACAATTGGCATCGGTGGCCAGAACCAGCAGATCGGGGCGGCCCACCGGCTGGCGTACGAGGTCGCGAACAAATGACTCCAACTCCGCTTGCATGCGGCCATAGCCGCCGCGCGAACTCCGCACTTTGACTCGCGCAACGCCGCCGCGGTCCTTGGCAACCCGCTCAATGAGTGCCCTGACCACGACTTCATGACCAAAGTCCTCGCCGAAAAGAAGAACTTCAGGCATCGAAATCCCCCCTCAGCATGCGCTCTGAAACCGGCAGGTCCGATTTCGCGGCCGGCTGAAGATCATCCAAGGCCTCGTTGATGCTTTCCCGCTGGGATAGCGGCCCCCAGGTCTTAAAGGCCGCTATCTCTGTATTCCCGTCCTGCCGCCGGCACACATAGAGGCTTTCGGGCGGAAGCAGATCCGGCAATAACGGCGAGTGGGTTGTGACAATCAACTGCGTCTCCCGCGCCTTAACGAAATTCCTGAGAATCTCGGCGATCAGTCGGATACGCCGGGGATGCACCCCGTTTTCGGGCTCTTCGAACCCGACCAGCGCCATGGGTTCGCGCACCGCCTGAAGTGAAAGCAAGCCGAGAACCCTGAGTGTTCCCTCGGACACAACCCGAGCCGGAACCGCCATGTCCCCTTCCCTGATCTTAAGTTCGACTTCGCCAATGCTATTGGGTGCCACATCGATGCCTGTCACCGATGGAATGACCATGCGCAGCGACCGTTCCAGCGCCTTGAACTGCTTCTCGTCAGTCGCCCGCAACGTGTTCAGGAAGGCTGCCAGTTCTTCGCCCATGAGCCCGATATGACGCACTTCTTTCACGGGATTCGGCAACCGCATCCTTTCTCGCGGCTCGAAGTAGAAGAAACACCAACTGGCCAGTTCCTCGCGCAAAGCACAGAGATGCGGGTAATGCGGAGGATAGTGCGGCTTGGAAATCACCGTATGGTCGAGGTGCAGGTCGTAATAGGTGGGATGCGCCTGGCCTTCCATGCGCAGATGCAGCCGGTCATTCACTCGCTCCAGAAATGGCCGGCGTCCAGGCCGCGGCTCACCCTTTTCGTTGAGCGCAGTCAGATACTCGTCCGTGACGCGCAAGATGCCCGATTTCGGCAGGATCTCCACCCCTAACCGATAGCGCAGATAGCCCTCACGGATGGGTCCGCTTTTTTTGGTGCCGACATACGGCGCGTCATCTTCCTTCACGGCATGCGACCGCTTCATTTCCTGGATCCGCTGTTCCACACGGGTAATGACCGCTTGCGACAACTCGACGTCCAGTTCGATGGTGAACTCCGCCTTGTTACGGGCCAAGAGCCCCGGAATGCCATCCGGCGGGAAGGTGAACGATTCGAGCGGCGTGCCCCGGTATTGGGACTCAAAGGCTTCGTTCAGAGTACGGGAGGACGCCAACCTGCCGATCAGTTGCAGTGCATCCAATAGATTACTCTTTCCGGCGGCATTCGGCCCGAACAGCACACACAAATCGCCGAGGTTCAATTCCACATCGGCCAACGACTTGTATCCTTTGATGGCGATTCGCTTTAGCATACACACCTCTTCAGTTCAGTCTCGACCGCCTGTACGATCGGCGTCCCGTCACTCACGTGCTACAACCACTTACGAGGCTCACTGAGCACTGCAGAGTATTGCCGCCCGTCTCCGCCAGAATCTACTCAGAAAGCTCATCAAATCCCGGCCGAACAAAGGCTTTCGCGCCCGGCAGAGCTGCATGCAGACCATACTCGATCCGCTTGAGCAGAGCCAGCATCTCGATGATCCCATCTTCGCGTTCCGGAACAATCTCCCGCAACCTGAGCCACGCGGCCATAGATCGCTCGATGGCCATCAAAGCGACTCGGCCGGTCCCATTGGCATCGTCGAGCCGATAGTCAGACAACACACCATCGTCCTGCTGGCTTTCAAGAAGGCCTCCGACAGCGCGCCCCACCTTGGGCGGAATGAGCGTGTGGTACCAGGCAACGACCTCTATCATGTCCCCGATTGAGAGCGCTTGTTCCTCAAAATCATCACCGATGACCGATTCGCGGGCAGCCCGAAGCAGGTCCTGCCCTACCCGTTTCAAATCTCCGTCAGCCACCTTGAGCCAATCAGTCGCTTTCAGCATATATGTGTGCGCCAAACCCACCAAAGGATGCGCATCAACGGCTTTCCGATGCGCCTCTTCGCGTTGGGTATACTCCTTATCGATTTCCCTATCGCACGGGTCGGCGGAGTTGTCCATCCAGCCCTCGCCCGCGCCGGTCATAGCCGAATCGCGCAGCTTTCCGGCAAGTTGCTCCCAGAACGCCTGCTGCGTAGCATCATCGCCCACCCGGATTCCCTTTGCCTCGCGCTCCAGTTGCTTCCCCATGGCAAAATTGCGGCAGCGTTGCGTAAACGGGCATCGGTCGCACCAATAGTCGCAGTAGTTGAAGATTCCGGGGATGAAACGCTCTGGCTTCACAACCTTCTCCATCCGATGCGGGAGTCATAGACTCCAGAACATGACCTATGGGACGGACCATTCAGCGCACAGACTCCTCAAACAGCGGGCGAACTTCATGATTGCCGACCAGTTGCCAGAAGAGACTGTGGTTCTTGGCTTCATGGCGGACCCGTCCGGCAGGAATCGCCGGGGAAATACGCAGTTCACTGGCGAATACCTTGATCTCATCCACCGATGAAACCGGGGTCAGACGTGCAGACTGCCAGGCCGTTCGCGGGATCAATGCCTCGGAGGCCATACGATCGGCGTCGGTTTCCTGTTGTGACGAGCCGACAGCCTCCAGATCGTCGAAAAACGCCTCGTTGTCACTATCCAGATGCAGGGCCACATGAGCCAGTTCGTGGGCGAGCGTGAACCAGAAATGATCCAACCGGTCATACCGCAACGTCAATGCAACAAGCGGGTGCCCACCCGGCATCAGGAGCGCGGCGCCATCGAGATAGGTCTTGGATAGATGACGCTCGGTGACGAGGTGAATGCCGCTCTTGGCCAGGTACTCGCGCGCCAAGCGCGGACCGTCGGTGAGATAACTCAGGCGCACCACCTCGCGAATGAAGTCCTGTGTGACCGAGCCCGGCACGTACACGCCGATTTTCTGAGTCCCGGCCAGATGCATGATCCGAATCTTCCAGGCACATAACGCGTACGCGTCCATCACTTTGCCGTCGCGTACATGCTGGCGGGCGCACATCGGCAGAGCCATCTCTTCGTCGAAGGGTGAGATAAAAGCGCGCACAAGTTCCTCGGCGTGCCCGCGAATCGCTTGAGCGCTCCCGCGAGACTCGACCCAGCCCCGTTTCCGCATCTCTACCACAGGGAAACGACACCACTCGATTTTGGCATCGGGTTCGGGGAGTCTGGCGCCAGGCTGACCCATCAACACCGCCGCCGGGATTCCCAGCATCTCGTGCAGTCGCCGCATCATCGGAAGGCTCAGCGGGCGTTTTCCAGACAGTACTTCCGACACTTTGCTGAGGCTCCCCAGGTACGGAACCATGTCCTTTCGCGTAAGCCCCGCCTGCTCCATCCGGAACTTGATCGCCTCGATCGGATCGGGGAGAGGAATCGGATGCACGTCCTTTTCGTACAGTTCAACCAACGTACCCCACAATTCCAACTCGGCTTCCTGAGGCGAACCAGGCGGCGCATCCATCAGCGTCGCAACATACGCGAGCGCCGCTTCATACTGCTCCTCGTTCTTGATAATGGCCGGTTTCATGCGTTTTTCTCCTTGGCGCCTAGACGGCCGTCACATCAATCGCATCATATTCCGAATGAGTACCGATGAACCGGATAAACAGAAACCCCGTGTTATAATGGGCGTGCGCCACCAGCCGGTACTTGTTGCCGCAGATGTTGAATACCACCCGGTTGCCTGCCACAATGCTGGCGTTTCCGTACTTCGCCTTGATGTCCGACGGGGTCTTCCACTGCGCCTGCTCTGCCTCGCCATACCATGACTTCAGCGCATCCTCGGCATCCGGAAACCGTCCCCAGAACGCCTTTAACGTCCGCTTCGCCATGACCCTCATGAGTAAGTTCCCATATTCTTACATAGTATTCAACAGGTATTTCCCATTATGGGAACAATGGCGGTCACACGGCACAATGCCTCACCACCGCCCCCACCAGCTTTTCTGCCTCCTGCCTCGACTGGGTCAACTGGGCCTCCAAATCGTCGCACAGGGCCATGAGTTCGTTGACCTTGGCCACGATGCGCTTCTGCTCGGCGAGAGGGGGGAGAACGAAAGGAAGGCTCTGCACTTGACGTGTCGAGATGTGAGGTACCCCGTTGCTTCGTCCAGGATCGATGGAATCGATGAACTGAGGTGATTTCAGCCACAAAAGGAGATAGTCCAGATCAAGTTGGTCATGTTTCGGTACAGGCTTCGCCACTCGCTGGAGAAGCAAGCATGGCAGGTCTTGTTTGCGGACACGCGCCACCTTCAGCCCCGTTGTGATAATTGGACGGTCAAGCGACAGAACGATGTCACCTTCAGCAAGAGCAAACCGACTGAACTCACCGCCTAAGGCCTCAGCGACGAAAGCGACATCCCGCCAGTCAAGAATACCATGTCCCACGTTAACATTTCTACACAACCGGATTCCATCAGACTTGAACCACTCGCTCTTGAATGCGTATCCGTTCAGAAATCCGA
>CAYOIT010000155.1:0-10855 GCA_964404035.1 uncultured Verrucomicrobiota bacterium | reverse complement strand
TTATTCGCAATCACGCCCCATCAACCACTTATGGCGACAAAGCCGAAGACCCTGACCCCCCGCCCTGCCGCCGCATTTCCCGCGTGCAAAAGCGACCGCCCGTGCTAGTGTTTGCGCCTGTTCGTCGCGATACGAACAGGCAAGGGACAACCACACTGCGGGAGTTGCTGATATGAGCATCGCATTCGATCAGGATCGCTGGGCAAAGATCAAACAGGATTACGGTCTGTGGTGGGAGGGTAAACTCAAGCGCCCGCTGATCCAGATTACGATGGATGGCCGCTCCCCCGAACGCCCGGAACCCGCCCTCCCGTCCCGCGGCTTCACATCGCACTACGACCTCTCCGTCACACCGGAAGCGATCGTCGACCGCTGGGATTACGACCTTTCGCAAAAACAGTGGCTCGGCGACGGGTTTCCGCACATCTGGCCCAACTTCGGGCCCGGGGTCATGGCCGCCTTCATGGGCGCCCGCGTGCAAAACGGAGCCGATACCACATGGTTTCATCCCGCGGAACACAAGGAGATCCGCGAACTCCACTTCCGCTATCAGCCCGGCAATGTGTGGCTGGAACGCGTCAAGGCGCTCTGCCGCCTCTCGATGCAACGCTGGCAGGGAATGGTCCAGGTCGGCATGAGCGACCTCGGCGGCAACCTGGATGTGCTTTCCACCTACCGCCCGGGCGAGGCGCTGCTGCTGGATCTCTACGACGCACCGGAGGACGTCAAACGCCTGACGTGGGAGGCGCACGAGCTCTGGTGGAAGTATTACGACGAGATCAACCGCGTTCTTCAGCCGGTGAACCCCGGGTACACCGGGTGGTGCCCCATCTTTTCGTCCAAGCCCTACTACATCCTGCAATGCGATTTCTGCTACATGATCGGCCCGGAGATGTTCGATGAGTTCGTCAAACCGGAACTGGCCGCCACCTGCGGCAAACTCGGCAGTGCGTTCTATCATCTCGATGGCATCGGCCAGTTGCCGCACCTTGATTCATTGCTGCAGATCCCCGAATTGAAGGGTGTGCAGTGGGTGCCGGGCGATGGCAAAGCCGGCCTGCAGCACTGGCCCGACGTATACCGCCGCATCCGCAAGGCAGGCAAGCTCGTGCAGATCTGGGGCGCCCCGGAGGTGCTGGACACCATCGCGGAACAGGTCGGATCGGCCGAAGGCATCATCCTGATCACCCAGTTCAGTGCGACGCAAAAGCAGGAAGCCCGCGCGTTCCTCAAGCGGTACGGCGCGGAATAACCGCCACCCTTCACGCCTCAACTTTCCTCAGGAGGGCCGGGGTTCAGATTCAGGCGCCAGGCCTGACCGACAACCGTCACGAAGGGCTCCTCGACCCCCGCGTGCAACACGGTCACCCGCCGGCGAAAACCGGCCGAAAGCCGGCTTCGGTCAGGATACGGGCCACATCCTCGCGTTTGTCGCCCTGGACCTCGATCCGCCCCTCTTTCACTGTCCCGCCCGTCCCGCAGGCCCTCTGAATGGCCGTGGCCAGGGCCTGTTTTTCCTGCGGGCCGACGCCGGTGAAGTTCGTGATCACCGTCACCATCTTCCCGCCACGGTGCGCGCTCTGGCGGATTATGTCCACACGACCGCGGTGTTTCATGCCCGCGGGCTTGCCCTGCGACTCCTGCGGACCCGGCGCCAAGCCTGCCCCGCTCAATCCCGCAAAAGGATTCAAGGCGATGTCCATTCCACGGGGCACCGCCCCAGGCTTCTCACAATTCGCGTCCAAACGCCCTCCCCGATTCACGGCAGGTGCCCGCCAGATGGGTTATGAAGAGACCCCTTGGTCCCTGAAGCACTCCTTGGACGCAGCCAGCCCCTCAATCGTTGTTCTGCGAGTAGGGCGGTGACGCGCCGTCCGGTGCGGCGGCCAGGCACTCTTCGATGTAGGTCCGCCCCTCCTTCAACTCGACTTCCGCCTGTTCACTGAAGCTTTCCTCCATTGAAAGCCACCCCGTCCACTTCGCAAGGCGCAGGGCAAACGCAAACTCGGCCCAGTCCAGCATGCCCTCGCGCAGCTTCGCCGTCTTCCAGTTATAGCGCGCGCGGCGCACCGTCGGCGTGGGGTCGGGCTGGCTGACGTCCGGGACCAGGACCAGATTCTTGACGTGGACGTAGGACATGTATGGCCCCAGGATCTCGACCCCGGTGCGCGGCCGCACAAAGCCTTCAAAAATAGTGTTCGCCGGATCGTAGATGAAGCCGACCGCCTGCGGGTCGAGCCCCTCTGCCAGCGGCCGTGCCGTGGCCGGCGAGGTCGCCACCCCTCCCATGTGGATCTCGACCACGTACTGGATGCCGTATTCGTGGGACAGCGGGACCAACCGCTCCAAACCCTCGCGCGTCAGCTTCGCCAACGCCGGGAATGCATCACGCTGATGGATGGATTGGTCAAAGCCGAACGACACCCAAGGCTGGGACACGCGCAACCGCCGGCCGCCGACCGCCGCAACCGCGTCGCTCCAACGGCGGATGACATCGGTCTTCCACAGGGGTCCCGCATTGATGTAGGCGGCAACCTCCAACCCGTGGTCGGCGGTGGCCTGCGCCATCTCCCGGATTACAGTCGGCGTTGCCTCCAGGCTGGGCAGCCCCCATTCAATGCCGTCGTAGCCCGCGCGCCGTACCAGGGACGCCACGGCGGCCGGCTTCATCGCCTTGTCCAGAGAGTTGGTGTTGACCGAGAACTTGTAGTCAGCGAACGGTGTCATTTGCTTCTCCTGCTCGCGCGCGCCCCGGCGCGTGCCTGATTCCGGGAGGGCACAAGCGTCACGTCACCCAGGCGTCTTGTCCACATCCACACAATGCCCGGAACGATAACACAGGGTGCGCACGCCTGCCATTCGCGTTCCTCTCTGGTGCACCAGCGGTGCCACGCAGGATCGAGCGGCCCGGCTGCGGGCCGCGAGTATCCTGCGGCGGCTGGTTCTGCCGTCTATCGATCCTTGGGCTTCTTGAAGATCACGACCACATCTCGCGTTACCCCGTAACTTTGGCTCGTGTCGAAAGCCGCCGCCAATTCCCAGCCGTCACGGCCAAGGTCATTCATCACCGCATCAAGCTGGGCTTCGTCCACCTTCCCGCCGAGAAGACCTCTGGCCTTCAGCTTGACCGTCTTGTATTCCCATTTCATTTATTGCCTCCTTAGAACGCGGAAACGACGCCAGACTTTTCCGGGGACGGTGAGCAATGAAGCCGATGAACAATCCGATGAAATAGACGTACTTAGAGGGTTCAAAATGGTCGGGCCGAGGAGATTTGAACTCCTGACCTTTTGCACCCCAAGCAAACTACCGACCATTGGTTTATATGGCGATTCTTGTTCTTTTTTCGGTTCTTGATCGTTGTGTTTGCGGTTGTGTGTGTGATTTTGCTTGTTTTCCCCTGTAAACGTTGCATAATGTCTCCAGATTGCGCACACGGGAGACAGCAACATGAGCGTGGCACTGCGACGACAACGGGACGGGACTTTGCGGAAGTTCTGGTACGGCGAATACGTCGACGAGAACGGCAAACGCGTGGTCAAAAACTTGGGCGAATGGCGCGGCACACCCCCACCTTACCTTACCGGCAAGGGCGATGCAACTACGGGCAATGCCATTTTCGAAGCGTCCCGCAAAGCGGCCGAAGAGTTGTTGAGGGCCGACGCACTCGAGCACCATCGGAAGGGGCGCTCCGAACACCTCCTGGAACGGCTGATTGAATCGAAGACCGGGCACGCCGTTGAACATTGCCGGATTGCCGACCTGGCCGAGCGCTGGCTCTCCATGCCCCGGGGCGGCGAACTTACTGCCCCCCATGTGTCCGGCGTCCGCGCCGTTTGCGCCCGTTTCACCCGGTTCATGGCACGCCGTAACGTCGAAGCCGTTCTATTGTACCAGGTGGAGCCGGCCGATGCTGCCGAGTTCGCCACCACCATGCGCGCGGCCTATGCCCCCAGCGTCGCCCGACGTTACATGCTCCTGCTGCGGTCCGCCTTCGGACGGTTTATGCCGCCTGGAACGGCAAACCCGTTTGCCGGGATCGTTAGTCGCATCAAGGGCGACAAGGGGAACGGCGGTATGGTTCACCGGATCCCCTTTACGGCCGAGGAACTGCAGCTTCTGATTGACGCGGCGCGAACCTCCGGTGCCGACATGCTGGCAGACCTGATCACGGCCGGCGCCTGCACCGGCCTGCGCCGGGGCGACCTCTGCCGACTGAAATGGACGGATGTGGACCTGACGGATGGCATGGTGAGCGTAAAGACCAGTAAGACCGGCGAATGTGTCGAAGTCCCGATCTTCGCCCCCCTGCGGTCCGTCTTGGACGGCCGCAAGGGCAACAAGAGCGCGTACGTCTTTCCCGAGGCCGCCAGCATGCTGGAAGAAAACCCGGATGGACTGACTTGGCGTTTCAAGTCACTGGTAGCGACAACTCTGGCAAAAAAGGACCCCAAGGCGCCGGCGGCCGCGGTCCCCGTGGCGACCATTGCCGACGAAGGCGCCGCCGCGATCGCTGCACGAATCTCCGACGGCCCCCGGCGTGAGCGCATGCTGGATACACTGCGCCTGTACGCCGCTGGTGAGTCGGTCCGGAATATCGAGACGTCAACCGGGCGGCCGCGCGCCACGGTATCAACGGACCTGAGACTCACTGAAGCCTGGATCGGCAAGCGGTTTATGCGGTCGAACCCTGAGCACAGAATGCGGGAGACCATCAACACCGTCACGCGCGTGACGCGGGCCCACGGGCAACGCGCCGCCAGTGTCCGTGACTGGCATGCCCTCCGCACCACGTTTTGCACGATCGCCCTTTCGGCCGGCGTGCCGATGGAATTGGTCCGCCGCGTGACGGGGCACGCAACAGTTGACGTTGTGTTGAAGCATTACTTCAAGCCAGGGCGTGAGCAGTTCAGAATGGCGCTGAAGGGCGCTTTACCCGCCGTCCTGACCGGGGGTGCGAAGCACTTGCCCCCCGCCGACGAACTGGCGGCCCTTGTTGAAAAGATAAAAGCCGGCACGGCGACGGCGGCCGACAAGAAGCGGTTGCGGGTGGTGGCCGCGAAGATCTGAATGCGGCTGCGGCAAAGCGATCCGCGGCGGGTGCCGGCGTGGAATGTTCTGCGCCCGATCTTTACCCTGCCTGGAATTCCGCGTCGTTTTCTGGCAAGGTGCACGCTCTTGTGGGAAGGGTGAGGTGGAGGGTGGCGATTCGTGGTGTCGGGATGACGGGAGGGATAGACGTGAAGAAGAAACAGCAGAAGCGGTTAACGAACAGTGTCAGGAGCCCCAAGGAATACACAGGGAACCCGTTGGTTACGGCGTTCGCCATGCGGATGAAGGCATGGCGCCAGGAGAAAGGGCTCACGCTGAAGGTTGTGGCCTCCAAGACGGGCCTGAGCATGGCCATCCTGTGCGAGTGGGAGCATGCGAACCGGTTTCCTTCGGTGGATCACCTGTGGGCAATTGCCGAGTACACCGGGATCCCGGCGTGGGAATTGATCCGGCCGTTGAAGGGTGCCGGCAAGCGTCGCTGAGGGATTGGAACTACGAACGGCGCGAAACGCGCGAAATGAGGAGCCGGGCACTGAAGGTCCCCCGTTTTTTGGACAGGTGGTTAAGATAGAGCCATGAGGTCCAAAACGACGGGAGAATAGCGATGGCAGCGAAGCGGAAAGTGCATACGAATGAGTTCAAGGCGCGGGTAGCGCTGGAGGCGGCGAAAGGGATCCGGACAGGCGGGCAGTTGAGCAGTGCGTTCAAGGTCCACCCGTCGCAGATTGCGATGTGGAAACGGCAGTTACTGGAAGGAGCGCCGGGGATCTTCGCCCGCGGAGGCGGGGAGTGCGGCAAGAGCGAGGCGGAGCTGACGGCGCCGCTCTTCGAGGAGATCGGCCGGCTGACCATGGAGGCGGAGTGGCTTAAAAAAAAGCTCTGAGCTGGCCGCGGGAGACGAAACGCACATGGATCGACCTCCACCATCCGAATCTCTCGGTCGCCCGGCAATGCGCCTTGGTTGGGTTGCCTCGTTCGAGCTTTTACTACGAGCCCAACCCGGCCGAGAGCGTCGAGAACCTGGCGTTGATGCGGGACATCGACCGGCTGTACATGCGGTACCCGTTTTATGGAGCGCCACGACTGACGGTGACGCTGCGGGCGCAGGGCCAGGTGGTCAACGAGAAGCGGGTGGCGCGACTGATGCGGGTGATGGGGATTCAGGCGATCGTGCCCGGACCCCATACCAGCAGGGCTCATCCTGCGCATCGGGTGTTTCCGTACTTGCTGCGCGGGTTGCCGGTCACGGCGTCGAATATGGTCTGGTGTACCGACATCACCTACGTGCCGATGGCCCGGGGCTTCATGTATCTGGTGGTCATCATGGACTGGTTCAGTCGTTATGTCCTGGCGTGGGAACTGTCGAACACGCTGGAGACCAGCTTCTGTGTGCGGGCGTTGCGCCGGGCACTGGCCCAGCATGGCGTGCCGGGCATCTTCAACAGCGACCAGGGTTCGCAGTTCACCTGCGAGGAGTTCCTGTGTTGCCTGGAAGCCGCCGCCATCCGCATCAGCATGGACGGCCGAGGCCGGGCCTTGGACAACGTGTTCGTGGAGCGTCTCTGGCGAAGCCTCAAGTACGAGAACATCTATCCCAAGGACTACCGGGACGGGCAAGCGCTGCACGACGGGCTGCATCGCTACTTCCCGTTCTACAACGCCCACCGCCCCCACCAGGCGTTGGCCTACCAAACGCCGGCTCTCGTCTACAACGCCGGCCTCCTCAACACCAATACGGATGAAAAGGATTCCCCATGGGGGGAGGGAAAAGGAGGGAACAAAACCATAGCAATATCGAGCCAGCATTGTATCTTAGTTCAGCCCTGAAGTTGTCCAACTGATGGGGGGAAGCTCATATAGCTGGGTAGGAATAGAGACAGTCCGTGCGTCACAGGACGCTGGTGCTGGTAATTGTCTAAATTACGAGTCGCGACAGTGTTCAGTGCATGGGGAAGATCGGTTACTTCTCATCTTCAGTGCACCTAATCAATTTGAAGCCTGCTGTGTAGTGGACACAAAATACTACGCTGTTTGGCCAAAAATGAAAGAAGACAGTGACTATGCTATCCTAAGAAGACTTCGCGCTCTGGGAGTCATGCAGCGATGGATGTTCTACGACGGAATAGATGAGCGCTTCTATCCTTGCTACGAACAAGCCGTTCAATGGGTCGATATCCCATAGGCGGATTGGAAAACATTGATGGGAAGTGATGCAAACAGGGAGGCCATCCCGACTATGAAGGCGACCATGACAGTTATTGCTTGGGCATTGTTCTGCCTAACTTCATTCGGGGCCGATGAGATTGCAGGTCCAGACACGGCCAGCGGAAAGAAGTTCACGGATTTCATCCGGTACGCCACGTGGCCCGACGAGAAGGAGATTGAGGAGAAACGGATAGATGTGAAGTCGGTGGCCGCTGACGTTGAGGAAATGCGAAACGTTATTGCTCGGCGAATCCGCGCCGAATATCTCCCGAAGTCCAGCGATTTCAACATGAGCCTTACGGCATGCACGAACCTCTATGATTCGGGTGACCACCTACTGCTGAGATACTCGACGACCAACCGTGTGCTGATGAAGATTCAGGAAGGGGTCGGGCTCTATTTGCTCATAGATAACCCAAATGCAGAGAAGGTGCCGTTGCCTAGATCAGCAGAATTGATCAAGATGGCAGCAGCCGAATATCTGCTCTTGCCGGGTAATGCCAAGCTTTCAACGGAAAAGGTGGATGTCTTCGTCTCCTCCACCAATATCGGGTACTCAAGATGCGGGACTCTGCGTTACGGACCAAACAGTTTCCCTCCTGAACACTGGTACTCGTCGGTAAAATGGTGGACTGACGGGAGACGCGTGCTCTTTGCCTTGCCAAGAAAAGATACGGCTGGATGGGTCCGCTCACAACCGCAAGCCCCCGGAGCTTCTGTCGCTCGGCGTTTTGAGGGCCGAACAGCTTCTGAGAAGAGCGAATAGGTCGGGTGATGGATCGCCTTTCATCACGCTGTGAGCGAGAATAAACTCGATAGCTGGTGCGGCGGGAAAAGGTAATGCCGGCCTCGAACGCTTCAGGAGAGGGACTCACGCATCGGGCAAGGGGCCGGAATCGGTCAACCGCTGGCCCCACAGTGCCCTGAAGAACATTGCCTACGGCCGACGATATTACAGGGCAGAGTAGGCTGCCTGGCGAGCGGGGTCACGTCTCCGCAATCGACAAGTAAGAGATTGAATGCTGAGCGGGTGGTGTCATCCTCGTTTTAGGCATGGTTGGGCCAAAGGCTGCATAGAGGGAGCTCCTGACCAGCAAGTGTTTGGGACAGCATGAAGAAACAGTCGTACCAGCGCTCAGTGATGGGAAGGTTGGGGTATGTGGCCGCGGTGGCTTTGTGCCTGGCAACCTCTCTGTCGGTGGCGATCGGCCAGGAAAGAGGCCTCGGCCCAGGGGGAGCAGTAAGCGAGACCGGGCCGTACGTCGCCCAAGGAGGCGACAACGCGCCATTCGATTGCACGTGCACAAAGATTGAGATTCAGATTGAGAAGCAAGACGTAGTCACGACTCCTTTTGCGGTCGATGAGGTCCGCAAAGGAACTGTGAAATGGTGGATAAACGGGGCACCGAATGCACAACTGTGCGTAGAAGTGTGGACGGAGCCCACACCTGAGAAAACGCCGCACAGACTGCCCTCAGCGACCTTCCAGTGGCAGCACCGCTCCGGGGAACCGTTCCGGCAGTCGGACCGCTTCACCACAAACTGCGCGGACGGGGAACGGGAGTTTAAGATCATGGGGGGACCCGAGGTCTCGCCGACGGTGCTGGGCAGCAAGATGATCGTGAAGATCTACTGTGGCCCTTGTCCGCCCCCGCATCCCAGACCTGCCTCCATTTGCCCCGAAGAAGACATCAGGTTCACCGTCCTTCGAGTAGGCATGACTGCCTACCGTCCAACGACTGAACTTCCGGCATACAGGAACCCCTTCCCGAAGACGGCTGTCCCGGAAGAGCAAGAGGAGACACCGGGGGCGGGAGTCCGGGTCAACGGCGATGACGACAACGGCAACAGTACCGCCGACCGGAACGACACGACGGTCAACAACGAGAATGACTTGATCGAAGTTGAATTGAAGGCCGAACCGTACCCCACTGCATCCGGCTTGGCCTATGTTCTCAAGCGCAACAGCTCGAGTATCAAGGTGTGGGACAGCCAGACGAAGGGAACGGCGATTCTGGATTCCGGCACCGAAGCGGCGATCACATTTAGCGCTGCCACCAGAACAGTCTGGGTTGAGGACCCAAGCGGAGGTAATGCAGACCTTGAGCTTGTCGCTCGGTCGGGATCTACGGACGTATGTTCCGACAAGGTGCACTTTTACAGCTTCCAGACAATCGTTGTCGGCCTCTCGGGCGAAGTCTGGCCCGGTGGTGATCCGCTTGCCAACGGGATGTACAACGTTGCTCAAGAGCTTTACGAAAGAGGATACGACATTCACTACTACGACGAGGATGTCGTCGACGCAGATGGTGCCGGTGCTGCCTACAACGAGGTAGTCAGCGCCATTCAGAATCGAAGCGTGAGTCGTGTTGCTATTTACGGCCACAGTCATGGGGGAGGGTCAACGCATGACCTCGCCGAACGGCTCGACAACAATCGGGCGACAATCGGCACGTTCACGACTCCTGCCACCGCATACGTGGACGCCATCGAGAACGATTCTGATTACGATATGGACAGCGAACTCCGCCTTCCGCCGCCAGCCACGCAAGCGCATCTGAACTACTACCAGCCGAACGGCATGTTGCACGGTGGCGTCGTTCCTGGAGCGCAGAATCTTGACGTAACGACCACTCAGTGGGGACAGAACCTCGACCACGGCACGATCGACAATGATGCGAACGTTATCAATGCGGTTCGCGATCACGTGCTCCAAGTTCAACCATAGGCAAAGGAAGGAAACCTTGATGAAGACGGCAGCGATCAGCATTTTGCTTTTGTGCACAACGGCGAGTGTCTTCGCTGATCCGACCAACGCCTTCGTTCGTCCGGATGGTGCCATTCAAACAGCCATTGATAACGCCGCGAAGCAGTTGTTCAAAGTAAAGACAGAAGAGGAGGCAACACAGATTGTTCAAACCTTGGCGCTGAAGGTTCCAAATGAAACGCAACTTGTCGAACAGGTGCTGTGCTACCTGCGATACGGCATTACCACCGAAGATCAGGGATATGGGGCGGTAATCCTCGTCAACAAACTGCCGGTGGATCGCCAACGGAAAGCTGAAGTCGCCATTACCCATCTCGACGCATCGGACAAGGACACACGGCGCATAGTCGAGGAGTTCCTTGATGCGGCGTGCACCTTGCCGGGCAACAAGCGCGATTTTTCCGCTTTCGAGACCATTCTTCGCCAGAAGCAACCGGACGTTCAATCCATGCTTGTCGCTTACATGTATCGTCGTGATCCGAAGGCCGCCGTACTGACAATGTCCCACCTCTACGGAGACAAGACCACCGTGGCCGACCTTGCCGATCAACTCAAGGGCGATTCGAAATCCTCGTTGCAGTCGCTTGCCGACCGACCGGAATGGTGGGCGCGGTTGTATGTGGCCGAGACGATGAAGAAGCAACCGCAGTTGCGCGATGCGGCGATCCTCAAGAAGCTGGAGAAGGACGACAATCCCCTCGTGACGGAGAAGGTTGCTGAGATTACATCCGGCAAGTGATCCCCCTCCGGCACTACGTCCCGATCTCTGATGAATCGGCATCGGGGACGTTGTAGTTAAGTCGCTTGTAGGAAGAGAGTAAGCCAGTAATT
>CAYOIT010000154.1:0-10891 GCA_964404035.1 uncultured Verrucomicrobiota bacterium | reverse complement strand
GCCCTTAGCCTTGCAATATGTTACTTGTTACGATGTGACCCCGCACCACCTATCCATATCCGATCCTTCATCGCAGATACTGCGACAGGGGTTCGCGCAACACGGCGACCAGGAGCACCACCAGGCTCAACAGCAGTCCTGTGGCCTTGGCCGGATTGAGGCGCTCCCTGTAGACGATCCCGACCAGCACCACGCCCCCGATGAGGGCGATCCCCTGAGTCACGGGAAAGGCGACGATGACGGGCAGGCTCATGCCGTTCAAAAAGAGCAGATTGCCGATCCCCGCACTGGTTCCGGCCAGAAGGCCGATGCCCCATTCCCGCCCGCTGAAGCGCAGGCCTCGCGTCTGAACGGCGTGGGTGAGGAGCGCCAGAATCATCCCGCTGCCGTAGAAGAGGGTCGACAGCCCGGCCGCGCTCCCGTCGTGAAAAAAGGTGTCTTTCAGTTTGCTGCAGAATTGGAAGGTGCCGTTCATCAGAAAGACCGTCGCCATCAGTGCCCAGAACCGCCACGAGCTGCTGTGGACCTCATCCGCCGTCCCCTGCATCCCGCGGCGCAACGCCAGCAACATCAGGAGAAAAAGCACGAGGAGCCCGGCATCGATCACGAGAAAGGATTCCCCCAGCAACAAGGGCGCCAGGACGATCGGAATGATGATGGACAGGTTGATCAGGATCCATGAGACCGACGTGGGCCCCAGGCGGTTCACGGTGACCAGCAGAACCAGCGCCCCGTAAAACAGCCCCCCCATGGTGCCCCCCAGCAGCCAGAGCCGCGGATCCCCCCACGCGGTGGTCTCAAAACAGGCTCGCCCGCCGGCCAGGAGCGTGGCGACCAGCAGAAAGACACCGGCAAAGGCGATGGGCCGGCACTGGTGCACCCCGGCCATCTTGTAGCTCAGGCCGAGAACGGCAAACGCAACGCCGGCCAGGACCACCATCAGGAGCGGCAACGAGAACAACAGGCTGATCGTCATGACTTCCCGTCCCTCATTCTTTCACCACCGGATTTCATGTTTGCTTCGCCTTCACTCCACCCAGAATAACCACCAGGAGCGGAAAAGAGAACAGGATACTGACGCCAAGGCTGTAGCGCCCGCAGCCCGGCGTGGCACGGGTTTCCAACCCGTCGCTCAGGCAACCGGGGAAGCGAACGAAGAGAAGAGGCTACGGGTTGGAAACCCGTGCCACATCCAGAAGGAGACACGCCAAAACGTGTATGTTTTCCGAAAGGACCCTAACCGTCTACAACCTTCAGCCTCTCAACCTGCCATTGCCGCTGCCCATCCCAGACAGAGACGTCTTCGCCATTGGGCTACCCTTCACCGTCCAGAAATGTTTAACTGCCCGCCGTCGAAGTCATCGCTCATGTATACCGGCATCGCCATCATCGAGATTGAAACCACAGCGCCCGATCCCCGCAAGGGTGGCATCGACGTCGTGGCCGGTATCGTCTGCCTGAAGGGCGTCATCACGTCACGCTTCTGCGAACGCGTGCCCGCCGGTGAGTCGCCCATGGCCGCCCAGGCGGTACTGGCCAAAGTCTTCGCTTCCGTGCCGGACGGGACGCCATGCCTGGCGCATGACGCCGACCGCACGGCCGCTGTTCTGAAGGCAACCGGCGGCACGGCGCCGTTCCCCCCGCTTCTCAGTACGGAAGCTCTCGCCCGCATCCTGTTTCCGGGACTGGCCTCCTACGATCTGGAAGCCATCGGCGAGTCGCTGGGGTTCCTCGGCGACCGTCTTCCTCCCGACCGGGCTCCGGCGCGGTGCGAACTCACGCTCCGGCTCTGGCAGAAGATCGAGGCCGCCGCCCTTGAGATCCCCTCAACCGTCCTGGACGCGATCAGCCGTCTGCTGGCGCCGAGCCGCAAGGATCCGGTTCGTGATTTCTTTCGGCAGGTCGCCACGCGGCGGCGGTTGACACCCGGCGAGGAGCCGTTCTCGCTGCGCGACGTCTTTACCGAGGAATCGCTGCCGAAGCCCAGACGTGACTTGCCGGACCCCTCCACTTATACGCCGCTCAATGCCGACGACGTCAGGGAACTCTTCGGCAGGGACGGGCCGCTCGTCATGAAGTTGCCGGGGTACGAGCCCCGCGAGGAACAGATGCAGATGGCGCAGGCCATCGCCAACGCGCTGAACGGATCCAGGCACCTGTTGGTTGAAGCCGGGACGGGCGTCGGGAAAAGCCTCGCGTATCTGGTTCCGGCGGCGCTCTGGTCCACCACCAACCGCACCCCGGTCGTCATCAGCACGAACACCAAGAACCTGCAATCCCAGCTGTTCAGCAAGGACGTCCCCCTCATCCGCGATGTCCTTCAGATTCCCTTCTCGGCCGCCCTCATCAAAGGGCGCCGCAACTACCTCTGTTTAAGCCGCTTTCATCGCCTGCTGCACAGCGCCGCCGGCGAACTCGATGGACCGCAGCGGAAACGGCTGGCGGGCGTGCTCGTGTGGGCCGCGACCACGGGCAGCGGCGACCTGTCCGAAATCATGGGCGGCGAAGAGGCGAACGACGGGGACCTGTGGTCGGAGCTGACGTCGTCCGGCGAGGAGTGCCGGGGACCGGATTGCGACTGCCGCCGCCAGTGCTTTTTGTACCGCGCCCGTCGCAAGGCCCTCGCCGCCGATGTGATTGTCGCCAACCATGCCGTGGTCATCAAGGAGAGCGGCGCGGAAGAAGGCAGCCCCGTGCTGCCCCCGTATGCCCACATCGTCTTCGATGAGGCCCACAACCTGGAGAGTGCCGCGACCCTCCTCCTGGCGCGGGAGATCTCCTGGCCACACCTGCGGTTCATCCTTCATCGCCTTGCCCGCCCCGGCCGGCGGCGAACCCGGAACGGTTTTGTCCCCCGCCTGCTGCAGCAACTGGAGGCGGCCGCCGGCCGCGTGGACGGGGCGCCGGCGCTGGCCGCGGGGACGGCGATCCTGACCGCGCTCGACGGGATCGAACCGGTCGCCCTCCCGTTGTTCCGCGAACTCGAAAGGGTTCTGGGGGGCGGCGGACAAAGGGAGTCCGTGAGGATCCACCCGGAACGCAAGGAGGAGGCGTGGTGGCAGGGCCTCGACGAGGCGCGAGCACGGCTGACCGGCGAACTCAACCGTCTGGCGCGGATGACCGGGGCTTTCTCGTTGGAGGTCAAACGGTTCACGCCCGAGGCCTTCCCGGAGGGCGGGGATTCCGTTCACGATATTGACGCCGCCACGGTCTGGCTGAAGGAGTTTGTGGACGACCTGTCCACCGTGTTCGATCCCGGAGACGGCAACGGCGTGTCATGGGTTGAGCGGGTTCCGCCGCTGTTGGGAGGCGCACGGGCCTGGTCCGCCCCGATCCGCGTTGGCCCGGAGTTGGCCGAGACGATCTACAATCGGAAACAGTCGGTGATCTTCACCTCGGCCACCCTGACGGTGGGCGGCGCCTTTGACTTCGTTCGGAAGCGGCTCGGCGTGGATCGTGTGGAGGCCGACCGGGTCGGCACCCTGGTGCTCGGCACGCCCTTCGACTATGCGCGCCAGTGCCGGGTGATGGTGCCCTTGTTTCTCCCCGAGCCGGGCGAAAAGGCGGCCGACTATGCCGCGGAACTGGGGATCCTGCTGGCGGAGGTGTTCCGGCGTACCCACGGGCGTGGGATGGTTCTGTTCACCAGTTTCGATATGCTGCGGAAGACGTCGCGGGTCCTGGGTCAGGAAATGCAGCACGACGGGATCCAGATCCTGCAACAGGGAGTATCCGGATCCCGGGAGATGATCACCGAGGTGTTCCAGCGCGACGTCGCGTCGGTACTGATGGGCGCGCAGTCCTTCTGGGAAGGGGTGGACGTGATGGGGGAGAGCCTGTCCTGCCTGGTGGTCGCGAGGCTGCCGTTTCCCGTGTTCACCGACCCGGTCGTGGAGGCGCGGTGCGAGCAGATCGAAACCGACGGGGGGAATGCCTTCGTGGACTACTCGGTGCCCAGCGCCGTCATCCGCTTGCGCCAGGGATTCGGCCGGCTGATCCGGCACCGCACCGATCGCGGGATCGTCATCGTGGCCGACCGGCGCATCATCGAGAAGCGGTACGGACAGTGGTTCCGCCGCAGCCTGCCGGTCCCCTGCGTCCCCTTTCACGACCGGGAACCATTCCTGGACAGCCTTCAAGCCTTCTTCGAGGACGACCAGAGCCCCTGAAAGGCCCGGCGGCAGGGGATGGCCGTCCTCCAAAGGGTCGCTCCGGGACCATCTATTCGCCTCCCTCCGGTGACAACCGGCTGGTCCGTCTGTATTGGTTCGACAAACAAACGAACATGGTTTCCGATATCCCGAGCGAAGTCGGACTTGATGCCAGCCGCTGGGGCCCGGTTAAGGTCCAGCCCTAAACGGGTCCATCGGCCAGAGCCTGTTGGCGCATCAGCGCCAACCTTGGGAGTGCGGCAGTTCGGCTGCCGCCTTTCTTCCTGCACGACCGGGCTCAAGGCGGCAGTAACGAACTGCCGCACTCCCAAGGCTCGCGAACGCTCGCATTCCAGACGGGCAAGGCACGCTTTGGACAGGCGGCCAGGATCAGGCTTGCAGCCGATGGAGTGTTCCGGCGGCATAGAGGGGCAAAGGCCAGATTGAGGCTTCGCGCAGGTACGGACCGTCATAGAGACGAATCCCCAAACGACTCTGCGGGTGAGACTCGAGGAATAGACGGAGACTCTTCAACGAGCCCGAGGAGCCGGATTTGATCTCGACGGGAAGAACCTTCGATCCGACCGCGAGGAGGAAATCCACCTTGCGCCGAGGCCTGGTTAGGGTATGGACACGGCGCCAAAGGATTGGCGCCCTCCAGGGAAATGAATAGGTTATTGTTTTCGCATTCTGATAGGGTGACAATCCCTTGCCGCCGGGGTGCAAGTGACTTATTGAGAGGCATCGATAAATGAAAACCATTGTTTGTATAGCCTTGTGCATGATCTCCTGTTCCGCGACGTTGCTTGGCGCCTCGGGCCCAGCATTGTCGAGCAAGTATGTCTTCACGGACACGTCGGTGGACATCGTCCTGAGCGGCCGGGTGGACGAGGTCGCCTACGAGATGAAAACCATCACCCGTGACGGCTGGGGTCCTACAGGGAATGGCAAGGTTCCGGTCAAAGACGGAACGATCCACCTCCAACCGCTGGCGGAAGGGATCCATATTGTGTCATTGAAGACCGACCCGCCCGCGGAACTGCGTTTCCTGGCGCTGACGCCCCCGCCCCCCATCGACAAGAAGGTCATGCGGCGCAGCCTGCCAAGGTCGGCCGGTAAACTCCTCAAGGGCAAACCCTTCACGATCCTGGCCATGGGCGATTCCGTGACCGCTACCGGCGAGTTCGAAAACATGCTGGCGATGATGTTGGCCCGGGCCACGGGAAACAAGAGCATCACCGTGGTCGACCGATCGTATCCCGGACGGTCCATCGACGCTTCCGTGCGAAACTTCGAAAACGATGCGATCTCGAACAAGCCGGACCTGGCCGTGATCATGTACGGGCTCAACGACCAGGCCGCCGGCTGCCCGCTGGACGGGTACCTCGACCAGTACGAGTGGCTGGCCAGGCATCTGGCCGATGACTGCGGCGCCGACCCGGTCTTCCTGCAGCCCACCCCTCATATCGACATCCCGGTGAACAAAGAGAACGCCAAGCCGGATGCGAATCCTCCGGAATACGCCTTCCGCACGATTGGATTCGCCAAGTCCGTGAGTCAACTGGCCGACCGATTGAAGCTCCCCTGCGCCGAAACCTTCCAGGCGATCTGGGGTGACGGAGGCGCCACCATCGAAGCGTCGGCCGAAAAGCTGTGGCCGCTCTACCCTCCCTCGTACTCGAAGCCGTTCATTTCGATGATCGAGACCGACGGCAAGGGCGACACGATCCATCCCAACGCGCTGGGGCACCTCATGATCGCGCGCGCCGTCTACAACGCCATTGCCCGCCCGGTCGTTCCGGAACCGCTGGAAAAGAAAGCGGTCAGCACCTGGACCGACTCAGGCGTGAAAAGCACCCTCTCGCTCTCCAACAGGTCCGATAAGACCCTGACCGGAAAACTGGCCGTGTATTCCCGGCTTGAATGCGAACCGGTCGCACTCCAAGGCTCCGGAGACTATAACCTGAAGCCCGGCGAAACGGCGTCATTCACGGTGGACTGGCCTGAAGCGCAGAAACCCGGCGATCTCCTGAAATATCCCGCCATCACCGCTCTCGCCCCGGGGACTCCCATCCTCTCCACGCTGCTGTTCTCCGAGGGGCACACTTACGTCAGCGGCATACCAGCCCCCTTCGGCACGCCCTCCTTCCAGCGCGAGCGCCTGGTCGCCACAACCCCGAAAGTCCAAGTCCGCCTGGACAATGGCGAACGCGTTGACGTCGACCTTCCGGCGGACAAAGACCACGGGCGGATCCCCCTGATTCGAACGGTGACCAATGGCTATGCGGTGGCGGAACTCGCCTTCTGCAGGTACGCCGCCGCCCTGAAGGGCGAGGCTACGGTCGATGGCGAAGACAAGGAATGGGCCGGGCATGCATGGGCCGGGGTCGGCGATCCGTCCCAGGCGCGCTGGACCAGGGGAATGGAGGACAAGCGTGCAAGCCCCGATGAATGCCGGCTCCAGTGGAGCATGAAGGCGGGCGGGCAAGGGCTCTTTCTGGCCATCCGGGCGACGGGCACCGTCGAGACCGATAACTTCATGCTGTTCTTCGATACGCGCCAACCGGAATTCCTCGGCACACCGGGCCCTTACTATTGGGTTTCAGGCAACAAGGGTAAGGAGGGCCGTTTCAGCGTCTCCAAGGGCGAGACGTCCCGGAAAGCCACGGGACTTGCCGGGAAGTGGAGCAAGACGGACACCGGTGCCTTCGTTGAACTGTTCATCCCCTATGAATTGATGGACCGCACGTCGTGGCCGCAAAGCGGCGACCTGGGCTTCTCACTCTGGTGGACGCATCGCGGCAGCGCCGGAGTCACTCAGCTCCTGTGGTCGGAGGACGGGCATCCGTGGAGCCCCCGCTGGTACGGCGTCATACGCCTCGAAAAGCAGCCGGGCCAGGCCTTGCCCTGGATGGTCAGGGTAAAATAGGCGCTCGCGACTTATCCGGCACCGGTGGCGTGCCGGATAAGCGCAGCCCCCACAGCACCTGGGGCTCACCCTGAATCACCAGCCCGGCGCGGAACGGCGGGAAGCCGACGCAGAAGCCACGAAGACGCACTTCATTCCAGCCGGCCTTCAGGGTCACGGGCTTGGCAGCGACGCAGCGGCCGTTGTTCTCGCGAATCTCCCATCCTGGATGCGCTCGCCGTTCAGCTCAAACACCAGATAAGTCTGCTGGTGCCCCTGCAACTGGAAGTCCACCTGCGAGTCCCGGTCCGCGTGGATCCAGGTCGCCCCGTACCACACCTGGGCGCCGGTGCCCAACACCACACGGTTGTCGAGATCGGCCACGGTCGCCGCATGCCAGCGGACCGCGCCGGGATCGGACCAGTAACCCCGGACAAGCTCACCGCTGAACGTCGCGCTCAGCTCCACCGGTTTTCCCTCCGGCGGAAAGACCGCCTTGGCCAGCAGTTGCCGGGCACGATCCTTGTTCCCGCCCTGCGGGTCGTAGCGCCCGGGGCGCTGGGCGGCCCGCCGGCCAAACGTGTGCAAGCGCTTGCCCCTGGCATCAAACTGGAAAACGCGATTGAGACTCGCATCGCTGATATAGCAGCGGCCCTGGCTGTCGACCGCGAAACCGGCCGGGGTGATCTCCCTGGGTACCGCGAAAAGCCGCTGCCAGTCCTGGCCGGGGACGCCGGCGGTCAAGGCTGCGGAACTCACCGCGAAACCGTCATCGGCCGCAACACTACCGGCGACGACAGGGTCCAGTCGAGCATTACTGCCACGATTCGGTTCCTGCCCGTCTGGACTGCGAGCGTTCGCGAGCCTTGGGAGTGCGGCAGTTCGGCTGCCGCCTTGAGCCCGGTCGCGCAGGCAGAAAGGCGGCAGCCAAAACTGCCGCACTCCAAAGGTTGGCGCTGCTGCGCCAACGGGATCTGGAGTCCTCAACATCCTCACTTGTTAAGCAATCTGGCCCACTCCAACCGCGCCTTGTCCCAACTCTCAGGATCGGGATTCCACCTTCCCGGGGCAAGGCAGACAGTGTCAAGAATGGCATTGGCTTCCTTTTCCTGCCCCTTGTTCCGCAACAGCCACAGGTACTCGTAATCCTGCGCACCCCGACGGAGCGACTTCATCTGATAACCGGCGATCGGCCCGTTGATGCCGACCTCATAACCGGGGTAAAACAGGACGCCGTCACCGTTAATCCGGAGGGCATAGCGCTCCGGATAACCCGGTTTGCGGGTTTCGTCGAACGTCATGGGGTCGTTCCACAGGTCCGTCAGCCACTGATCAGGATGGGCATGGGCCTTGGCATACGTGAACCCTTTCTTCCGGAGCGCCTGCTTGTCCACCCAGTAACAGCAGTCCCAGAACTGCCAGCCGCCCAGTTTCATTTTCCAATTCATCAACACAATTGACCGGCCCCCAAATCCCGGCGCGTCCACGTAGGGTCCGGCGCCATAGCCCCCGTTGACCGCCCAGACCGCATCGCCCCGCGCCACGACCTTAGGAATGTCCTCAACCGACGTTTCCGAGAAGATGTTGACCTCCCCGGCGTCATATTTCTGCCATTGCGGCGTGGCAATAAACGTCAGCAGTTTTTTGCCGACCGCGGCCCGAACCCATTGGCATCGCTTCCTGGACTCGGCGAAGTCGGCCTCCGAATGCGGTTCGTCCCAAATGTAGCTGACCATCGTCGTGTTGAGTTTCTTCGCCTCGGCTTCCGCGACAATCTTCCTGGCGTAGGCCTTGAACTCCTGTTCGGTCGACCCTTCCGGGGTAATGCAGGCCAGATTCTGGCCCACTCCCTTCCCGACGCGATCCTTGAAGGCGCTCCCGTCGTAGTACTGGTGAAACTTGACCAGGACCTCCTCCAATCCCGAGCCGGCCGTGGGATGGAAATTCAGCCGGTGCTGGTGGGCCATCTGGAAGTAGGCATCGAACAGGGGGGCCATCGAGGGCTCATCCCAGCCCGAGGTCAGGTGATGGCCCCACCGCAGGTTTTCGGGCCCGGTATAGAGGAACGAACGGAAATGCGTTTCATGCGGCAGGGTGAACGACCACACCGTCAGGGCAACGGTGATCTCCGAGACCACCTTCTTCCCGGCCAGCACCTTGAACGTGCCCTTGTAGTCTCCGGGCGCGGCCTCCTCCGGCACATAAATATCGACCCACACCGGCTGATTGCGGCCGGCGCCGAGGGTGAAGGGCGCCCCGTATTTTTTGGCCTGGAAAGGGACCATTTGCGTCGGGTGTTCACCGGCGGTCATGCCGGGAAAGATGTTCTTCGGATCGCTCCGCGAGGTGGTCTTCACCGTGAGGTAGTGTTCGACGAACAAGTCCACATTCGCCCTGGGAATGACCGCTGAACCCGCCCCTTTGAGGCCATCGGCAACCACGGTAATGTCCGTCCCGCCCTCCTGGGCCCCGCGAATGGCGATCTGGAAGGCAACATATTCATTGCGGGCACTGCCCAGGGTCACGGTCTTGGTTGCGCCGTTCCAGGTCAGATTCCTCTCCTGCGGCGGATCACCGGGTTTCACCTTGGTGGACTCGCCCACGCACCACACCTCTGGCGATTGAGCCACCGCCGTGTTCACAGCCAGCCCAAGCGCCAAGGCCACAAGACAGCCCCCCACTCCCCGCGCCCCGCCCGTCACAGCACACCGTCTCAGCAATGCCAACGTGTCCTTGTTCATGCTGCGAAATCTACCAGACCGCACGGTCTTCTACAAATGCGCGTTGCGGAGGGCCCGGACGTGGCACGGGTTTCCAAACCCGTAGCCTCTTCTCTTCATTAGCTTGCCCAGTGGCAGGGGCGACGGGTTGGAAACCCGTGCCACGCTGGGCTGCGGGGCGATACCCGGATTGCCCGAAGCAAAGGGGACAGACAGATAGGCGTCACCTCTTCCGGGAGGGACGCACTGTCGTCCGCGGTGCGCAGCATGCGCGCCCTCCCATGGGGTGGCGGGCGATAAGCGAGGAGGAAACCTGAGACCGGAGGCGGTTAGCCAGGAGCAGGGAGCGGGGAGGGCGTTCTGAGCGGCGGGTCTGGGCCTACTCCGCCGTAGTAAAGCTACAGCTGCGAAGGCTGGACAGCCCCGCCCTACCTGGGAAATACTTGAAGAAAACCGGCGGCACGGGATTGCCGCCCTCCAGAATACAAATCAGCGGGACTGAAGCGAAGGCTGGTCTATCCTTTGAGCGACGTAATCCCGTGCGTGATCACCCGTGCGGGTTCGCAAACCGGCTCGTGCGCGCCAGGCCTGGCCAGCAGGCAGAACCAGCCGCCGATGACGATCAACGACAATCCAATGGTGAGCCCGATCGCGCCGAACCCGGGACAAAGGACGGCAAACGTCAGCACCATGCCGCCAATGAACAGGGTGTCGCCCCCAATGAGCCTTTGGGATGCCTTACGTGAGCTTCTTGTGGTGGTTGGCATGGTCGTAACCCTCCTTGCGAAGTGTTTCGAAAAAGGAACCGCAGCCCATGCTGCGGTTCCACAGCTGAGGATCCGCCTCCCCCGGGCACCCCAGTCGGCCAGTCGTTCGAATCCTGTATGCACCCTTGAGTGCGATTCCTGTTCCAACCAGCCTCAGGTGGTAGACTCCTATTTGAGCAGGGCTCATGCCCCGAGGGCACTTTGCCAGGGCTTTGACAAACACTTCACATCTGGAGGCCGGAATGCCGGACAAAGGGCGGTTTTGAAGAGCAATTGGGCGTGGCCCGGTCAGCGGGTCGTCAAAACATCTGTCGCCTATTCTTACTATCTGTAACTTGTGTCTCA
>CAYOIT010000153.1:0-10980 GCA_964404035.1 uncultured Verrucomicrobiota bacterium | reverse complement strand
CTGAGGTTGCGGTGGGGATGGCCCCAGCCATTGCGTTGCGGTTCGTTGATGAACGTATCCATGATGTTACAGGGATGGGCACGGACCAGGCGCTCCATCTCCCCGGCCTGACGCACCGCCTCGACGAACTGGGAACGGCGCAACACCCAGGACAGGGGCAGATCGGTCTGGACCATCAGCCCCAGGCGGTCGCACCAGTCATAGATCTCCTCCTGCACCGGCCGCTGGGTAATGCGCAGGAAGTTCATATGCGTCAGCTTCGCCAGCAGGATATCGTCCCGCAGCCGCTGGATGTCACCACGCATCACGTCCTGCTGCTCGAAGCCCATGGTGTTCGCGCCACGCAGGCGGATGGGCCGGCCATTGAGGAAGAGCCTGCCCTTGGGATTGCTGGCGGTGTCCATGGTAAAGGAGCGCATACCGAACTGCCGTTTGCGCACATCGAGAACCTTGCCCTTGGCATCACGCAGCGTCACCTGCAACTGGTACAACCAGGGCTCGGCGGGGCTCCACCAGCGGAAACCAGGCATCTGGAAGGGGATGCGGAAATAGTTGAGACCTTTTGAGACCTTGGGGGATTTCTCGCCGAACTCCGGCCGCTTGCCGTCCATGGCCAACGCTTGAAGGCCATCGGTCATAGCCCCGGTGAAAACGGTGTGCTGGAAGTTCTGGCCATACACGGCCAGTTCGAGGGTGATGTTCGGCTCATTGATGTCGCAGTTGCGGACCTCGATCCAGGCTTCTGCGCCGGACTTCTCGGGCTGCGGGCGGACGAAGATATCATGCACCTGCAGGCGCGGCCGCGCCTCGATCGCCACCGGCTGATAGATGCCCATGGCCGGGGGGCAATGCTGCCACCCTCCAGCGGGATTGTCATAGCCGGGCCCGGTAAAGGCGTAAATCTTGTCGCCCCGATGCGATGAAAAATTGTGCATGACGAAGTCGTTCTCGACCTTCACCAGCAGCACATTCTCGCCCAGGCGTACCTGGGGGGTGCAATCGAAAGCGAAGGGAGCAAAGAACCCCTCGTGGGCTCCGATGAAGCTGCCGTTGATGAAAACCTTCGCCTTGTAGTCCACGCCCTTGAACTGCACGAATACCGAGCCCGGACCGAGCATGGCCTTGGTGATGGTGAAGGTGGTGCGGTAGTAGGTGGTGGCCAGGCCCACGGGGCCGTCGTAATGCGGGATCGAGACCTTCTTCCAATCCCCCTTGCCGGTAAGAGGACGAAGAAAATCGCCGAGATCCTCCTTGGTCTCCATTCGCCAATCGAAGCGGGTCAAAGGCACGCTGATGCGGGTATCCACCACGGCCGGCGCCAGGTCGGCAATGAAAGGGGCGTGGAGCACGCGCTGGCGCTCCAGTTCCGCGTCCAACTCCTCCGGCGTGTCCAACTTATCCATCGGGGTGAACGGCTTCAGTTCTGCCGCCCATGGCAGCCGCTTCGCGGGAAGCTCAGGCGGAGCCGGAGTGATCAGGGCGTTCTGTTCGCCGGCACGCTCGTTGGCGATCTGCGCGAGCCCTTCGGTGGCCGCCGACGGGGCAGTTTCGGCGGCTTGGCCGGGAACCACCCACATCAGGGACACCAGGATAGAAACAATGATGGAATAAAGTTTCATATAGTGGATAACTGGACGGTCGCCTTCAGCCGGATATCGGACGAGGAGGCTCCGACACGGATTTCGAACTCGCCGGGCTCGACCGTCCACTGCTTCGTGGCGGGGTTCCAGAAGCGGAACGCTTCGGCACCGAGTTCAAGTTCGACGCGCTTCGATTTCCCGGCGCCCAAACGCACCTTTTCGAACGCCTTCAACTCCTGCGGGGGACGGGGCACGCTGCACGCCTTGTCACTCACGTACACTTGAGCCACCTCGGAGCCGGACCGTTTACCAGTATTCTTGAGCAAGAAGCTGATTTTCACCTTCTGTCCCTTGACTTCCGCCTTGAGGTCCTCATAAGAGAAGGTTGTATAGCCCAGCCCGAACCCGAACGGATAACGCACCGGTATGTTCCTGGATTCATACCACCGGTGTCCAACAACAACGCCCTCGGTGTAGGGATTATCCCAGACATAGCCAAGCGTTTTGTCATCGTTTAGAAAGAGATCGCCGGGCACGCAAACTTTCGCGATTTCGTAAGCGATGGCCTTGTCGGGTTTCTGCAAATCCTTGAGAGTGCCGCCGGGCGCATCCTCAACCCGCCGCTCGATCGTGAACGGCAGTCGGCCCGCCGGTTCAGCGCGGCCAAGCAGAATGTCCATCAGCGCAGAAGCTCCAGTCTGCCCGCCAAAGTAGGCATGCACGATCGCCGCCGCCTTATCGGCCCATTCCATCTGGACGCCGCCACCGGTGACGAGGCAGACCACTGTTTTCGGATTGTTCGTTACGCAGCGGCTGATGAGTTGATCGTCCGGCAAAACAAAGCTCCTGTCGCAGCCCTCGCCTTCCCGCATGCCTGGGAACACCAGGACCAGGTCCGCAGAACGAATCTGCTCATCGGTCAACGTGTCGCCCTTCAGGATCTCGGCACCCACAAACGTCTCGGATACCGCCTGCAGATAAGTCTTGAGATTATAACCTTGCACATGGCCTGAGCCCTCGCCCGCCAGTTCCGCAGTTTTAGCGCGATTACCCGCGACAATGATCCGTTTGCCCTTAAAGTCGGCGGTTAATGGCAATATGGAGTTGTTCTTCAGCAGGGTGATCCCTTCCAAATTGGCGGCGCGAGCCGTCTCTTCCCATTGGGAGCGATTTTTCTCCAATTTAGGTGCCATGGCAGGCCGGTCGAAAAACCCCGCCTGAATGCACGTGGTCAAAAACGACAGAACCATCCGGTCGATCGCCGGCGAGCCCAGGAGTTTCTCGCGCTCGCGAGTCATCGAGGTGCCAAACGGCATTTCCAGATCGGCCCCTGAGGCGGCAAACTCCGTTGCGTCATACGTGGCAATCCAGTCCGTCATGATGATTCCCTTAAAGCCCAGCGCGCCGCGCAACAGATCCGTGTTGACGTATTTGCTCTGGCCGGCCCACTCGCCATTGATCTGGTTGTAGGCGGTCATCACACAGCGGGCGCCCGCCTCGATCCCCAGGCGAAAGGGTTCCATGTAGACCTCGCGCAGGGTACGTTCATCGATTTGAGAGTTGCTGCCACGCCGGTGGAACTCGCACTCATTTCCGATAAAATGTTTCAGAGTGGCGGCCGTGCCCGCGCCCTGCATGCCGCGGACATAGGCCTCCACCTGGCGCCCTGCCAAGAGCGGATCCTCGCCGAAGTACTCAAAGTTGCGGCCGCCGACCGATGAGCGATACAGGTTCATTCCAGGCCCAAGCAGAATGGCCGTACCGCCCCTGCGGCATTCTTCGCCGATCGACCGACCATACGCTTCGGCTGTTTTCGTGTTCCAGGTCGCAGCCAAGGCGAGCGTGCAGGGATATGCCACGGTTCGCGGCAGCCGCGCGCGCACGGGATTCGATGGGCCACCGTTATTGATTCCCGATCCGGCATCGTTATGCAGCACCGGCGGGATGCCAAGCCGCGGCACACCCCCCAAGTAGCCGGTCACCAGCTCGAAACGCTCATCCGGTGTCATTGCCGCGAGCAACTCGCGCCCCTGCTTCTCTGCTAGTTCCCGCGTGTCTGCCCTTTTGAGCAAATGGGCGTATTTACTGGCCTCTTCTTGGAGTTTCTCACGCCAGGCCTGGGTTTGATCGGCAGAAACGGGCTGCGTCAGGTTTTCCCCACTGTTGTCAACATAGAAGTCGTCCACAAACAGATCGGTCAAAGCACAATCCGGGTACTTGACAACACCGATCATCTTCCAAATGGCAGGCTTATAATTCTTCTCCCCGACCAGGAAGCCGGAAACGGCGATTTTTTTGCCCTCGCCGCCTTCCTCTTCGAGGTAGGCCCTCGATTTGTTTTCTTCGCTCCCGGGCGCGTTATGGATGACAAGCCAGAGCCGGTACCAGCGGTTTCGTTTGACTAGGGGGGCCGGCTCCTTCTGATCGCTCCTGCGCGTGCGTCCCAGGCCCACTATTCGGGCTTCTTTCCCCTCGAGAAACACGCCTGCGCGCTGGTCGACGGAGGAAAATGTAGGTTTCTCGCTTAACGCGATCCCTATCCTGACCGGCTCGACCGGCTCGACGCCTCGAACATGCCCGAGCGTCTTATCCAAACCGCTTTCGACGAGGAATCGCAGGTAAATCGTGGCAACGCCGCCGGGGGGGATATTCACCGCGCCATGATGGGAGAGGACATCATGCTTGTAATTACCATTAGGCTCGATCGCGTCGTCACCGTGATGAATTTTTGCTGCCAGATTACCGGGCGCCAACTCGTCGGAACAGATAGTGACAGTCGTGATCTTGTCGTTGAAACACCTCCATCCATTTGCGTCCCGCTCCAGCCTGCCTTGCGAAGTGCTTTGGAAGTCATCGATCTTCGTCCAGTCCGCCAGGGTGAGGCCGGCGGACAGGCCGAGTGCCATTATGGAAATTGCGATTCGTCGATGGATCATGATCTTGGCTCCTCTTTCAGTTTCATTGCTTCGATATCCGTTACTGTTCCTTGTTCAAGCTGACACGTGTTTTTTCAAAATTGCCTGAGCCCGAAATTGCTCGATGAACTCCGCGCTCAAGGGATAGATCCGAATCAGGTAGATTCCCGCCATAAAACAGAGCGCCGGAAGCACGGCAAAAAAGACCTTCAGCCAGAGGAGCGTCCAAGCTGCCTGCTCCGGCAGTTCGAAGGAAAACCCGGAGGCGGAAACCAGCGCCCCGCCCACGAACATGGAGAACGCCAGGCTGAGCTTCGCCCCGAAATTGAACATCGCCGAGAAGATGCCTTCGCGCCTCAGCCCGGTCTTGACCTCGTCCAGATCGCACACTTCGCCGATCATCGCAGCGGTCAACACCCAGACACAGGTGAGCCCGAAGAAGAAGAGGACATGAAACACCAACTGAAGGTAAGGCTCGTCAGCACGAAACAGCCAGGGGGAAAGCAGGTAGGCGACGGCCATGAGCCCCATCGCGGCGGATAGGAGCGATTTGCGACCGAAGCGCACAGCCATTGCCGCCACGAACGGAGAGACACAAAGACCGACGAAGGCCCCCGTAAAGCCCGTAACGGCCATCAGCCGGGTGGCGGCGGCTTTGCGCACCGCCAGCTCGCCAAGAGGATAAACAAAAGCCAGGTTCATATAGTACAGCATCGCGGAGCTGGCGACCAACCCGACAAGAGCGAGCGAAACGATCCCCGTCGTTATCAGAAAAGGTCCGTTCCGGTAGACACACTTGAGCCCGTCAAAGAGCCCGGGTCCCCGACCGGAGCCCGCCTCGATTATAGGCGGTTCGGGCAGGAGCCGGGCCGCCACGAAACCCGAAGCTACCATCAGTCCCGCAAGAATCAGGGAAAGACGGGAAAGGGACTCCATCGGAGTGGCCCCCAGCAGGCCATTGTGGATGAGCATCGGCGCGAGCGGGAGCAGGCAAAGCACCACGCTGTTCGCCGCCACCCGCCACCCCATGATGCCATCGCGGTCGCGTTCGGAGGTGGACATTCCCAAACCCAACGCAAAATAGGGCACGCTGTAAAGACTGAACGCCGTATAATAGAGGAAGGCGGTAATCAGCAGATACCACCAGAGGCCCGCCTCGCCCATCCCCGTCGGAGGATTCCACACGAGCAGCGTGCAAAGCGCGCCCGTCACGACGCCCGCTATCATGTAGGGATGACGCCGACCCCAGCGCGAGCGGGTCCGGTCCGACAAATTCCCGATGAACGGATCGTTGATGGCATCCCAAAACCGTATGATCAACCCGATCAGCCCGATCGCGGCTGCGCCAAGCTTCAGTTCCCCGTCATACACAATGAAGATCAGGATGCCATACGCGTTGTTCAGCAGGGAATCGGGCAGATAGCCGACTCCATACCAGATTTGCCGCCGAAGCGGGAGGCTCTGGGTGTTCTGCACTGTGGAATCAGTTAACTTCATGTTTACACTCAAGAGACTCATCGCATGATGAGAACGAAAAGGCCGCGGCGGGCCCCCAGCGTCAGATCGAGAGCGCTTCCGCCCTCGGCCACCGACAATTCCGCGGGCCTGGTCGTCCCCTCCCACGGATCCCAGAGTTCACACCGGCCCTTCGCGCCACGGAAGGTGAAGGTTCGGGTCAGCGGCGCATTGGCATTGTTGACGAGGAAATAGAGGTCGCCCTCGGGCAGGATGCGGTGCTGGTAATAGACGTCCGGCGTCGCGGGCTTCACCACCAGATCCGGGGTTCCGCTCGCGATCAAGGCCTGACGGAACGTCTTTTCGGTCATGACCTGGATCACGCGCTCCTTGTGGTTATCCCAAAGGTCGTTGACCAGCGCCTGGAATGCCTTAAGCGGGCCGGCGTCGGCCCGTTTCGTCGGGAGGGTTTTCCATGAAATGACGGTGCCGCCCTGCTCGACGAACTGCTTGATCTTCTGGAGCGTGGCGAACCCGAGCGTCGTCACATGCGGGAGCACAAGCACCGAGTAGCGGTTCTGGCCAAGGGTCAACTTGCCTTCCGCCAACTTGGCCTCCTGGATCAGGTTCTCGTCCAGGTAATCGAAATCACGCTGGCATGAGAGCACGGCGGAGGAGACCCAGCGCCAGGACTCGTCCACGTCGCGGACGATCGGGTTGTCGCTGACGTTATGGACATGCCGGGTCGTGGGGATGAACCCGTCCCAGACCGAGGCGATCGGGTAGAGGATCGCCACGTCCGCCGTGAACCGGCCCCGGGTCACCATCGTGTTCACGCGCCCGACGAAATCGTTCAACCTCCCGAGATCCTCATCGGGCACGTCCCGCCAGATGCTCAGGATGGTCAGCGCGTTGATCCCCAGCACCGCCTGCCACTGGTAATGCTGCATGTACTCATCGATGGACTGCGGGATCCTGCCGCCGACATAGCAGAAAGACTCGGACATCGTGCGCGGCTTGTTCCAGACATGCGCCGCCGAGCTGGCCAGTTTGGGCGTCACGGGCCCGCCCTCGACGTGAGCGCCGGAGGTACACCCATACTCGCAGTCAAGCTGGTCGATCCCGGGCCAGTCCAGTTCCTTGTAGGAGGGAAAGACCGTTCCATAGAAAGGCGCATGGAAAACGAGCGATTCCTCCCAGAGCAAATGGCCGATTGAAGCGATGTTGTGAGCCGCACACCACTCGCGGATCTGCTTGAAGAATGCGTCGGCAATCTGTTGCCCGAGCATCGCGTAGAACTCGCATCGCTTGCGCGTGGTATCCGCGCCGACATCGTTAAACAAGGCAGGCAGGCACTCGCGAATGTCATAGGCGTTGCGCTTCCGGAAAAGATCCGGAAGCCCGTGGTACCAGGCGATCACAGGATAGGGCTGGCTGTCGTCGCACAGAAACCCCGTCATGAGAGAAACCTCGTCATTGAAAATCGCCGCAAGCGTCTTACCGAACTCCTCACCACAATGCTTGTAGAAGGCCTCATGGGTGATTGCGATGAACCGTTTGACGGCCGCGGGATCGAGGATGTTGAGGTACCCGGGTCCTGTGAGCGCAGCGTGGGTTCCCTCGTAAAGGCGGTTCTGAACAAAGGCGATCAACCGCCAGTTTCCGGGCGGCAGCGTCGCCTTGACCTGCCCGTCCTTCACCGCCGCCGTCAAGTCCCGCGGTTTGTCATGGATGCTCCCGTCGCGACCCACCGGGTAGGCGGCCACGAGATAAGGCGTTCCCGGCGGGACGCGCCATTCGACGTCGGCAACCGCAGCGTCCTTCTTCGGGGGCCGTACCCACACATCCTTGGAATCATAAAACAGGCCCTGGGCCTCAAACTCCGGGTGGCCTGCGAGGGTCTGGCCACCGGCGCGCCCGCTCGGATAGCCCGATTCGTCATAAATCCACATCTGGAGCCCGCGCTCGCGGCACCCCGCGACAATTTCCTTGTACCGATTCCATCCGTTTGTATCAGAGAGATAATTCTTCCCACCCACCAGATATTCGCAATGTCCCCCGCCCCACCGGCCCTGCACGAGCTTGTCAAGATACTCTGACGTGTTCTTATAAAGCTTTTCCATCGCCAGGGGCACGGCGCGGTGCTCGGCCCGGGGCTTGGCAAAATAAGCCCGGAGACGTTCCATGGAATTTTCATTGGCGGCCGCGTAAGCCGGACTCAGGCCGACCGGCGCCAACGCTGCGATCATCAACATACGGCTCATGATCCTACGGCTGATTTCCATTGTCATACTCCCTTCACCCCTCTTGTTTGACCCTTGGTACCGCAGACTGTCCGCGTCGGTCAGTCCAGCCTTTGTCAATGGGTAAGTTTCGTATTCCCCACCCGGTTTTGCACTCAAAATTTTGTACAAATTCGTTTCTTAAGTTTATGAATCGGTTTCAACCTATCACCACAAGTGAGGAATAACGGACGCGCTATTTTTCAAATACACAGAATTCACGAATCCGGTAGCCGTCTTTATCCGCCCGCTCCGTGCCGTAGAAACGGACCCACCGGGATGCTATGGGAGTAAACGGTATCGTTTCCGTGCCGCCCTTGCCACTCGTTGTCGTGTACACATTGCTCCAGGTTTTACCGTCACTCGAAACCTGGATCGTATAACTCTTTGCGTATCCCTTTCCCCACGCCAGCTCAACCCGGCCGACCATGACGGTAGACACGAGATCGACAGCCAGCCACTGCGGCTCGGTCGACCCGGAATTCGCCTCCCAGCCTGAGGCAAGCGTACCATCCACGGCGGCTCCGGGCGGGGCGGCCTTCACCGAGGAGGATGCAGTGGCGGGCTTGCCGACGGCAATCCCGTTTCGGGCAACAAAGAGTTCCGGCGTGAAGACGGTAAAATCGCGAAGGCTGCTGATGTTTCCGTCCGGGGTCTTGAGAAGCGTCGCTTTCAACTGGCAGTCACCAGGGATGGTTGGCATGACCGCCTTGTACGTCAACCGAGTTGCCCCCCAGGCGGGGACCTCGACCGACAGCTTCTCCTTGGCCACAACCTTCCCGCCTTGGAGCAGTTGCACCAAGACACGCCCTTTCCAGTCTTTGTCCAAGTCATTGATAACGACCAATGGAAACTCGTGCGGTTGGTTCACCCGAAACGAGGGCGCAAAATCGTCAATCATCACCCCCACGGGCGCAAACGCATCGCGAACGTAACGATAAAATTCAGGCTCCCATGTCAGATTGCCCACGTCGAGCCAATGGTCGCTCGTGTAGCCGTTGGTCTTGCTGTAGCCCAGGACGCAGAACTGCATCACACCGGCGAGCGCCCTGCGTGCCCGCCAGAACTCCGTCTCCACGGCGAGGTACCGGGCATACAAGTGGCGTCGCTGTGCGGTCGTGGACTGGGGGCCGAGCAGGTTCTCGTAGAGTCGCTTTGTGAGCAAGGTTGGCGTGCCGTCGCGGTTAAGCCACAGCCAGCCGTATTCGTTGATGATGATCGGGTTCTTGCCCGGCTTCCAGTCGAGCGTGCCGGGATCGCCGGGTAACTGTTCCAGCATGTAGTAGGGATCATAGAAGTGGTAGGGATGCAACTCCCGCACATCGTTGCTCAGGGCGGGCTCATTCCAGCCGTTATCCCAGGGCCGGGCGGAGAAATCCAAGCCGCGCACCTTGGCCAGGGCCGCGCCGGTCTCGGGCAGTTTGGTTTCATTGCAGGCATCCCAGATCACCACGCAGGGATGGTTCCACCGTTCCTGCATCCAGTCCCGGTATTCGCCTGCCAGCGCCTCACCATTGATGTCGCCGGGTTTGCCATAGGGGAACCAGATCGGGAATTCATCCTGGATGAGGATGCCTTCCTCGTCGGCGATGCGGTACCAGAACTCCGGCGGAAATCCGATGGTGTTGCGCAGCACGTTCCAGTGCATGTCCTTGCAGCGGCGGTGCAACTTGCGCACCCACGCTTCGTTCCACGGCAGGCCGGCCCGGTCGCCATCCTCGAAGAACCGGTAGAGGGCCAGGTTGCTGCCGCGCAAGAAATAGGGCTTGCCGTTGAGGATCGCGCGGCCGGTCTGGGGATCAAGACGGAAGGTGCGCATGCCGAAACGGGTGGTCAGCTCGTCGCCGGCCGTATGTACGGTGAGTTCATAGAGGAAGGGATCCTCCGGGGACCAAAGCCGGCACCGGGGGATCGGGATCGTGAGCGGCCCCACCCCATCGGCCTCCCCGACGACCCGCCCGGAGCGGGCCTCATGCACGGTCGCGTGGACCGGCCCCGCCGGCCAGACATGGACGGTGACGGCCTGTTTCTCCAGATCCGGCACTGCCTGGACCCGGTCAATGTGCGGCGTGCCGGTGAAGATCAGTTCGACGGAATCGAAGATGCCGGGGATGAATTTGCGCTTTTCCATGTCCCAGCCCACCGATTTGGCGCCGTCGGATAACCATGCTCCCACGCGGATAACGATCTCGTTCTCCCCCTGCCGAAGCACGTCCTTCACATCAAAATAACCGGGGGTAAACGAGGGCTGGTGTTCGCCCAGCTCCTTGCCATTAAGGATCACCTTGCTGCCGAACATCGCCTTATGCAACTTCAGCAGGGCAACCTCCGGAATGGCCTGCTTGACGAGGAAGGTCCGCTTGTACCAGAACGCCTCACGATTCTTGCTCTTGACTCCAACCTCCGCGAACGCCGGCTTGGCCATATCGACCAGGCCGGGCACCGGCACCGTGCGGTCAAACGCCGTGGTGACATTCGTCATGTTCCCTTCAGCAACCTGCCAGACATCATTCAGGGAGATGATCCGTCGCAAAGATTCAGCCTGTGTGGACTGAACGGAAAGACACCAGGCCCACAAACCCATAACCATCATTCCTGAACACCAATGCATCCCGCTCTGCTTCATGCCGCTCCTTTTGTCTTTCTGTAGCGCAAGAGGATTCACCACCCGCCGAGTACGGCTAGAGACACAGAGACACCGAGAAGAAAATGTTGCGGGCATTTCGTCCCCGGAAATACCGTGGCCAA
>CAYOIT010000152.1:0-11030 GCA_964404035.1 uncultured Verrucomicrobiota bacterium | reverse complement strand
GGAGATGGAGCCAACGATCCGAATTGAACGGACGACCTGCTCATTACGAGTGAGCATATTCCGGACATATATAAGGGCTTTCGGCTGACTGCTACCGTTTTGATGTTGACACCCCGCCCCATCCTTGAGACCTTCGCGCAAATGGACATCTAGAAGCGCAACGGAGGGCAAGGCATGAAGACCCGTACTGGCTACCTGATCAAACGAGGCTCCGTGTACTATGCCGCATGGACCGTCTCCGGCAAGAAGTTCATGCGGTCTACTCACCAGCGGGACAGGCGCAAGGCACAGACCGAACTTTCCCGCATCATGCAACCGTTTCTCGTGGAGGACGAGACCCGCACCCTGGAAAGCATTAAGGCGCGGATCGAGGGCGGAAGGGCGGAACTGGTCAAACTGGAAGAGGAACGCAACCCGCCCTTGACCGTCGCCGCCGCCTGGAACCGATACCTTGCCACCACCACCCGCCCCGACTCCGGGGAGAAGACCCTGTCGGACTACGCTGGACACTTCCGGGCCTTCGAGAACTGGCTGAAGAACACCCATCCGCAGGCCGTCCGCTTGCGTGACGTGACGCCCGCTATTGCCGAACAGTACGCGGAGCACCTGAAGGGAAGGGGGCTGGTCCCCTCTTCGTTCAACAAGCATGTGGCTGTTCTCCGGCTCGCGTTTCGTGTGCTGAAGCTCCAGGCCCGCATGGATGCAGACCCCTGGGGGGAAGTTCAGCGAAAGAAGGTCGTATCGCAGTCGCGCCGGGAGTTGACCACGGACGAACTGAGAACGGTATGCGCCGCGACGACGGGGGAAATGAGACTCCTGTTTGCCATCGGCATATACACGGGGCTTCGCCTGGCTGACTGTGTCTTACTGCGATGGGCCGAAGTAGACCTTCGCCGGGGGATCATTCGCCGCATCACCCGGAAGACGGCCCGGCGGAATCAACGGCCCGTTGTGATTCCAATTCACTTCACGCTGAGGGGCGTGCTGGAAGAGATTACCGCCTCCGAGCGTGGCGAGTATGTCCTGCCGGAGACGGCCGCCCTGTACCTTCGCGACGGATCGGCGGTCTCTAAGCTGATTCAGGCCCACTTCAAAGCCTGTGGCGTGAAGACGCACCGCCCCGGAACCGGCTTTGTGACGGAGATCGGCGCGGACGTGAAGCCGGTCGAGAAGTACACGGGAAAGCGGGCCGTGGTCGAGGTAGGGTTTCATTCCTTGCGCCATACCTTTGTGAGTCTGTGCCGGGCGGCTGGCGCTCCGCTGGCGGTGGTTGAGGCCATAGTCGGGCACAGTAGCCCCGCCATGACTCAGCACTATACCCATGTTTCCGAGACGGCGGCGGCGCATGCCGTCAACGGGCTTCCGGTATTGCTGGGAGAGGCGGCTGACAGTCCGGCCTTGTCGCGGGACGACCAACTGAGGAAGATCATCGGCCGCATGACCCCGAAGAAGCTTCGGGCTGAAGCTCTGGCACTTCTGGTTGGGCAGATGTAAACAGGCCCTAAGACATTGTTTCCGGAAATGCCAGGGACGCCATTTCCTGATTTTCGCAACAGCACCCCGCACTCACGGTCCGTGGCCCACCAAGACTTAGCTGTCCTATTCCCTGGTCTCCATTTCGTCCTGTCTCAGCCCTAAGGTATCCCCCTCGCCGCCGCATCGCTCCTTGACAACCCCAGGCCATCTGCTCATCGTAGCAACTGAGGGCGCGCGTCAAGGGCGGGCAGCACAACTGGAGGCGGATCATGAAATCAGCTCTGATAGCGACGGGATGCCTTCTCCTTGCGCTTGCAACCGCCGGCAGAGCCGAGGAACTCCGCACGTGGACATCGAGAAAGGGCGTGACGGTGGAGGCCCGACTCTCCCAGATCTCAGGCAGCCAGGTCATCCTGCAAACGGCCGACGGCTCCTTCCTGAGAATCGAGTATTCGGCCCTGACCCTGAATGACCAGCTGTATGTGTCGCCTCAGGCTGACCAGGCCGTGTCGATCCTCAGGGACACGGCGGCACCATCTGCGGTTGTGAGCAGGAGAATGCCGTCGGAAGACGTGACGGCCACGGAGGAAGACTCAACCAGCGCACTCAACAAGTGGACGGTCCGGACGAAGGAGGTGGCCGAGGAAGAGGTTAAGGCCGACCCGCCACGGAACTGGGGTGCAGGCGTGAACGCCAACCTGAACGGCCTGGGGGGCGGAAACGTCTGGCAGCAGGGCAACAAGATCAACCAGCAGCCGGTCATAGAACGCCGCAAGGCTGTGCTCGTGGAGGACGACGACATCGGCGGCAGCCTGCTCTCACATAAGAGCACTTCCGTCTACGACACCGGACGGACGGCAAGCGATGATTGGAGTGCCAGCCGGAAGAAGAGCGAGGATTGGTACGCACAGCAGCAGGAAGAGCAGAGGGAGCGGGAGCGGGAGCGGCAAGCGGATCGGATCGAAAGCAGAGCATTCGAGCTGGAGTCTCGCATAAAGAACTCCGCCTACAATTCCGACCCCGACTACGGGGGCATGGCATCGGAGGCCAGTAACCTCGCAACCGATTCCTCCAAGCTGGGGAATCGCAGCTCCAGCTTTGGGTTTGAGAATGCGGCGTCCAAGCTCAGGCAACTGGATCAGGATCAGGATAGCATGTCGTCGTCGTTCTCGTCCTCGAGCTACGACAGCGACTCGAAGCGGCGCAGTGCGGCATCGGATGTATCAATGGGCGGCAGCTCAATTGACAGGTTCGACACGAAAAGCACGGGGTCTCGGTGGTGAACCTGCCCGCCCTTCGGGGGTGCCGTCAACGGGGTGACCTCCCGGCAGTTTACGCCTGCTTTCGCTCAGTGGAGATTCGCCCGCACAGTCCCCCACTGGTTCTCAAATCGCTCCAGCTTCAGGAGAAGAAAGCGTGACCGACAAGACGCGCATGACTGTACAGACCGAAGACCCGGAGCCGTATCTGTGCGGGAACGAGCGCGCGCCGCATACGCGCTTGATGGAGTACGACGGAAGCCTTGCCACGGTCTTGACGTGGCGGCCTATCGGGAGCGTCGAGGCGGATAGCCTGGGCTGGCGCTTCATCGCGACCGAAGGCCGGACCGTGGCCGTCCGGCCCGTTCAACTCCCATCGAACGCAAGACCCTTCTGTGTCCCGCAGAAGATCGAATCCGCTTTGCGGGCGGTCCGCCCGCTGATCAGCTTGGCGCACGGCCGGGTTTCCGTGAACGGAGTTGGCCCAGACGCCCCAGACCAGGCCGAGCGGTTGAAGGAGATCGCCCTGTATGAGATCAACGCTTTCATCGGGCACACGACGGGCAAGAAGCCCGTGCCGGTCCGCGAGCCGCGCAAGGGCGGTGGCTACACGGCCGGGAAACGGGCCGCGATTGTGAAGAAGTTGACCGACCCGAAGGACAAGGGAGCGGCGATTCTGGAGGAGATCCGTTCATTCATCCTGCACGAGCTTTTCAAGGACGCCAACGCGGAGATCATGGAGGCATTGAACACGCAACCGACACCGGCGGAGCCGAAGACCTGTCCGCCAGCGAGAGGCCTTATACGGGACTCCGACCTTCGGCGGCTTGTGCGGTTCATGGGGGACCAGATCGGCAGGAAGGACATGGCCTTGTCCGTCCTGCGGGCCTACAACTCCGCCATGCCGGAGATGTTCAAGGGTTGGGTTGCCGAAACGGTGAAGACACGGAAGATGAAGCCGGCCGACGCGGAGCGATTCCTTGCCGAGCGAGTGACTTTCATTGCCGAGTGTGAAGGGCGGCGCTTCCGGCACTGCTACCCCATCGAGGACATGACGGCAGATGCAGATATCGCTGACAGGGAAGACCAGGCACCGTATCAGGTTCCGGTCAGGGATGAAGGACGGAGCACGCGCCCCCCGACCGGCCACGCTACCTATGAAGTCCCCGATAGTCTTCCGGCACGAAGACCTGGACGCCCGAAGGCAACGAAGGGGGAGCGTGAGCATGATGCACGGATTCACGGCGCATGGAAGGCGAGCGGTGAGCGAACGGTTTCAGACTTCGCCTTGAAGCACGACCTTAACCCGAATGACGTACGGCGGGCGATAAACACCGATGCTCACCGCCAATTACGCAAAGTCGTCGTCAAGTCTCGCTGATTTATTCCGTCCCTTCTCTAGCCCGCGTCCTCACGAGGTGAAGACGCGGGCTTTCCGTTTCTGGCGTTCTCCGCTTTTGTCCCGCCTGACCTTGTCCGTCCCATCCTGCCCCTAGCTTGGTCTCACGCGCACAACAAGACGTATGCGGAGGCCAAAGGCATGAACAGGAAGACAATGAAGCTGGCGATTGTGGCGACGGAGAAGAAGCACCAGACCGTTGCGACCGAGGCGAACGCTGGGCTTCCACCAGAACAGCACTTGAGCGAGCACGACATCACCCGGCTTGTCACGAACCGGAAGGACCCCACCCCGGCGCAGGCGACGGCGCTTGCCCGCGTCCTGGGTCGGTCAACCGTCGAGCTTTTCCCCCATGAGGTGAACCCATGAAGCCGAGCACCCTCGCCGCCGTGTGTTCAATCTTGAAGACGGACGAGAGCGTATCCGTTTCCGACCGCGCCTGCATTCTGGCGCTGCTGCGAAAAGCGAACGTCGGCAAACCGGAAGCTGTCCCATCCTCTCCGGCGCGGATCGTAAAGCGCCGCGAAGCCGCCGCCCGGCTGGGTTGCGGCTTGCGAACGGTGGACTACTTGAACGCACATGGCCTGCTTCGCAAGGTCCGGTTGCCGGGGCGCACCCGCGCCGCCGGCTTCCGCGAGTCCGATGTTGTAGCGTTGATCCAGGCGTAGCCGGAAGGAAAGGGCAACAGCGGGAATAGGAGAAGATGACGGCATGAAAAGACGCAATGGAGTCGCTATTGAGATTAACATGGAAGCACTTACGGAACTGGTGTGTACATCCGCGTTTGTCCGGAGGTGTTTTGGCGTTACTCCATCGCACATCCGACCGTTCAGAGTACAGGTCACGCGTAGCATGCCTTGCATGCTCGGGGTGGAATTGATGCGCGGCGGGAAGCCCTTCGGCGTACTTCTAGGGCAGTGTAGCGGCATTGCGGCCGTGATTGAGGAGTCGGAATTGGGAAAGATAATCTTCGGCGGGAGGAAAGTATGCGCCCACTGCATTGACTATAACGACCCCAGCGATCCCGATCAGATCACCGTGCGCGTTGAGTCCATGTAGTAGAAGGAGGCGTCGGGAGGGAGAATGCGAGCATGAGCGAATTGAAGTGGATTGCCTTGAAGTGCGGCATGTTCGATCACGCGAAAATCCGTTGCATCGAAGCGATGCCCGACGGTGAAACGCTTTTGGTCTGTTGGGTGAAGATCCTCACGCAAGCTGGGAAGACGAACGCTGGTGGATTCATCTTCTTGGCAGAGAAGGTGCCGTTCACGGTCGAACAGTTGGCCGTTGTGTTCAGCCGTCCGCTGAACACGGTTCGACTCGCCCTCGAAACGTTCCGGCGACTGAACATGATCGAGATCGAGGACGGCGGGCTCATCAAAGTAACCGGCTGGGAAGAACACCAGAATTACGCCGGTCTTGAGAAATACCGCGAGCACGAACGACATCGGAAGAACGAAAGCCGACAGCGTGCTGCCCTGGCCGGCGCGGAACCGAAGGCCCTGCCGGCGCCCCAGGCTCGTGACGTATCCGAGCATACCGTGAAGAAGTGGGAAGCGGCCTGGTCTGCGCTGACGGGAACCGGGAAGATTCCAAGCCTGAAGGTTGAACACCTTGTGCTGGTGGACCGAGATCACCCGCGCGCGGCGCTCGCGCAGAACTACGCGGAAATCGTCTCCGAAGTCGAGGGCGTTACCGGAACTGTCTCAACGGCCTTGCCCTGGTTGCGCAAGGCAGTCTCGCGGTTGGAGTCGCGCAGGGTTGCTTGCGAAGGCTCGTCAAAAGGGGGGGACAAGTGGTGATGGACATGTACACGTTCTGCGATCCTGCGGCCGTTGGTGACGGCCCGCGATTCTACGCGCCGGACATGGATACCGGGAAGTGTCCGGGAGTGAGCCGCTTCGCGTTCCCTGACTGGCTTCACCGTTCGGCTGTCCGGCTCGCAACCGAGTGGGCAGAGGACTGCGACTGCCGGCTGGCGGCGGGTAGGTTGGACCCCGCTGCGGCACAGGCGGAGTATGTCGCCTTTCTTGGCAACGTGAAGGCCAAGAGTGTTCAGCGGTACGCCACCGAGCGCGAGGCGTACTTGAGGCGCGAGATTGCCCCCGTCTACCTGGACACGATCCGCGAAAGGCTCCCGAATCCAGCCGCCTTCGATTCGGTGATGCGATGGACTCCGGAGGAACCTTGCGGGCTGGTAGCTGGTGGGCCGACGGGGCGCGGCAAATCCCGTTCGATGTTCGCGCTACTGGCCCGCCTGCATCGTGAGTGCGGGACCCTGTTCCGGGCCGTCCGCGCCGTGGACTTGAAGGCCCGCGTTCTGGAACTGGCGCGCAGCGACAGCGCGGAATTGGCCGTGTACGTTGAAGGGCTCCGGGCTGTACCGGTTCTGTTTGTTGACGATCTTGCGCAAGCTGCCATGTCGGCGGTCTATGGAGAGAAGTTGTTTGACCTGGTGGAGCATCGGACCGTGCGTGGGCTGCCGTGCCTGTTCACGGTGCAGATAGGCCCCACCGACCTGGAACGGAAGCTTGCCGGATACGAGGGCTTGCACGCCGACCGGGCCGCGTGTCTCGTGAGACGCATCCGGGAGTTCTGCCGTTCGGTTGACTTCGGGGCGTAGGGCGGCACGTTTCTTTTTTCATGTGGGCGACACCAAAGGGCTCGAAGACCGTATGACCTGCCCTGGTGGCGCGCCGCAGAATAGCGAGGGGTGCGGCGGGAAGATGTAGAACACCGTGTGAGGGTGTTCTTACCCGCGCGAACGCAACGGGATAGGAGTCAGTAGAGGCACAAAAGCGGCAAGCGGCAGGTGTACTTACCCGCGCGCCAACTGAATGGGACCGGCAACTTGTCCGGAAATGTCCGGAAATGTCCCGGACATTTCCGGGAATGTCCGGCCCTACACTCACACTCACATAGACAATAACACTTTTAAGTGAGTGAGAGGGCTTGCCGGATGGGTTTCAGGATGGGTTTACTGGCGGCGGCGCGGATACAAAGGGACGACCGAAGGTGACGCCAGCGGCCCCGCGCGGCCCTGCCGTGCCCGTCCGGGTGTGCGGTCCTGCCGTCTACCTGGCTGGCGTGCCCGGCGTGACGTGGCGCGGCCCTCGTGGCGACCGGCGCGGCGGTCCCGCACGGAGCCCGGCGGATGATCGAAGGCGCGGCGCTCGTGACCGGGGAGCACTGGCCGGCGTCGAGGGCCACGGCGACGGCGCAGACCATGCCAGCGGCCCCGGCGCGGCCCTGCCGTGCCCGTCCGGGGGTGCGGTCCTGCCGTTGGCCTGGCCGGCGTCTTGGGCCGCAGCGATGGCGCGGGCAACGCCAGCAGACCCGCCGCGGCCCTGCCGAAGCTGGGGGAAGTCTTCGCCACGTCGCGAGGAATGTCGAAGGCAGCGGCGGCCCGGGAAGTCGAGGCGCTTCTTGCCGACCTGATGCGGGAAGGGACCTCCAGCCCCTCCCTCGTGGCGGATAGGCGGGAATGATTGACAAGACACGGAGGCTATTCAGGTCTATTGGTTGCCGTATTCGCGTCCAGCTTTCCCCTCATCGGCAACTTCGCTCTTGCCTCACCGCTATCCACAACGTGCGCAGGTGTCACGTCCGGCTCTCCGAACGGGTCCACGGCGGTCGTGGCAACCGTCGGGGCCTGCGCCAGTGTCGCTTCATCCGGTTCACCGAATGGGTCAACGGCAGCCGGGGCGGTTGCGGTCGGGGCCTGTGCCAGTGCCGTGTCGTCCGGCTCTCCAAATGGGTCCACCGCAGCCGTAGCCCCATGCGGCTGCTGCGCCCCCTGCTCCATCGGCATCGTGTCCTCAAAGCGCGGGGGCGTGTCAACGAGCGTCCACACACGTCCTGCATAGGACATGTAACTCCGGCCGGTGAACCGGTCATGACGCCACATCAGGATATTGCCCGGTCCAGTCGCTTCGTACCGGTACCGCCCGAAAACAAGCAACACAGCAAGGCTGCCGATCACCAATCCAAGAATGAAGGCAACGGCAACGCGAGGCTTCATGCCCGGATCGTATAGACTCACCCATGAAAGCGCAAGACAGCCCTAAGACTTGTGTGGCAACACCGAAGCCCCGGACCTGCCCCCACTGTGGCAAGGACATTCCGAACCTGCCGAACAGACCCCGCGACCTGGGCTTGATGCTGAACGTCCTGATTTACCGCGTCCCAATCGAAGCGGAGATCACGGAAGCCTGGATCGAGACGGTCCGGAAGCACTGCCGGATGAAACCGGAACGGCTGGCAGAACTCCGGGCCGGTCCCCACGCCCGGCACTGGCCCAGGATGCTCGAGCGCCGGGCGGCTCGGATGACCTACTTCAAGGAGCATGGCGAGTTGCCCCCACGCTGGGCCGGACCGCTACCCGGCGAGTCGGATCACGTAGCCCAGCTTGGCGGGGCACGCCGCTACCGCAAGGACGGGCTGGCGAAGATGAAGGCGCGGCTTCGGAAACGCCCGGACACCACCGGGGAGAAGTTGAGAAACCGTTACCTTGCCACGAACCGGAAGTCCGCCGCCCTGGACGACATCACCGCCCGGCTGGCCGCCCAGGTTGGCACACAGGCGGGCAAGTTGAAACTGCGCGAGTATAACGCCTTGAAGCGCGTCATGCTGCCCGATAACGCCCTGCCCCGGCAATTCAGGAAGAAGCCCCCGGCGGGGATGCGTTTTGACGCGGATGCGGACGGGCAAAGAGCGGGCATGGAAGCCGGGCCAGAGGTCCCCAGCACGCCCCGGACGAACCGCCCGGCGAGGGATAGACACGATCACCATCCGGTCACGCACACACAGAGCGCAGTGGGGTGAATTCCCTGTTGACTATACGCAATCAGCTTGCGTATAGTGTCCACCATGAAGAACGAAGTACGGCAATACCTGGCGGAGATCGGACGCAAGGGCGGAGCGGCGGCCCGTGGCAAAGCGAAGGCGCGGACGAGTGAGCAGGCGCGTGCCGCTGTGATGAAGCGATGGGAAATGCAACGAGCGAAGGCCCAAGGCGACAACCCGAAGCATACGCAGAAAGGGTAAGACCATGAAGGCAATCGGCTACGTCAGAGTGAGCACGGACGGACAGGCGCAAGACGGAGTGAGCATGGGCGCGCAGGAAGCGAAACTCCGGGCATGGGCGGACCTGAACGGCGCGGAGAGTGTGACCATCTTCACGGATGCCGGACTGTCCGGTAAGCGGGCGGACAATCGCCCCGCCCTTCAAGACGCCTTGAACGTTGTCGGCAAGGGCGACGCCCTGATTGTCTATTCCCTGTCCCGGCTGGCCCGGAGCACAAAGGACACGATCACGATTGCCGAAGTCCTGGACAGGCGCGGCGCGGACCTTGTGAGCCTGTCCGAGAAGATAGACACGACGACCGCCGCCGGGAAGATGGTCTTCCGTATGCTGGCGGTCCTGTCCGAGTTTGAGCGTGACCAAGTGAGCGAGCGGACCCGCTTCGCCCTGGCCCACAAGCGGGCGAACGGCGAGAAGACCGGCGGAGACGTGCCCTACGGCTACGGGCTGGAAGACGGACGGCTTGTCCCGGATGCGGGCGAGCAGAAGGCCATTGCCTTGATCCGCGAGCTTCACGCGGCGGGCGCGTCCCTTCGGGAGATTGCGGGCAGGCTGGAGGCGGAAGGCTACCGCACGAAGACGGGGCGACCGCACTGGCACCCCAAGACTGTGGCCGCGATCATCGGGCGCCAGGGCCGGAGGGCCGCATGACAGAACCGGAACAAACCGCAATGCCTTTCTACGACGAGGTGGACGTAACTCACGGGATACCAATCGACCGTGAACGGCTGCAGGTCCTTTGGATGCTGGCGTTGTACGATGAAGAGTTGACGCCGCACGAATACGCCGTCCTGAAGATGCACCCCTTCACCGAGTGGCCTCCAGCTATGCAGGAGAAGTTGCGGCGGTATGGGGCGGAAACGATCACCACTTCACGAGTGAGGAAAACATGAGCGGGCGAAGCACCAACGCGCGTCGTGTCACCCATCGCACGAAGGGTGACACACGCCCCAGGCTTACGGGGCGGAAGCTGGCGGATCACCCGGCCATGAAGGAACTGTCCCGGATGATCGAAGCCGAGGAAGTGAACCGCGACCGGACGCTTGCCCATCTCAAGAAGGGACGGAAGCCATGACCGAGACACCAGCCCGACCCGGAACCCCGCCGAAGCAGTTGAACATCCGGCTTCCCGAACAGACACACCGGGAACTGAAATCGAAGTGTGCCCTTGACGGCTTTACCCTAGCAGACGCCATCGAGGAACTTGTCCGCGCATACCTGGCGGGCAAGGTGAAGATCACGCGCAAGACCGAGTGACCTGGACGGCCCCCGCCGCCGCCGCCCGTGCCCCCGCGCCTGGCGATCCTGCCCGCCCCCGATAGAAGACACGGCCCGCCACACTCCCGCCCGCCCTGGGCCTTCCTGTGACCGTCCGGCATGACGCCAGCCCCACGCCCCGGCGCTGGCCGCCGGGCGCGGGCGACCGCCACGCCCCGGCTCGCGATCCGCACCGACACGAGCGGACGGGCGAAGGGGCGGGGGGGGTGCGCGAACGCGACGGGGGCTTGTCTATACAATGTGTTGCCCCTCACAGAATTTTCAGCAAAAGGCGACCCCGAGAGTTACGGCACGATCGATGAGCCCGCACGGAAGAAGGGCGACTGCTACCTTTTTGCTACCCTTCGGAGCCCCCAAGTTGAACTATCCACAAGAGCGACAAAGCGCAAGGGGGTGCAAGGCCAAAACACCCAGAGAGCCTGACAAACCGCGTATTTGCTAGGAAAACACGACTATTCTTGCAGGGAAGTGAAGGAAAAGGATGGAGCCAACGATCCGAATTGAACGGACGACCTGCTCATTACGAGTGAGCTGC
>CAYOIT010000151.1:5487-11156 GCA_964404035.1 uncultured Verrucomicrobiota bacterium | reverse complement strand
TCGGTGTGACGGCGGCGGAGAAAGCCGTGGTGTGAGTGCGGGACGACGCGTTCCTGAAAGCGATTGAAACCCGCCCGGAGATACGGTAAAGTCCTGAGCTTGTGTGAAGTTGAGAAAGATTTCACGACGAAAATGATAGTGTGATTGTCTTCGGGAACGGGTGCTTCGCGAACAGCGGAAAATCCCAACCGGCGGTCAAAGCCCGCGAGTCCTGATCAAACGGGACAGACACGGTGAAATGCCGTGGCCGACAGTGATGGTGGCATGTCAGCCCCTGAGTCTGGATGGGAGAAGGCAAACCCGGTGTCTCTTTATACCGGTACGAACATCCCGAGGACTCTCGTCTTCGGGATTTTTTGTTGTCAAGGAGAACCATTTGAGTACGAGCGCAAAGAAGAGCCGACCGGTGTTCGACCCCGTGGAAGATGTGGTGCTGGCCCTCCGCAAGGGGCGGATGGTGGTCATCACGGATGACGAACATCGTGAGAATGAAGGGGACCTGGTAATGGCCGCCGATGCCGTCACCGATCAGGCGATCAACTTCATGACCAAGCACGGCCGCGGCCTGATCTGCGTGGCGATGACGAAGGACCGCCTTGACCAGTTGGGCGTCCGCAGCATGATGACCCGCAGCACCGGGGGCGACCATTTCGGGACCGCGTTCATGGAATCCGTGGACGCCCGGCAGGACGTTACCACCGGCATCAGCGCCTCGGACCGGGCCAACACCGTCAGGACGCTGGTGGATGAGAAGACGGTGCGGCGCGATCTGGTCAGTCCCGGCCACATGTTTCCCCTGCAAGCCAGGGATGGGGGCATTCTGACGCGGGCCGGACATACCGAGGCGGCGGTCGATCTCGCGCGCCTGGCGGGTCGTTATCCTGCCGGTGTCATCTGCGAAATCCTGAGCGAGGACGGCCGGATGGCGCGCCTGCCCGAGTTGCGGTTGTTTGCCACCCGCCACAAGCTCAAGATCACCTCGATCGAAGCCCTGATTGCCTACCGGCGCAAGCGGGAGCGGTTGGTGGAATTCCTGCGCGTGGTGGATCTGCCGACGCGGTTCGGCATGTTCAAACTCAAGCTTTACCGTTCCCTGGCGGACAATGAGAACCATGTCGCCCTGGTGCTGGGCGACCCCAAGCAGGAGAAAGCGCCGCTGGTCAGGGTGCATAGTGAATGCCTCACCGGCGATGTCTTCGGCTCCCTGCGTTGCGACTGCGGCCTGCAGTTTGAAAAGGCGATGCAGATGGTCGCGGCCGAGGGGGTGGGGGTTGTCCTGTACATGCGGCAGGAGGGGCGGGGGATCGGTCTGGCCAACAAGATCCATGCCTACGAGCTTCAGGAGCAGGGGTTGGATACGGTGGAGGCGAATGCCAGACTTGGATTTGGCGCTGATTTGCGGGATTACGGGACAGGCGCCCAGATTCTGGCCGACCTAGGGCTCAGCCGGATCCGCCTGGTCACCAATAACCCGCGCAAGGTGGTGGGGTTGGAGGCGTATGGCCTGCATATTGTCGAGCGCGTGCCGCTGATTCTGCCCGCGAACGAACACAGCAAGCGCTATCTGGCGACGAAAAAGAAGAAACTGGGACACTGGTTGTAAGGAGAAGCATGAATACAAACGTGAAAGAGTTTTCCGGAGATCTGATCGGGAAGGGCCTCAAAGTCGGAATCGTCGTGAGCCGATTCAATGACTTCTTCACCAAGGAATTGGTCGGGGGCTCGATTGACTGCCTGGTGCGCCATGGCGTAAAGGACAGTGATATCGTGGTGGTGTGGGTGCCGGGCGCGAATGAGCTGCCGATGGCGGCCCAGAAACTGGCGGCCAAGGGCGGTCTGGACGCGATCGTTGCGATGGGCGTGGTGATTCAAGGGGCCACCCCGCATGCCGACCTGATCAATGCGCAGGTGTCCCGGTCCCTGGCGGGCATTGCCTTGGACAAGAATGTTCCCGTGATCAATTCGGTGGTGTGTGCGGACACGATCGAGCAAGCCATCGAGCGCTGCGGCACCAAGGCCGGTAACAAGGGGTGGAGCGGCGCGCTGGCGGCGATCGAAATGGCGAACCTCTATCGACAGATGGGAGCGTAGTCGGATGGGTTCACGACGCGAAGCCCGTGAATGGGCGGTACAACTGCTGTTTCAACTGGATTTCAACCCGGAGGAGTTGGGGGTTGCCCTTGCCTCGTTCTGGGAGGAACGAAAGACCAGCGCGAAGTCGCGCCAGTTTGTCGAGGACACGGTGCGCGGGGTACTTAACAACCGGGTCCGGATCGACGAGATGATCCAGAAGTGTGCGCAGAACTGGGTTCTGGCGCGGATGGCCGGGGTGGATCGCAACATCATTCGCCTGGCGGCCTATGAAATCCTGTGCTGCAAGGATATCCCGCATGCCGTCTCGATCAACGAGGCGGTGGAGATCGCGAAGATCATGGGGGATGTGGGCTCGCCGCGTTTTGTCAACGGGGTGCTGGATCGGTTGCGCAAGGATATCGGCGATGTCCCGTCCAAGCCGAAAACCGTTCCAGGTGACACGCCATGAAGTCCTGGTTGAATGCGCTCGCCCGTACCCGCGATAAGATCGTGGGAGGTCTGGCCCGACTGGTGCCGGGCCTGGCCAAGGCCGACCCGGCCGCCTTGGAGGAATGGGAACGGGCGCTTATTCAGGCGGATATCTCGCCGCGGCTGGTGGGCGAATGGATCGAACACCTGCGCCGTCATGCCGGCAGGAATGACGTGCGCACCGAGATCGAGACGATGCTGCGGGCGACCTTTCCCCCTGAGCCGCCGTTCGTCTGGCGTTCCGGCGAGACGCCCCGTGTCGTCCTGATCACCGGGGTGAACGGATCCGGAAAGACGACGACCGCCGCCAAACTGGGTCACCTGATCAAGCGGGAGGGAATGAAACCGCTGCTGGGTGCCGCCGACACCTTTCGCGCGGCCGGGTCCCACCAGTTGAAGCTGTGGGCCGATCGTCTGGGCGTGGATGTGGTGGTGGGGGCGCATGGCGCCGATTCCGCCGCCGTGGCGTTCGATTCGGTGCAGGCGGGAATCGCGCGCCGGTCCGATGTGGTGCTGATCGACACCGCCGGCCGCATGCACACCAAACAACCCTTGATGGACGAACTCCAGAAGGTGCGCCGTTCGGTGGCCAAGGCCATGCCGGGCGCTCCCCACGAGAGCTGGATTGTGCTCGATGCGACGCTGGGCAACAACGCCGTGATCCAGGCCCGTATGTTCAAGGAATGTGTTGCCTTGACGGGCGTGGTCGTGGCCAAACTGGACGGTTCCTCCAAGGCCGGATTCGTGTTCACCCTTCGCAAGGAACTGGGCCTGCCGGTCCGGTTTGTGGGCTTGGGCGAGCACGCGGACGATATCGTGCCGTTCGATGCCGGCGAGTTCGTGAAAGGATTCCTGGGCGTGTGACCCGGGTAGGCCGGGCGGTACCTCGCCCGGCGTCGGCGGGCAGCGTAGTGCCCGCCGTACTGAGCGGAGGCACCTGCCATGAGTGTGACGGACGACGAAACATGGATGCGGGAGGCGCTGCGACTGGCCCGGCGTGGCGAAGGCCTGACGCGCCCCAATCCTCCTGTGGGCGCCCTCGTGGTTCAAGGGGGTAAGGTGGTGGGGCGCGGGTTTCACCGGCGGGCCGGCGGGCCGCATGCCGAGGTGATCGCGCTCCGTCAGGCAGGCGCCAAGGCCCGGGGCGCGACGCTGTATGTGACCCTGGAGCCCTGCTGTACGTGGGGGCGGACGCCGCCCTGCACGGACGCCGTTCTGGCCGCCGGCATCCGGCGGGTGGTGGCGGCCACCTCCGACCCGAACCCGCGCCACGCTGGACGGGGCCTGAAGCTCCTCGCGCGGGCGGGAGTGCAGGTGGCTTCCGGTGTGCTGGAGCAGGACGCGAAAGCACTGCTGGCGCCGTTTGCCTCCTCCATGACGAAGGGGCGTCCGTGGGTGACCCTCAAGATGGCGGTCTCGCTGGATGGGAAAATTGCCGATGCTTCCGGCCGCTCGAAATGGATCACCGGTCCGGAGGCGAGGGAGGCCGTGCAGGAACTCCGGCGGCGCAGTGATGCGATCATGGTCGGTGCGACCACGGCGCGGAAGGATGATCCGTCCCTTCTGCCCCGCCCGGCGCGCGGCCGAGAACCGTACCGCATCGTGGTGGATTCGACAGGACGGCTGACGCCGGCAGGCCAGTTGTTTTCCGATGAGGCCCGCGAACGGACGATCGTCGCCACCACGGCACGGTGCCCGGTTTCCCGCCGTGAGGCCTACGCCGCGTGCGGCGCCCAGGTGTGGTGTCTGCCGGCGGCGGCAGGCCGCGTCTCGCTGAAGGCCGTGATCCGGAAACTGCACGGACTTGGAGTGCTGCAGGTGCTGGTCGAGGGCGGAGGCGAAGTGGCGGCGGCATTGCTGCGAACCGGCTGGGTGGATGAGCTGGTCTGGTTTGTGGCGCCCGTGGTGATCGGCGGCCCGGGAGTCCAGGCGGTGGGCGGCCAAGGATGGCCGTTGGCCAAGGCCCCACGGATGAAGGTGGTAGAGACGAGGCCGATGGGGGCGGATGTGATGATCAGAGCGATACCACGGTAAGTCGTGCGGCAGCGGCGGGCAACGTAGTGCCCGCCGTACAGTAGGGCTGGCGCTACGTCGCCAGCCTTCTTCGGAGGAGCGGAATGCGAGACAGGTGCCATCATGTTTACAGGACTGATCCAGAGAGTGGGAACGTTGGCGGCGGTGAAAGCCCGGAGCGATGGCGCGAGCCTTTCGATCCGTCATGACGCCTGGGAGTCTCCGCTCGTGATAGGTGAGAGCGTTGCCGTGCAAGGGGCGTGCCTGACGGTGACGACCATTCATGGGGCCCAGTTCACGTGCGACGTGCTGAAGGAAACCCTCAACAAGACGAACCTGGGGACCAAACGGGTAGGCGGGCCGCTGAACCTCGAACGCGCGTTAAGGGCGGATGAGCGACTGGGCGGGCACATTGTCAGCGGTCACATTGATGGGCAGGGCGTGGTCAAATCGCTGACCCAGACAGGCGATGACTGGGTGCTGGAAGTGGCGTGTGACGAGACGCTTCTCTCGGGCATGGTTTCGAAGGGCTCGGTGGCTATTGACGGGGTGAGCCTGACCATCGCGGATCTGAGACCCCGATCCTTCACCGTGCACCTCATTCCGCACACCTGGCGGCAAACGTCACTGAATGCCCTGAAAACCGGTCACAGCGTGAACCTGGAGAATGACATCATCGGCAAGTATGTGCAGCGATACCTGGAGAAGACCCGACCGGCGCAGGGGGTGACGATGGAACGTCTCCACGCGGCCGGGTTTGGCGGCAACGGCTGATACCGGAACTAGGCCAGTATCATACCCGTCGCCAGGGTCCGTGCCTTTTCTTCGCCATCCACCAAGCGGACCATGGCGAGGGCAAACTCGAATGTTGTGCCCGGTCCCTGGCTGGTGACTAGTTTGCCATCCACCACGACGCGATCGGCGAGGCGAGGCGTGACGGTCAGCGCGTCGGCGACCCCGGGATGGCAGGTCACCCGTTTCCCTTCGAGAATGCCGGCCGCCTGGAGGGTCAGGGGGGCGGCGCACACGGCTCCAATCCATTTGCCGGCCCGGTCAAAGTCGCGAATGGTTTCCAGGAAGCGTCGGTCCTTCAG
>CAYOIT010000151.1:0-5387 GCA_964404035.1 uncultured Verrucomicrobiota bacterium | reverse complement strand
GAAGGCGGCATTGAGAACTTTTCCGGCATCCTCCTGCTCCTGATAGGTCACGATCCCCGACATCACCATCAGCCGTCTGGCGCGGGCGCTGGCATCCCATTCGACCGGCAGCGTGATCAGCGAGAAGGCCACCGTTACTGAGAAGAGGAGGGCGCCAACCAGGATCAGTGCGGGATGGTTCATGAACGAGCCCAGCAGAATGAAGATGTAAGAGCCATACGACCCGAACTGCGTGGCGGGCACGAGGGCGGACCGCATCCCCAGCCAGGCGTAACCGGTGGAGTGCTGCAGGGCGTGGCCGGCCTCGTGGCAGGCGACCCCGATGGCGGCGAGGGATTCGGAGCCGTAGACGCCCGGCGACAGCCGCAAGGTCCGGGAGGTCGGATCATAATGGTCGCTCAGCATGCCCCCGACCTGCTCGATGGTCACGTTCTGCAGGCCCTGCTGGTTCAGCAAGCGGCGGGCGGCTTCCGCTCCCGTGAGACGGGATGAGGCCGCAATCTTGGAATATTTATTGAAGGTGGTGCGCACCTTGATGGTGGCGATGATGGCCAGGATCATCCCCGGCCCGACAAAGAGCAGATATCTTGGGTCAAAAAACATGTTCGTTCCTCCTTGCTTCGATCAAAACGCCTTCCATTTAACCAAAAGCGGGAGGGGGTGACAAGCGGCGTCCGTTTGCGTGAGGGCGGCCGGAAAGCACCTTCACGCCATCCGGCGCTGAAAGGTCAGTCTTGACGCTGCCGTCGGGTCGCTTCTCATGGCGCACCTTGACCACGCCCTGTGGGGTCGGGAAACTTCCTTCAGCCCATTGCAGGTCCCCGAGGAAAGGCTTGATGCGAATCGTTTTGCAGCCCGTTTCGGCGACCTGAATGCCCAGCACGTGCTCGATAAGCCACGCGGCCGGGCCGGACGACCAGCCATGGCAAAGGCTGTGACGGAAGCCCTGATAGCAGAACTCGCCGAAGTCGCCGTGAATGTCCTGTTTGCCTGCCACCGGCAGTTCGTCGATACGGAAGGCGTTGCGCGTCCATTCGACATTGAAATCTTCCCAGAAACTGGTCGCGCCCATGTCGAGCATGCCGCCCCAGTAGTCGCGGACGGTGTCGATGCCGCCCTGGACGTCTCCCGCCAACGCGCGGGCCTGGAGCATATAGTAGCCGTAGAACGTGGAGACGCCCTGCACGCCGTTCTTGGCTAGCATGTCGGCGTTTATGGCCTTGGCGTCGACCAGGCCCGCCAGTGCCAGCAGCGCTGCCACCTGCTTGCTGCCCTCGGGTGAAGGCGTGACCTGCCGTAACCGCGCGGCGCCGGCCCGGCACTGCGCCGCCAGTTCGTTGTCGCCCAAGGCTGCCGCCAGCCGGGCGCCGTCGTCAAAGGTCATGAGCATCAGAGCGTGCATGCCCGCATCCACGGCTTTGCGGTTGTGTTGCGTCGGCCAGTCGAGGAAGCCGTGCATGCCGCAGCGGTTATCGGCGGTGATGTGTTTCACGAGGTTGGCGACCACCGCCCGGAGGTAGGCGTGATGCGTCTTGAGGTAGTCGAGATCGCCGGTGTAACGGTACCAGTCGTGCTGACAGCGGATCCACCAGAGGGTGTAGGACGGCATGCCGTTCATCCACTTGTCGTCGGGCGTCGTCTGTCGCATGTAGTCGAGCGAGGCTTTGGCCACTTCCTGGGGACCGAACACCGCCATCAGCGTCATCAGTTCCGGATGCATGTCGCCCATCCACACCAGGCGATCGCGCTTGATACCGTCCCAGATGAACTCCTGGCAGCAGAGGTGCAGGGTGCGAGCCGCCGTGGCCCAGACTGCATTGAGCCGATCGTCGCTGCAGGTGAACGAGCCGAGATAGGGCATCGGACGCATCAGCGAGACGGCGCGGACGAATTCCAGGCTCAACAGCCCTTGGGACACGAGATCAATGCGGACGAATCGGAAGCCTGTATTGCCGGTCTCGCGTGTCCCGAGCCAGGGCAGATCGATCACACCGTCGCGGATGGCGTGATCGTTGCAGGCGCCGCGCTCGCCCAATTCGGACATGGCTTCGGCCACGGATTCGCCGAAGCGCACGCGGACTTTCACGTCGCGGCTGCTCGGGCCACCCGACCCGAGCTGCAAGCCGCCGTGCAACTCCCGTCCGAAGTCGACCAGCACGGATGCGGGGCCGCCCCGGTTCTCCAGTTGGCAGCCGGATCCTGCATAGAACAGGCCCTCCGGTACCTGCCCGTGTTTCGGGGTGAGCAGAATATCCGCGCCAACCACCGACGATCGTTCGCTTTGCTCCGATACCCAAACCACGCGGGTGGGCATCACGAAGGTCCGCACACGCGGATCTGTTTGTTCCAAAGTCATTGAGCACCTTTTCGATTACTGAGCTTCCGGCCCGATGGGCAGGCAGGATGACAGGCACCACGAGGGCGGGCAAGAAAGAAGGATGCGGCTCTTGGAGTGAAGCTGGACAACGGCGGGTGTCTGAGTGCATACATAGCGGCCACTGAACACAGATAACCGGAGGCTAGTTGTGGTGAGGACATTGAGGTCGGGTCTCCTGCTGGGAGTCCTTTGTTGGGCAGGTGGAGGAGTGAGCATGAGCGAAGCAGCGGAAAGCAACAGTGTGGCCTGGTTGGTAACGGCGTGTCCTGAACGGGTTCGGAACTTGTTCGCTGCCCTGGAACTGGACCGCAAGGGACTGGAGCAGGTGAGGGACTTGGTCGCGCGCGAGGACTGGACGGGGGCGGGCGACGCCTTACTGGCCTACTACCGGGATGGAACGTCGGGCGCCTGGCTGCGCCGCGCGCCGGTGATGAGGGGCAAGGCGGCCGACCCTGCAGCTGACCCGCTGCTGCAAGACATTTATACCTTCTATGACATCGCGGGCACGGTACCGCGAAGGGCCGACGGGGGCCTGCACTGGCAATACTGTGGGCCAAACAGCGACTTCGAGTGGGCGTTGGCGCTCAACCGCCACCAGTACATGGGCACACTGCTGAAGGCGTACGTGGCCACCGGCAACCCTGACTATGCGCGCGGCCTCGATGCGCTCATCCGCGACTGGGTGCTGGCCAATCCCTATGCGGGCCAGAGGAACGCGGATGCGGCGTGGCGCGGGTTGGAGGTGAGCTTCCGCCCCAAAGCCTGGGCGCCGGTGTTCTTCGGTCTGCTGGCCGATCCCGAATTCTCGCCGGCCACGCGCCTGTTGCTGCTCTCCAGTCTGCCTGAGCACGCCGATTACCTGCGGCGTTTTCATTCCGGCGGCAACTGGGCGACAATGGAACTCAGTGGCTTGGCGCTCATTGCCGCCGCCTGGCCGGAGTTCAAGCAGGCGCCGGAGTGGATGGACTACGCGCGCAGGACCCTCACCGCTGAGATGAGCATTCAAAACTATCCCGATGGCGTGCAGAAGGAGTTGACCAGCCACTATCATTGGGTGGCGCTCGGCAATTTCGAGCACTTCGCCGCCACGCTGCGCCATGCGGGCAGGACGGTTCCAGAGGCGTTTGTGAAAGGACTGGAGGGCATGTGGCACTACCAGGCCTACAGCCTGCAGCCCGATGGCATGAACCCCCTGAATAACGATTCCGACCGCAGCGATTATCGCGGGCGCCTGCTCGGCGCCGCGAAGACGTATGGGCGGCCCGACTGGGCCTACATCGCCTCGCAAGGTGCGAAGGGTTCCGCCCCGACCGGCGTGCCGTCGTTGGTCTTCCCCTGGGCGGGACAGGTGATCATGCGCAGCGGGTGGCAGGCGAAGGCCCAGTATGCCTTCTTCGATGCCGGCCCGTGGGGTATTAGTCATCAGCATAGCGACAAGCTGCATCTTTCGGTCAGTGCCGGTGGGCGCGAGTTGCTGGTGGATGGCGGACGCTACAGCTACGTTGGCAGCCCCTGGCGGACGTTCTTTACCGGATCCGCCTCGCACAACACCGTGCTGGTCGACGGGCGGGGCCAAGGGCCGGATGTCCGCGAGGCGACGGCTCCGCTGGAAGGCACGGCGACAGCCCTGTTGCCCGACCTCGATTATGCACGGGCGGCGTTCCTCTCCGGTTACGAGGGGGTGGCCGGCACGGCGACCCACACCCGCGCTGTGGTCTACCTGCGCGGCAAGTACTGGGTGGTCTTTGATCGAATCGAGACCGATCGGCCGCGCCAACTCGAGGCGTTGTGGCATTTCAGTCCTGCCTGCACGGTGGCGGAAGAGGGCGGCTCGTTGGTGACCACCGATGCAGGGCGAGGCAATCTGCGCCTGGTACCGGTGGCGGGACAGCCCTGGCAGATGCGCCTGGTGAGCGGCCAGGAGTCCCCCGAGATCCAGGGTTGGTACAGCGTCTCGTACAACCTGAAAGCGCCGGCCGCCTGTGCGGTCTATTCCCTGCAGGAGGCGGGCACGACGGTCTGCGCCTGGGTGCTTGCTCCGGGTGAGGGTCCTGCGCCGGCGGTGACGGCCACCTGGCTGCCCGCCCCGGAGGGCGCCGCCCGGCTGTCGGTGGCGCTCGCCGGGCAGCCCGCGACAGAGTTCGCCGTGCGCCTGGCAGGCACGGGCGCCGTGCCGCTCTCCGGCGGCCTTCAGCTTGAGGGCGCCTGCGCCGTGTTGCGTGCCGGCCAGCCACCCCTGGCGGTGCACGGAAAGGTGGTGGACGCGCAAGGGCGCGTGCTGGCGGCGCATCCGGTTCCGTAGGGCCATGCGGCCGCCTTCCTGAACCTCCAGGCCCTTACGAATTGTTTTGGTTCCGGCCATGCCGGGTTAGGAGCGTCATGAACGACGCAGACAGCAACTCACTGTGGTATGAAACCCCTTCGGAAGACTTCTTTGACTCGATGGTGCTTGGGAACGGGCGGTTGGGGGCGATGGTGTTCGGCGGCGTTGACGAGGAACGCATCGTGCTTAACGAGAACTCGCTCTGTTCGGGCAGTCGTGATCCGGAGGCTGACCGGCCTGAGGCGTGGCGCGCGTTGCCGGAAATCCGCCGACTGCTGATGGATGGAAAGAACCTTGAAGCCGAGGCGATGGTCAACGCGCATTTCACCTGTCAGGGGCCGGGTTCCGGCCAGGGCAATGGCGCGACGACCCGCTTCGGCTGCTATCAAGTGTTCGGTACTCTTCGGCTGGGGTTCAGTTTGCCTGCCGCACCGGTTTCCGGTTATCGGCGCAGGCTCGATCTGCAGCGGGGCCGGGCCGTGGTTGGCTGGTCACGGGGCCTTCCAATTCACCGGAGAATCGCTTCCGGTTGTCTGATGGCCGCACGACTTCCGTCTGTCTCGGGCCGATGGCACAAGGTGCCTGGTCAGGTACGGTTCGAGGAGTGTTCCGGTCAGCATGGCGGCGGCGGGAGAAACGCTGACGATTCGGTAAGGCGGCCCTGACCCCAGCCCGATGCTTTTCGGG
>CAYOIT010000150.1:0-11306 GCA_964404035.1 uncultured Verrucomicrobiota bacterium | reverse complement strand
TCAATGGTGCAGAAAGGATAGTTCGCGCTTTCCGCGTTCTGTGCGCGCGTCAACGCGTTGAAAATCGTCGACTTCCCCACATTGGGAAGCCCCACAATGCCAATGCTTAAGCCCATAAAAACCTTCCATCCTCAAATTGAAGTCAAATATCCCGTCCCTTTTACTCCCAATCCTCCCGCTGTCAACTGGTGTTGACTCTGGACGGCTGGTCCACGACGGCATAGAATAGGACAAATTCGGAGGTGATTCCATGCTCTCGGAAAAGAATGCCGTCCTGGTCGTGATTGATGTGCAGAGCCGGCTCCTGCAGGTGATGCAGGAGAAGGAAGAGCTTCTGGCCAATCTCCAGAAACTGATCAAGGGGACGCAGGCCCTGGGCATCCCCATCCTGTGGCTGGAACAGAACTCTGAGCGAATGGGCGAGACCGCACCCGAGATCCGCGTCCTGCTGAGCGGGGCTCAGACGGTCCTTAACAAGATGACCTTCAGTTGCTGCGGCGAGCCCCGGTTCATGCACAACATCGAGGCCCTGGGCCGCCAGCAAGTGCTTCTGGCCGGCATCGAGACTCACGTCTGCGTCTATCAGACCGCCGCGGATCTCCTCTCCCGGAGCTTCGAAGTGCAGGTCGTTGCCGACGCCGTTTCCTCCCGCCGAGCCTTCGACCGGACTATCGGCATCGACCGGATGCGCGCCGCCGGAGCGAGGATCGCCTGCGCGGAAATGGTGCTCTTCGAACTCCTGCGCACCGCCGAGCATCCCGCCTTCAAGAACGTGCTCAAAGTAGTGCGGTAGCGTCCTCAGAAATCCATGTACGTGCCTTTGGGCCCGGTCAGGGCATCGTCCCACTTCTTCGGTTTGACGGCCCCGATATACGCAATCTTCTTTGAGGACATGAGGGAGGGCTTGCCGTCACGCTCGCGAACCGGCAACCGCGTCGTATCGAATTCCTGCTGCTTGATGGCGGCCGTTTCAGGCACCTCGTATTGAACATACAGGACCGGCACCTCTTCATCGGAAAAGAACAGGATCTGAGCACCCTTCGGAATGCAGCGGTATTCGCGGTTGGTCACCATTCCCCCGGCGAGTTTCCGGATGCGGGTGAACCCCTCCTCGTTGTAGACCACCGTCATCACCTTTTCACGGTCCAGGATGGCGCAGTGAATCAGGTCGGCATCCACGAAAAGCTTCTCGGGCGGGGCGATCATTTTGTAGCGACCATCGCGCCATACCAGCAGGAGCTTGTCGAGCGAGGAACACTGCAGCACCGGCGTCCCGCTCACCTTGTACCCCAGATACCCCTTCTCGACCTCCCGGCTGATGGTGAGCTCGGAGGCGGTCAGTTCGCGCATCGCCACGGCCTCGAACCGCACGATCTGCGTTCGACGCGGAAACGCCGGACCGTGCTTCTTCTGCACGTTGCGCAGGTAGCGGACGGCATACGACACTAGGTTGGCGAGGTTGTCGCGCGATTCCGCCAGGTCGACCCGGATCTTCTCCATCTCCTGCTGGTTCTTTTCGACATCGAACAGCGAGATGCGCCGGATGGGAATGGACAGCAGCATCTCGAGGTCGCCGCGGCTCACCTCGCGTTGGAGCTGGGGAAGGAACGGTTGCAGACCGGTCCGCACAACCGCCTCGACCTCTTCGTGCGAACGGCAGGTCTCGATCGGTTTGTACAGCCGGTTTTCAACGAAGATCTGGGCGAGCGTCTTACGGTGCAGGTCTTCGGTCAATTGCCGCTGCTGGACCTTGAGCCTGCGCTTGAGCAGGTCGAGGAGCCGGTCCGTATTGTGCCGGAGCACCTCGCCAATATCCATCTCCACGGGCTTGTTGTCGCGGATGACCACGATCCGGCTGGCGACCTGAACCTCGCACTGCGTGAACGCGTAAAGCGCCTCCATGGCGCGTGCCGGGTCCTGTTCCGCCTGGAGTTGGATCTCGATTTCGACCGTCCCCGCCGTGAAGTCGCTGATGCTGCGCAGCTTGATCTTTCCCCGGCGCGCGGCGTCTTCGATCGAGGCGATCAACGAATCCGTGGTGGCCCCGAACGGCACTTCACGGATCACGAGCGTCTGCGGATCGCGCGTCTCGATGAGGGCACGGACGCGCACGAACCCTTTCCCGTTGTCATACCCTGACGCATCCATCAGCCCACCCTGCGGAAAATCCGGAAGCGCCTCGAAGCCCTTCTTCTGAAGGATCGCCACCTGCGCGTCCAGCAGTTCAGAGAAGTTGTGCGGCAGGATGCGCGTGGCAATCCCCACGGCGATCCCCTCCGCCCCCAGCATCAGCAGCAGCGGAATGCGGGCCGGCAGGACGACCGGTTCGTTCTTGCGGCCATCGTAAGTGGGCACAAAGTCGGTGAGATCGTCGTTGAAGATCTCGTCGCGCGCCAGCGGTGTGAGGCGGCATTCGATGTAGCGGGCGGCCGCCGCCGGGTCGCCGGTGAGCACATTGCCGAAATTCCCCTGCCCCTCGATCAGGTAACGCTTGTTGACCAGCGTCACCAGGGCATCCTCGATGGAGACGTTGCCGTGGGGATGAAACTGCATGCAGTACCCGGCGATGTTGGCCACCTTGATGAGCTTGCCATCATCGTTCTCGTGGAGCGAATGAAGGATGCGGCGTTGAACCGGCTTGAGCCCGTCATCGACGTTGGGAATGGCTCGATCACGAATCACGTAGGACGCGTACTGGATGAAGTTGCTGTCCACCAGCCGTTTCAAGGGACCGTCGCTCACCTCGCTGATGTCGCGTGTCACCATCCGTCCCGCCGATTCAGCCGCGGGAACCGGCGTCATGAGCTCGTCGGTGCCAAAGAGCTCCGGCTGCCCGCCCGAAGGCGGCGAATCGGGAAGATCCACCTTCCCGTCCACTCCGGGAGCCCTGGTCTCATCATCCTCGCTGCTCACGTCCCGGCCTCCACCACCAGATTGTCCATGATGTACCGGCGCCGTTCGGGCGTGTTGCGCCCCATGTAAAAACTCAGGATCGCCGGCACACTATGGCGGTTGACCAGTTGAACCGGCGTCAGCCGCATGGTCGCGCCGATGAAATTCTTGAATTCGCCCGGCGAAATCTCCCCCAGCCCCTTGAAGCGTGTCACCTCGGAGGCGCGCCCGATGTCCTTCATCGCCGCATCGCGTTCCTGCTCCGAATAGCAATACAGCGTGCGCTTGGTATTCCTCACCCTGAATAGCGGCGTTTCCAGAATGAACACATGTTCTTCATGCACAATGGGTTCGAAAAACCGCAGGAAGAACGTGAGCAGCAGGTTGCGGATGTGCAGCCCGTCCACATCCGCATCCGTCGCCAGGATGACCTTGTTATACCGCAACCGCTCGCTCGACTCCTCGACATCCAGGCTGCGCATCAGGTTGTAGAGTTCCTCGTTCTTGTACATCACGTCGCGATTGAGATCGCACACATTCAGCGGCTTGCCGCGCAGGGTGAAAATGGCCTGGGTGGCGACAGCGCGGCAGCTCACAATGGAACCTGCGGCAGACTGCCCCTCGGTGATAAAGAGCATGGAGTCCAGTCCGGTGCCGGCCTTCTTGTCGTAGTGCGTCTTGCAGTCCTTGAGTTGGGGCACGCGGATGGAGGTGGCCCGGGACCGCTCGCGCGCCATCTTCTTGATGGACTGCAGTTCCTTGCGCAGTTTGACGGTCTCCTCCATCTTCAGGAGCGCCTTCTCCGCCGCCTTGGGATGGCGATGCAGCAAATCCACCACAATCTCACGCACCTGCTGAACCAGATCGCTGCGCAACTCCGTGTTGCCCAGCTTGTTCTTGGTCTGGGACTCGAACACGGGATCCTTCAGCCGGATCGCCACGGCGCCGGCCATGCCCTCCCGCACGTCATCCCCCTCAAACTTGCCCTTGGAGTACTCGTTGAACGCCTTGACCAGGCCTTCGCGAAACGCGCTCAGATGCGTACCGCCGTCGCTGGTGAACTGCCCATTGACGAAAGAGAAGAAGGTTTCGTCGAACCGGTTGGTATGGGTGAAGGCCAGTTCAATCATCTTGGATCGATGATGGAGAATCGGGTAGAGCGCCTCATCGCCCACCTCATCGACGATCAGGTCCATGAGACCGTTCTGGGACTGGTACACCGTGCCGTTGATCTCGATCTTCAGGCCGGCATTCAGAAAGGTATAAAGCTGCATCCGCCGCGTGAGATGTTCGGGCATATACGTCACGCCGCCAAAGATCGCCGGGTCCGGCTCGAACGTCACCCGCGTGCCGTCCGGTTCCTCCGCCTTGCCTTTGGACTCCCTGAGCAGCTTGCCCTGCTTGAATTCGGCCCCGGCAGATTCGCCGCCGCGAAAGCTTTGCACGGAAAAATGCTTCGACAGGGCATTGACCGCCTTGGTTCCAACGCCGTTCAAGCCGACGCTGAACTGGAACACCTCGTCGTTGTACTTGGCGCCGGTATTGATCCGTGACACGCACTCGACCACCTTGCCCAGCGGAATCCCGCGCCCGAAATCCCGCACGGTGACCCGCGCGCCTTCGATCGTGACCACCACCCGGTCCCCAAAGCCCATGATGAACTCATCGATGGCGTTATCGACCACTTCCTTGATCAGGACGTAAATACCGTCATCGTAATGGGTTCCATCTCCGACACGGCCGATATACATCCCCGTCCGTTTGCGAATATGCTCCAGCGACGACAACGTCTTGATCTTGCTCTCGTCGTAAGTGTGTGTGCGGGCAGTTGTCATGGTTGAAAACAGCCGCGCATTCTACCGATTTGAGGGGAGAAGGAAGCAAAAAAGTGAGGAACCTCTTCTGGGAGGGACGGCGTGTCGCCGTCCGCGGCGCGCAACATGCGCGCCCTCCCATTGGGTTGCGGGCAAGAGCCCGCCTGGGAAAAAGAAGAACCAGCCTTTGCCGGCTTTTCTCTTGCTTCGCAATATCGGAAAGGGATTGGGAATCCCCCCAAAAGCAAATTTCCGCTGACTCTGCGGCACGGGTAGGGTATTAAAGACCCCCATGAACGAGCAGAATGCCCAACCCGGCGCCGCCACACCGCCGCCCCTTCCCCCACCGCCTCTTCCCCCGGCGGTTCCGCCTGCTGGCGACAAGTTGGCCGCCGAGCGCGCCGAGTGCTTTGGCCTGCCACTACGTCGACAGGACACGGCGGCGCTCCTACTGCTGACGCTTCTGGCTGATGTCTGCCTCTATCGCACAGCCGGAGGGACAGGTGGCGCCGCTTTGTTGCTCACCACTTTCCTCACGCTGCTGGCCCTGAAAGGCCTGCCGTCGGCTCTTCAGCCGCTGAAAGCCGGCGTCGTCATCCTGGCGCTCGCGGCGATCCTGGTCTGGTCGGCGTGGTGGCTGGCGATCATGGTAGCCACGGGATCGATCTTCCTCCTCGCCGTGCGTCTGTGGAGGCCGGACTGGGCGTTTCTGGAGTGTCTCTGGGCGGCCGCCGAATCCATCAGCCAGGCGCCTGTGCGACTGTACGGCCACGCCGTCGCACGCCGCCGTGCCACCCAGACAACCGCCAGACACCCCCTGCCGGCAAAAGTGATACTCATCCCTTTTGCGGTCACCGTGCTCTTCCTGATCGTCTTCACCGCGGCCAACCCCGTGATGGCGCGCGGCTTCACGAAGGTGTGGAACTCCTTCATGGACGTCCTGACGAATCTAAGCGAGTACCTGAACGTCCGCCGGTCACTTTTCTGGGGCGCATGGCTGCTGGTCTTTGCCACGCTCATCCGGCCCGCCGTTCGCTCCCTCACGATTGACCGGCTCATGGACCTGGACATCAACCTTGAACCCCGCGAACTCGCCCGGAAGGATCAGGCCAATTTCCTTACCGCCTGCGCCACTCTCGTCTGCGTCAATGTGGTCTTTCTGGGCTATAACGCCATGGATGCGGTCTACCTGTATTTCAAAGGAACGCTGCCGGCCGGAATCAACTGGACGGCCTACACCCACGCGGGGTGCGGCTGGCTGACCTTCGGGCTGTTCCTGAGCTCGGTAGTGCTGGGGTTCATTTTCTGGAACGAGCTCAACTTCCATGAGCACAGCGGTCGGCTGAAGGGCCTGGCCTACGTGTGGATCGCGCAGAACACCGTGCTTGCCGTGGGCACGCTCCGCCGGATTGACATGTACATCGACTACAGCGGCCTCACGCACCTGCTGCTCACCGGCGTCTATGGCTCGCTGCTCGTCATGACCGGAATCGGCATCATGGCCGTGAAAGTTCATGCCAATCGTAACGCGCTGTGGTTGTTGCGCCGGTACATCGTGGCGTTCGCCGTCGGGCTGGTGGTACTGGTCCTAACTCCGCACGGGTGGGTTTGCGCCACGTACAATGTGGCCAGAATCCAGGAGGAAAAACCCCATGCCCTATGGCCTGTATGCCTGAAGGAATTGCCGGCCGATGCCCTGCCAGCCCTCATTCCACTACTCGACTATCAGCGGCAGGACGACGATGCGGCGAAGGAGAAACTGGTTCGGGAAGGTATTGCCGGCATCCTGGGCCTGCACCTCTTGCGCCTGGAGAAGGCTCAAGCCGAACCCTGGACCCGGTGGCAGGCGTCCTCCTGGTGGGCCCTGAAACACCTGCGCCCCGTCCGGGGGCGACTCCAGTCCATCGTGCCTGCCGATCGCTGGGAAGCCGCGCGCAGCCGCCTGAAGTCGGACTATGACCTGAGTGGCTGCCCATGAGACTCACGATCAGGCCCGAGTCCGCCCCGCTGACGCCTCAGCACATGGCCGTGGGCCAGCGCTGGGTGATCCGGTGTTCCGTCATCTCGATGCTCTTCTGGGCCGGAGTGAATGACCGTGTCATCTCGCTGTTCATGCTCCGGCTGAACCCGGCCGTAACCGATCTGACGCTGGCCTTTTTCTTTGCCATCGGCCCCATGATGGCCCTTCTCACGGCGGTGGTGAGTCCGCTCGTGGAGTTCAACGGCAAGAAGCGACTGCTGGTTCCGTTCTATTTCGCGGCGTCCTTCTTCCTGCTATTCCCGCCCTTGCTGCCCTTCGCGGCGAAACTATGGGGCCCCATCCCTGCCGTCATCCTTGGCGGCATGGCCCTGACCGGCTACGCGGCGTTACGGTCGCTGGGCTTCGCCGGGTGGTTCCCGATCATCGACGATAATGTGCCCGCCGAGTCGCGCGGCCGGTTTTTCGGAAAGCTGCGCATGTCCTGGCAACTGATGCTGGTCCTGTGCACCTGGGGCGCGGGCGCTTTCCTGGGGCGCGAACCGACGCTCATGCGATTCCAGGTCATGCTCCTGATTGCCTTGGTCGCCAACCTGGCCATGACCTTTGGCATTATGGCCATCCCTGAAGCGCCGCTCGTCATACGGCAGGACCGGCCCTCCTTTTGGCGCATGCTGGGTGTCCCCTTCCGCGATCCCCCTTTTGTGAGCTTCGTGGTCTTCGGCGTCCTCTACAGCCTGGCGCTGGCCATGCCGGGCCCGTTCGCCGTGCGCTGCATGAAGGATACCCTGGGCGCCGGCGATAATGTCGTGGTCTGGATGGACACGCTGGCGTCCATCGGTGCCGCCGCAATGCTGCCGGTATGGGGGCGGTTTGTCGACCGCTACGGCAGCCGGGCCATCTTCGTCCTGCTGCTGCCGCCGTTGGCCCTCGTGAACCTGCTATGGCTGGTGGCCTCGCCGGCGCTGGCCCACTGGCCGGTTCTGATCGGGACCTATGCCGTCCTGCACGGCATGTGTCTGTTCGGCATCGGCGTGGGGATCACCGACATGATGCTCGACAGCGCGAAGGAAGGACACCGGAGCGCCTATATCAACATCTCCTTCGTGGCCAACACCATGGCGGCCGGAGTGGGACCGTTTCTCGGGGCGGCCATCGCCCGCTCCCTGGGCGGGTTCGAAGGCCATTGGGGCGTGTTCTTCCTGGATGGGAACCGGTGGGTATTTCTGGTGCGCATTTTCCTGCTCCTGACACCGCTCCTGGTGATCAACCGGCTGTCGCGGGAACACGGCGGGCACGTGGGTGAATCGCTGCAGGAGTTGAGCGCCGACCTGATGAGCCGCCTGCCTTTCGCGCGGTCGCGTGCGGGTTGAAGGCGGCAGACCCCCAGGGCCACCCCTGGAAAGGCTGTTTGCTTTTTGCGCTGACTCCGCGGCACGGGTAGGGTATTAAGGACACCCGATTCAAGGACCGAGACTATTATGGCCACGACAACCATCGGCATTGTGAACCAGAAAGGCGGCGTAGGGAAGACCACCACCGCCATTAATCTCGCTGCCTGCCTGGCGGAACGCAAGAAACGCATCCTCCTTGTCGACCTCGATCCTCAGGCCAATGCCACCAGCGGACTGGGGATCGCCAAGCAACAGGGCGCCAGTCTTTACCCCGCCATCGTCGGGCAACAGGCGGCCGCAGCGCTCATCCAGTCCACCGCCTTTCCCAATCTCGATATCATTCCCTCCGAGATCGACTTGTCGGGCGCTGAAGTGGAAATCGCCCGCACCAATGCCTACCTGCATTGCGTCAGGGAAGCGTTGGCCCCCATTGTCGCCCTCGGGCAGTACGACTTCATTCTCCTGGACTGCTCCCCCACCCTCGGCATGCTGACCATGAATGTCCTGACCGCGTCCAATACGGTCATCTTGCCCATCCAGTGCGAGTACTTCGCCTTGGAGGGACTGGCCGTCATGAGCCGGGTCATCCGCCAGCTGCGCGAGAGCGGCGCCAACCCGCACATCGAGATCGAGGGGATCGTGATGACCCTCTATGACGGCCGCACGAACCTGGGGCAGCAGGTGGTTCAGGAAGTGGTGACCCACTACGGGGGCAAGGTTTATGAAACCCTGATTCCGAGAAATGTGCGCCTGGCCGAGGCGCCCAGCTTCGGGAAACCCGTCATCTTTCACGACCCCAACTGCACCGGAGCCGTGGCCTACCGTCAGCTGGCTCGCGAGTTCCTGCAACGCCGCCATCCCGAGCAGGTCGACGACAGGCCGGCGCTGGGTGCCGCCTTGCGCCGCGTCTTTGACGCGCCGCAAAGCGAAACTCCCTTGAACGTGGTTTCCCACCAATGAACATGCCCCGTAAAACGCTTGGTCGTGGTCTCGGCGATTTGATGTCCGAAGTGGCCCGGGTCGATACCCCGCTGGCAACCGCCTCCGACCGCGGCTTTCTCCAACTGCCGCCGGGTAGCATCGTGGATCCGTCGGCCTCCCCCGCTGTGCCGTCCGAGGCCTTGCTGGAATCCATCCGGACGCACGGGATCCTGCAGCCCATTCTGGCCCGTAAGAATGAGACCGGTTATGAGGTGATTGACGGACGTCAACGCCTGGCCGCCGCCCGGGCCCTGAGACTGAAGGCCATCCCGTCGTTGATTCTCAACAGACCCCAGGCCGGGACCGACGTGCTGGCCGCCGAGGCCAACCGACGCACCACACCGGTCCCCGAACCCCTGGCCGCACCAACTCCGCTGCCCGTGAGCGAACCGTCCCCCGTTCCCGTTGGTTGGCGCACGGACTGGCGGTTGCCTGCCGCTTTCGCGGCCATCGCCGTGTCCGCCTGCCTGCTCGGAATGGGAGCAGCGGGAATGATCGAGACATCCTCCGGGTGGACGCCGGTGTCCCTACCGGCGTCTGACCGCGCTGGGGACAGCACGGTCCACCTTGATGGAGGAAACACTGATGAGGAGACGGATCGCCCCGTCGGCCCGTCAACGGTCGCCAACGCACTGACAGCCGAGCCAGACACCGAGGCAACCGAGCCAACGCCGCGTCTCCCCCCCGCCTGGGCCGGCTCACTGAATATCGACGGCGTTCAAGTGGCCACGGATGGAAACACGGCCACCCTCACCTTCCTCGACCCGGTATTCGCGCACCATACGACCCTGTCAACCCAAGCGGAGAAGGTATTGCGGGAATTGGCCAAAGTCCTGGCACAAGTGGAGTCGCCCCTCACCATTGAAGTACGCGGCCATACCGATGACACCCCGGTGCGCGGCGGCGGCGCCTATCGCGACAACTACGCCCTGGGACTGGCTCGGGCCGCGCGTGTGGTTCAGTTCCTGCACTATGACGCCGACCTGACCAACACCGCCCTATCGGCCGCCTCGCAAGCCGATGTCGCCACACCCTTCCCCAACGATACGCCCGCCAACCGGCTCAAGAACCGCACCGTCACCCTCAGAATTGCCGCGGAGTGAACGACGCCAAGCGGTAGGGCGGGGCTGCCAGACCCGCCGTCTTCTTCTCACTGGATGGATTCGAACGGCGGAAAACGTGTGCTGGGCACTATCTTGAATTGGTCGGCTCCCGTTCTGACAATGAACAGGGCCGCGTATTCGGGGTGATGCTCGATCCAGGCCAGGCCCCGCTCGGGCCCCATGACAAAGAGCGTGGTGGCCAACCCGTCGGCCGTAAGCCCGTTGGGAGCGATCACAGTGACACTGGCAAGCTTGTGACGGGCAGGGCGGCCCACGGCGGGATCAAGAATGTGCGAATAGACCCGCCCATCCTTATCTTTGAAATAGTTGTACGCATCGCCCGACGTCGACAACGCCCGGTTGGAGAGGGAAACCACACCGCTCAGCGCGGCCCCGCGCGGAAGATCGTAAACCGGCTGCTCCACCCCCACCCTCCAAGGCTGGCCTTCCGCATTGGTCCCGAAGGCCACAATCTCCCCACAGACGGAGACGAACACATTCGTGTAACCCAGTTCCCGCAGCACCAGGGATGCTTCATCAGCCCCGTAGCCTTTGGCCACCGCACTCAGGTTCAGTTTTAGCTCGGGCAGGTCTTTCTGCAGTTCATCGTTCGCGGTGACTTTCAAGTGAACGGCTCCGCATTTCGCAATGCAATCCCGGACCGCCTCGTCCGTCGGCGGGTTATACTTGCGGCCTGCCGGGCCAAAACCCCATAGATCGATCAGCCAGCCCAGCGTCGGATCGAAGGCGCCGCCGGAATCATGGTTCAATGCCAGGGAATGACGAATCACCTTGGCGAATTCGGCCGACACCTTGATGGGAGCCTGCGAGGTACTGTTGTTGAAGCGCGAAAGCTCGCTATCAGCCGCATAGTGCGACATCTCCTCCTTGATCTCACCAAACCTCTTCTCGACAGCGGCCTGCAACCGGGAGGTGAGTTCGGGTTCCGGGGCAACCCCTGCGATCTTCACCATGTAAGTCGTTCCCATGGTCCGGCCTTCCCACGTGAGAAGCAGCGGGCCGGCAGGCGCTGTCCCGGCGCCGCAGGCCGAAAGAAGCCCCAGAACAACTCCCCACACCGTCAGTCCACGACGTCCCATCATTCAACATCCTTTTTCGCTATTTAGGGAACGCTGATCATGTA